>JBEPVP010000028.1:0-23079 GCA_041690935.1 Rhodanobacter sp.
GCTTCTGGCCTGCGCTCGGGATCGGGCTGGGAGTCAGCTTCATCGCCGGGATCTTCTACGTGGTTGCGTGGGAGCTGGTGCAGGCGATGACGCACATGGACTTCGCCAGCAGCTACGCGCAGGCGATTATCGCGAGCGAGAAGGCGAAAGGCGCGAACGCCGAGGCGCTGGCGAAGCTGACCGCCGACATGGAGACATTCAAGGTCCAGTACGCGAACCCGATGTTCCGCCTGCCGATGACGTTCGTGGAGATCTTCCCCGTCGGCGTGCTGGTGTCGCTGGTCTCGGCGGGACTGCTGCGCAATAGCCGGTTTTTGCCCGCGCGACGGGGTTGAAGAGTTTTATGACCGTACGTGAGTAGGGTGGCGCGCTACGCGGGTTTCCAACAGTGCATTTCCTTATTCGAGAAAGACCGCTTTCTACTGCGGATTCAATCGATCAACAAGTCCAACCTGACCATGGTTTCCGCGACAACAACGGATTTAACTTCCTCCGTCCCGGTTTCGCCGCCGTCCCGGTTTCGCCGCAGGCACTCGGGAACGGGCTGTCCTGTGTGACCGCTGCGCAGTGATGCGGCGGTGATGCCCGCGCTGCCGTGACACCCGGGATGGAAAAATCATCCCGGGTCCAACAAGTATTTCCCGATGGTTTTCGCCAGCTTTCGCGAGGCGCGATTGACTTCAAACAGACAATGCGGCAACGGCGGTCGCCCTTCCACGTAGCCAGCGGGTCCCGCAGGCAGCATTGTCCCGCGATGCCGGCGTGTTTGTGATCCCAAAGCCCGGTCGCGCTGCATTCATGCCATCGTGCGCAAAGTGTTGGCACGCCCGGCGGTCGGGCGTCGTCTGTTCCGGATACCGGGACAACATCGCAGCATGCGGGCGGAACGGTGGCTACGAATTCCGGTTTGAATGGGTAGCACAGGGGGTTTCATGTTGCGACGTAGCGTCTTTATCGTGGCGTTGACGGTGGTCGGGCTGACGCTCGGCGCCTGCTCGGCCTTGCGCACCGACTTTGTCAAGCAGCCGTCGAAGGCATTGCCACCGGCCACCACCACGCCAAGCGCGCGTTACGTCCACGCCGAGGTGGGTCAGCATCAGGACAAGTCGGGCTTCCGCCTGCTCACGCGCAGTACCAATGCGCTGATGAGCCGCGTGGCGCTGGCCGATCACGCGCAGCACTCGATCGATCTGCAGTACTACATCTTCGCCAACGACGCGACCGGCCGGCTGGTGGCGCAGCGGCTGCTGCAGGCGGCGGATCGCGGCGTACGCGTGCGCATGCTGCTGGACGACATCAATGTGCGCGACCAGATCGACATGCTCGACGCGCTGGATGCGCACCCGAACATCGAGGTGCGGCTGTTCAACCCGTTCTCCACGCGCGACCCGTCCACGCTGTCCAAGGCCACCCAGTTCCTGCTGGATGCGCACCGGCTCAACCGGCGCATGCACAACAAATCGTTCATCGTGGACGGCAACGTGGCGATCGTCGGCGGCCGCAACATCGGTGACGACTATTTCGACGCCGGCGACAGCACCAACTTCCGCGACCTGGACCTGATCGCGATCGGGCCGGTGGTGAGGCAGGCCTCACAGGCGTTCGACGACTACTGGAACTGCGACGCGGCCTATCCGGTGAAGGCGTTCAGTGGCAAGCACGCCAGCCACTACGATCTGGCCCGGTTGCGCACGGACCTGGCCCACGACGCGCGCGTGTTCGCGCAATCGGATTATGCGCAGGCGACGCTGGACGAATTACCCAACGGCGCCTCCGCTGACCGTCCCGGCGCGTGGTTCTGGGGGCCGGCCACGCTGGTCGCCGATCAGCCGGAAAAAATCGAGGCCACGCACGACGAACCGAATCTGCGCATCGGCCCGCAGATCAAGACGATGACCGATGGCGCGCAGCACGACGTGTTGCTGATTTCGCCCTACTTCATCCCCGGCGACAGCGGCACGCACTATCTCGGCGGCCTCGCCGCGCATGGCGTGACCGTCAAGGTGCTGACCAATTCGCTCGCCTCCACCGACGAACCGGCGGTGCATGCGGGGTACTCGAGCTATCGCCTTGCGCTGCTTGAAAGCGGCGTGCAGCTGTACGAACTGCGCGCCGCTGCTGGCGCGGCGCAGCCGGCGACCGCGGGCGGCACCTCCTCGGGCGTCAGCCTGCATGCCAAGGCGATCGTGGTGGATCAGCGGCTGGTGTTCATCGGCTCGATGAACATGGACGAGCGCTCGAAACTGCTGAATACCGAGATGGGCATCATCGTCGATTGCCCGCCGCTGGCCGAGGCGGTGACCCGGTTCTTCGACACCGCCACCGCTCCGGCGAGCGCCTACCATCTGGTGCTGGCCGCGGACGGTTCGGCGCATGGCGGCGCCATCCAGTGGCAGGCGAGCGATGGCGACAAGCCGCTGCGCTACGACCACGACCCCGGCGCCACCACGCAACGCCGGCTGGAAGTGAAGATGCTCAAACTGCTGCCGATCGACGGCATGCTCTAGTCCGGCCACTGAAAAGGATATGCGCATGCTTCCCGTATCAGACAGCCCGCTGCACCACACGACGACAGACAGCGGGCATCGGCATCGCATCCTGCGCAGGATGCTGGCGACATGCCTGCTGTTCGTCGTGCTGTTGACGCCGGCGTTCGCTCAACAGGACACGGCGCAGCAACACGCGCTGGAGTGGCAGAAGATCGACTACCTCATCGCCTCGGTGGCCGGCCTGCAGGACGCGAGCTTCATTCGCAACGGCACGGCCTACGATGCGCAACGCGCCGCCTCGCACATGCGCCTGAAACTGCGTTTTGCCGGCGACCGGGTGCAGACCGCGGAAGACTTCATCGCGTATTGCGCCACCGGCTCGTCGGCATCGGGGATCAAGTACACGATCCGTTTCGCCGATGGCCACACCGTGGACTCGGCCACGTTCCTGCGCGGCAAGCTTGCCGAATACAACGCGGACCACGACACGCATTGAAAGGAGTTTTCTCGCCAACCCGATCTGCCGCGACGGCTACACGAGGATGCGCCGCCAAACCAGCCCGATCATATTTCACGAGTGCATACGACATAGCACCTCCATTCGTGAGATATGCGACGAACGATCATCATCTCGCCGAGTAGCAGGCACCTTCCAAACCCTTGATGGACGGTAGAACCCATCGCCGCAAGCGATCGACCGCTCTTGATCTTCAATGCACCGTGGCCTGCGTGAAGCACGCAAACAAAGAGGCCGCAATCCACCATGGATCACGGCCTTTCTTGTCCATCGAGCGCAACTGATCAGGAACCCCTCCGCTTCACGGCGTGGCGAACATTCCCGCGATTCGGATCAGGAAACCGTCATCGACGATGTAGCTGGCAATCAGCCTGCGCATGCTGACTCATCGCGCAGAGCCCCCTCGATGCCCAGCCCGTCGATGCCAGCAATGACGGCCGGATCAAAGCCGGCCAGCGCACTGAACCGGCGCCCGCGTTCCGCATAGTCCTTGAACTGATCGAAGCTGGGCGCGCCGGGCGAGAGCAGGATCACGCCATGCTCGGGTGTACAATTTCTCGCCGCCGCGACCGCATTGGCGAGATCGGTCACCAACAGGATCGGACAGGCCACCCCGGCCGTGCGCAGCGCGGTCTCGATGCGCGCGCCATTGCTGCCCATGCAGATAATCACGTGCGCCGGCGCGTTGCCCATCGCCTCGACGAACGGGCTCCAGTCCAGCCCGCGGTCGTGGCCGCCGACCAGTACGGTGACTTCCCGACCGGACAAGCTTTCCAGCGCGGCCAGAGTGGCCAACGGCGTGGTGCTGATGGAGTCGTTGATCCAGTGCCAGCCGTTGCGTTCGCCGAGCGGCTGCAGGCGATGCGGCAGCGGACGGAAGCGGGCCAGCGCCGGCGCGGCGGCCAGCGCGTCCATGCCGATCGCTTCCAGCGCGGCGAGCGCGGCGCAGGCATTGAGTGCGTTGTGCAGGCCCGGTGCCGCCAGCTGCGTGATCGGGAATACTTCCTGCGCGGCGCGACAAATGAAACCGTCGGCCACGTGCCAGCCTTCCGGCTGACCGAACAACAGGCGTTGCGGATGGCTCTGTGTGCGTTCCAGCAGAGCCGGCTGCAGTGCATTGACCAGCAGCTGGCGCGAGACATCGGCCAGACGCAGCTTGTCGGCGACATAGCGCTCGCGCGAGCCGTGCCAGTCGAGATGTTCTTCGTACAGGCTGGTGATCACGCCGAGTTCCAGCGGCCCGGCTTCGCCGGTCTGGAAGCTGGACAGTTCGATCACCCACAGATCTGCTCGCTGGCCAAGCAGCTCCAGCAGCGGCAGACCGATATTGCCGGCCAGTGCGGTGCGCACACCGAGTGCGCGCGCCAGGTGCGCGATCAGCGCGCTGGTGGTGCTCTTGCCCTTGGTGCCGGTGACCGCGATCACGCGTGCTTCGGGATTTTCGCCGAACCATAACGCAGTACCGGAGGTGAAGTGCGTGCCTCGTGACCGTGCGGCGAGCAGGGCTGGCTTGTACGCGGAGATGCCCGGCGACTTCACCACCACATCGAATTGGCCGAGCGTTGCGGCGTCCGGCTCGCCGGCGACGACGTCGAGCGCCGCATCGAACGCATGCGCAGCGTCGACTTCGACCTGACTGCAGAACAAGGTCAACGACTGCTGCGGCAGGCGTGCACGCAACGCCCCGATGACCGCGTGACCTTCGCGACCGAAGCCCCAGATCGCGATGCGACGATCGGCCAGATCAGCGATGCGCATCAACCGATCGTCGCCAGCGCGGGCTGCAGACGCGCCGGCACACGGTGCTCGGCCGAGGGTTCCAACCATGGCTCCAGCGCCAGTAGCGATACGTCGAGCTGCGGCAGGATCTCACTGCGGAAACGCGCGACCAGCGCATCTTCCTGCCACTCCGGCCGCTGGCTCAGCGTGTAAATCGCGGCGCGCGCCTCGGCGCCCTCACCCACACATTCGAACGGCTTGTGGTCCTGGTATTCCAGCAGTGCGTCGAAACCGCTGGCCTGGTTTTCGTCATCCAGCAGGTTGCGGCCGAAGATCGACAGCAGCCGCGGCTTGGGCAGGAACGGCGCCAGCGCGAGAAACACGAAGTGGCACTTCGGACACTGCCCGCACCAGCGATCGGCCGGTTTCGGACCGAGCAATTTGAAGTTGCGGTTGCAGCTGGAGAACACGTCGAAATACGGTGTCAGCTTCGCGAACGCACGGGTGATCGCCAGCTCCGAATACGGCCGCAGCAGCGAGCAGTAATCGAGGTCGGCAGCGACATGCGTATGCAGCCAGTCGCCCAGCAATTGCTCGAACGCGTAGCCCTTGCTCCACTGGTGGTTCACCTGCTGGCCGTCGTACTCCAGCGTGGCGGCCGAGGCGGAACGCTCGTTGGCGAACGCGATCGAGTCGTAGCCGTACAGGATCGCCGCGACGACAAGGATCATCGAGTTCACCGCGGTCACCGGGATATGCCCGTTCCACGCGCCGAGCCGGTTCAGCTCGAACAACGCCGGTGCCAGTTCGCGCTGGATGTTCAGCGTGGGCAGACCGGTGCGTCCGGCGCAGGCGGCAATCAACGGCGAGTTGCCGACCCATACCGCGGTCGCGTCACCGCCGATCGCCTTGATCGCTTCCACTGCGACCAGCGAATCCTTGCCGCCGCCGATGGGCACCAGGGTACGCTTGGGCAGATTCAATGCAGCTGCGGCAGGCGCAACGCCGCCACGTGGGAACGAAATCCGCCCACGCAGATCCAGCCCGTTGCGATAGGCAAACTCGGCCAGGCCATGCAGGTACAGCTGATCCAGCAGCTCGGCGGTAACGTCGTCGAGCGGGCCATCGGCCACCTCGATCTGCGGCGGCACACCGGCCTTGTAATAGCTGACGCCGGCAATCAGGTGCAGCAGCTTGAGCGCGGCATCGAACGCGGCGGCACGGGCAGCTGGCACTGCTGGCGCGTTCGGGAAGCGAATCCGCTCGACCAGTTCTGCGCCCTCGTCAAACGCGTACGCCAGCTCGGCCACGCCATCGGCGTAGCTTGCGCGCACGAAGCGGAAGACCTTGGTCAATCGGGGTTGGATTGTCGTCGTCACTCTTCACTCTCCGGCGCAGCCAGCCCCCTCTCCCCGGCGGGGGGAGGGTTTGGGTGAGGGGGCGGGCTAGCCAGAGCCCCCAAAATCACCTCAAGCACGCTCTCGATATTCATCAGTGCATCATTGTTCCAGAAACGCAGCACTCGGTAACCCAGAGCTTGCAATTGCTGCGTACGCCGCTCGTCGCAGGCGACCTGATTCGCAGGTTGACCGCCGCCCAACTCCACAACCAACATGGTTTCCGTGCAGACGAAATCAACGATGTAGTTGCCTACTTCATGCTGCCGCCGGAATTTCCATCCGGCCAATTGGCGGTTGCGCAGGTGACGCCATAGTCGTTGTTCCGCATCCGTCATGGTTTGGCGCAGTCCGCGAGCCCGGTCTACGTTGAGGCGTTTCATCCTTGAAAAGCTTCCTTTGTTGTTGGTTTGCGGCGGCGTGGCCCCTCACCCCAACCCTCTCCCCGCGGGGGAGAGGGAGTCAATCGTCGAGCACGATCTCGTCGGCTTCGTCGCGCAGGTTGTAGTGCGAGGACATCACCTTGCCATAGGCACCAGCCTGGGCGATCAACATGACATCGCCCTCACGCGCTTCGGGCAATCTGCGGTCGGTGCCGAGCACGTCGCCACTTTCGCAGATCGGGCCGACCACCTGGTACAGCGCGGTGGCCGGTTCGTCGAGCCGGGTCAGGTTGACGATCTCGTGCCAGGCGTCATACAGCGCGGGGCGGATCAGGCTGTTCATGCCGGTGTCGATGCCGAGATAACGGAACGTTCCCTTGCCTTTCTGCTGGGTCGCGCGCGCCAGCAGCACGCCGGCGTCGGCGACCAGGTAACGGCCGGGCTCCATCCACAACTGATACTGGGGATAGGCGGCCTTTACCTCGCACAGCACACGATCGAGTTGCGCCACATCAAGCCGCAGCTCGCCGGGATGCGACGGCACGCCGAGGCCGCCACCGATGTTGATGAACGCCACGCTGCCGATGCGCTCGGCCAGGCTGGCCAGCTGCACATACACCTCGCCCCAGTGGCCGGCGTCGAGCACGCCCGAGCCCAGGTGTGCGTGCAGGCCGCGCACGGTCACGCCATGCGTGTCGGCCAGTTGCAGGAACGCAGCAAGCTGATCCAGCGGCAGGCCGAATTTACTGCCGCTGCCGCCGGTGCGCACTTTTTCGTGATGGCCCAGTCCGCGGCCCAGGTCCACCCGCAGCACGATTTCGCGATCGCGAAACAGCTCACCCCATTGCTCCAGCGGATGCAGCGCGTCGAGCGTGATGGCGGCACGAGTGGCCAGCGCGAAAACGTAGTCCTTGCGCGGCGCGAAGTTCGGCGTGAACAGCAGCGGCGCCGACTCCGGCACGATCGCGCTGACCGCTTCCAGCTCGCCCGGCGAGACGCACTCGAACGCGAAGCCTTCGGCCGCCAGTGCGTGCAGGATCGCCGGATGCGTGTTCGCCTTCACCGCGTAGTGCAGCCGGTCCACCGCCGTCAGCGACTTCAGTTCGCGGGCCTGCTGGCGCACCGTCGGCAGGTGGTACACGTAGCGCGGCGTGGTCTCGGCCGCGAGTTCCAGCAGACACTGCCGCTGCGTTTGGCGCCACCATGCCGGCGCCGGGGCAGCGGCTTCACCCGCGCCGTACAGCATCTGCCAGCTCGGCCCGAACAACGCGCTGTCGTCGGTGCGCAAGGCGCCGGCGGCGATCAGCAGGTCGTGCAGGTGCGGCAGCAGGGCGTCGACGACCTCTTCGTCTACCACGAAGGTGAGGTTCAAGTTGTTCGACGACTGCGAAATCATGTGCACGCGCAACTGGCCGAACTCGGCCAGCACGCCGGACAAGGTATGCAGCAGCGAGCGCATGCCCCGGCCGACCAGGGTGATTGCGGCGCACGGCGCGATCACCTTGACCCGGCACACCTTGGCCAGGTCGCTGGCCAGCGCGGCGATCGCGTCGGAGTCGAGCAGGTTCTCGGTGGGATCGAGCGACACGGTGACATTGGTCTCGGCCGAACCGATCAGGTCCACCGAAAGGCCATGCGTCTTGAAGTGCGCGAACACGTCGGCGAGAAAGCCGACCTGCTGCCACATGCCGACCGATTCCATTGACACCAGGGTGATGCCCTTGCGCGCACTGATCGCCTTGACGCTGGGTGCGTGCGCACGCACCTCGGGGCCGATCACGGTGCCATCGAGCTCGGGTCGGTTGGTGTCCTTGATCAGTAGCGACACGCGCGGCTCGCGCAGCGGCGACAGGCAGCGCGGGTGCAGCACCTTCGCGCCGGTCGAGGCGATCTCCTGCGCCTCCTCGTAATCCAGCCGCTGCAGCAGCCGCGCGCCGGGCACCTGACGCGGGTTGGCGCTGAACATGCCGGCCACGTCGGTCCAGATTTCCACCCGCGCCGCCTTCAGCAGTGCGCCGAAGCACGCCGCCGAGGTATCCGAGCCGCCGCGACCGAGCAACACCGTGCGGCCACGTGCTTCGCGGGCAATGAAGCCCTGCGTGATGAACACGTCGCCCAGCGCGGCCAGGCGCATGTTCAGCGACGGATCGGGTTTCGCCTCGACCATCGCCGACAGCAGCCGGGTGCGCTCGTTCTGGTTCGGCAACGCCACCGCCGCCAGGCAATCACGCGCGTCCAGCCATTGCGTGGCCACGCCGCTGTGGCTGAGGAAGGCCGCGCCGAGCGCGCTGGACATCAGCTCGCCATGCGCCTGCACCTGGGCCTGCCATGCCAGCTCGCCCAGCGCCGTGGCGCCTTCGCCGGCCAGCCGGGTCAGCTCGTCGAGCCGCGCGCCCAGCGTGTCCGGCAGCGCCAGCTGCATGTGTTCGAGCAACTCGTAGTGACGCTGCATGACGGCCCTGGCCAGCTCATTGCGTTCGCCCCGCCCGGCTTGCGCGCACAGTTGTTTGAGCAAATCGGTGATGCCGGTGAGCGCGGAGACGACCACCAGCACGCGCGCACCTTCGGCGCGACGGCTGGCGACCAGCTCACGGATGTTCTGCCAGCGCGGAAGCGTGGCGACACTGGTGCCGCCGAACTTCATCACGATCCAGGGGGCGTCCAGGGGCAACGGCGCGGGAGTTGGCAGGGTCACGAGGGTTCGCTGTCGAGGGTGAGATATCGAGCCAGTGTTGCGCTGCGGCATCGGAATTGCAAATAGTTCTACTTAGGCGAACGTTTGGACGTTTAGACTGCTGTTTGTTTACGTAGCAACTCGCTTCGTAGGGCGGGCACTGTCCGCCGGCTCTGACTGTGTGCCTCGCAAGTGCGGCGGGCAGTGCCCGCCCTACGTTTCGGTGGAGGGTGCGGTGATCCTGTGGCCACCCCTCCTCAATCCTCCCCCACGAGGGAGGAGGCAATGGCGTGCGCTGCGCGCACCTCGTTATTGGACAAAGACGGGAATCTTGCCGATCCTTGCCTGCCATTCGCGCGGCCCGGTCTGGTGCACCGAGGTGCCGACCGAATCCACGGCCACGGTGACCGGCATGTTCTCAACGGTGAACTCGTAGATTGCTTCCATGCCGAGATCGGCGAAGCCGACCACGCGCGCGGCCTTGATCGCCTTCGACACCAGATACGCCGCACCACCGACGGCCATCAGGTAGACCGACTGATGTTTACTGATCGCCTCGATCGCCACCGGGCCGCGCTCGGCCTTGCCGACCATGCCGAGCAGGCCGGTTTCACTGAGTACCTGTTCGGTGAACTTGTCCATGCGGGTGGCGGTGGTGGGGCCGGCCGGGCCAACCACTTCGTCGCGCACCGCGTCGACCGGACCGACGTAGTAGATGAAGCGGCCGCGGAAATCGACCGGCAGCGGCTCGCCCCTGTCCAGCATTTCGACCATGCGCTTGTGCGCGGCGTCGCGACCGGTCAGCAGCTTGCCGTTGAGCAGCAACACTTCGCCGGGCTTCCAGCCAGCCACTTCCTCACGCGTCACCGTATCCAGATTCACGCGACGGCCCTTGGAACTGTCGTAGGTGAGCTTCGGCCAGTCCGCCAGCGATGGCGGATCGAGCATCACCGGGCCGGAACCGTCCAGCACGAAATGCGCGTGGCGGGTCGCGGCGCAGTTCGGGATCAGCGCCACCGGCAGGTTCGCCGCGTGGGTCGGGTAGTCCTTGATCTTGATGTCGAGCACGGTGGTGAGGCCGCCCAGCCCCTGCGCGCCGATGCCCAGCGCGTTCACCTTGTCGAACAGCTCGATGCGCAGTTCCTCGGCGCGATTGGCCGGGCCACGCGCGATCAGTTCCTGAATGTCGATCGGTTCCATCAGCACTTCCTTCGCCATCAGCATCGCCTTCTCGGCGGTGCCGCCGATGCCCAGGCCGAGCATGCCCGGCGGGCACCAGCCCGCGCCCATCGTGGGTACGGTCTTCAACACCCAGTCGACGATCGAGTCGGACGGATTGAGCATCACGAATTTCGACTTGGCCTCGGAGCCGCCGCCCTTCGCCGCCACGATCACGTCGAGCCGGTCGCCCGGCACGATCGACACGTTGATCACCGCCGGCGTGTTGTCTTTCGTATTGATGCGCTTGCCGGCCGGGTCGGCCAGGATGCTGGCGCGCAGCTTGTTGTCCGGGTCGTTGTAGGCGCGGCGCACGCCCTCGTTGACCATGTCCTCCAGCGACATTGTGGCGTCCCAGTGCACGCCCATGCCGACCTTGAGAAACACGGTGACGATGCCGGTGTCCTGGCACAGCGGCCGGTGCCCTTCGGCGGCCATCCGCGAGTTGATCAGGATCTGCGCCATCGCATCTTTCGCGGCGGGACTTTCCTCGCGCTCGTACGCAGCCGCGAGCCCCTTGATGTAGTCGACCGGATGGTAATAGCTGATGTATTGCAACGCGTCGGCAACGGACTGGATCAGGTCGGCTTGCTTGATGATGGTCATGGGCGGCTTCACGTCGGGAAAATATCGCGCCGCGAACGAGTTCGCGACGCGCAACCCTCTCATTGTGCCGCAAACCGGATGGCCGCCGAAGGCCGACCTCGCGGCCGCGTCCGGGCGCCACGCAGGCTTCGCAATATCTTCACGTTTTTTTTTGGCCGGGCACTTCCAAGAGCCGCCGCACGGGAATAGGCTCACCCGACCAAGCGCGGAGTGTCTTCAGGGGGCCGCGTCTGGGTGTTGGGGATCGACTCGACCTAATGGCTCACGGCCTGCCGGAAAACGGGGCGCCACACAGTGACGTCAGCGCCCGCAACCGGCGACTGCTTCCTACCCTTGGAGAATCTGACATGCTCAAGAACTTGCATCGCAAGGCGCTCGCGACCTCCGTGGCCCTGCTGCTGTGCGGCGTCGCCACCGTCAGTTTCGCGGCTGATGGCAGGCCCGCCGATCTGGGCGCAAGCAATCCAGCCCAGACCGTGAACGTCACCCTGGTGCTCGGGCTGCACAATCAGGCCGCGCTGGAAAAATACGTCTACAGCACCGTCACCCGGGGCAACCCCGCGTTCCACCGTTTTCTCACCACGGCGGAGTTTGCGGATCGCTATGGCGCCTCCAGGGACGAGATCGTCAGGGTGCAGGCTTTCCTGAAGCAGCAAGGTCTCACGCAGGTCGAGCTGCTGCCGAACCATCTGGCGATCAAGGTCCGCGGCACGATCGGCCAATTCAACGCGGCCTTCCATACCGCCATCCACGATTACCGGGCCAGCGATGGATCGACCTTCCATCAACCGAACGCGACGCCCCGCGTGCCGGCGGCACTTTCCGGCACGCTGGTGGTAGCCTCGGGTCTGAGCAGCGAAGCGCGCTACAGCTCGCATCGCGTCAACGCTGTGTTCCCGCAGCCAAGCCCCAGAGCCAATGCCCTGGCCAAGGGCGCAGCGGCGCCTGCCGCAGCTCAGTGCAAGGGCAACCCCACCGCGACCTGCACCCCCGGCGAGTTCACCGTCGGCGATGTGGCCAACCGCTACAACATCAACCCGCTGTACCGGGTTGGCGTGAACGGCCGCGGTTCGACAATCGGCATCGCCACCCTGGCGAACTTCCTGCCGGCCGACGCCTATGCCTATTGGAGCGACATCGGTCTGGGCGTGAAACCCCATCGCATCACCCAGGTGCACGTGGATGGCGGCGGACCGCTCGGCAGCAGCGCCGGTTCGGGCGAGACGTCGCTCGACGTCGAGCAATCCGGTGGCTTGGCACCGTGGGCGGACATCATCGTGTACGACGCGCCGAATACCGACGCCGGCTTCTTCGATGTGTTCAACCAGGCGGTGTCCGACAACAAGGTCGACAGCCTGTCGGTGAGCTGGGGCTCGCCGGAAATCTTCTACTTCCCGCAGCTCAACGGCGGCGTCGACTTCACCGACAATCTGCGTGCCTTCCACCAGGTATTTCTGGAAGCGGCCGCTCAGGGCATCTCGATGTTCGCGACTTCCGGTGACTCGGGCGCCTACGACACGGTGCGCGCACTGGGCGGCTCGCTGACCGACCCGGTGCCACCGCCGCTCACTGCCAACGCACCGGGTTCCGATCCCTTCATCACCACTGCAGGCGGCACTACCGTGCCGTTCTCCTTCAGCTTCAGCGGTGGACCGACGGCGTCGATCACCAGGGAAAGCGTCTGGGGCTGGGATTACATTTCCCAGTACTTCCAGAGCAATTTCGGCGTGGATATCACCGACCAGGTGTTCTCGGTCGGCGGCGGCGGCGGCGTGAGCGTGTTCTGGCCGGTGCCGCGCTATCAGCAGTTCACTGCCGGCATCCGCAAGAGCGAGAAGAACCAGACCCTGCTGCTCCCGGCGTTCGGCATCAACTACACGCTGCCGGCCAACTACCGCGGTCGCAACGTGCCCGATGTTTCGTTGAACGCGGATCCGGAGACCGGCTACAGCCTCGTCTCGTCACTGGATGGCCCCGGTCTGCTGACGTTCTCGGGCGGCACCAGCTTCGTCGCGCCACAGCTCAACGGCATCAGCGCCCTGCTGACGCAGGCGACCCGTGGCCGCGTCGGCTTCTGGAATCCACAGGTCTACGCGCTGCAGAACATCTTTGGCTACGGCTCCTTCTCGGCCTTCAGTGACATCCGCGCGGGCGACAACTGGTTCTACGCCGGCAAGAACGGCTACGAGCCGGGTGCGGGTATCGGCGCGCTCAACGTGAGCAATCTGGCGGTGTTCCTCAGCGTGTTCTGAGCGCCCTTGCGGGCGTGCTGAAAAGGAAGCCGGCGCCGCGAGGTGCCGGCTTCCTGCTTGTTGGCCCTGCGAAAGCCCCTGCATGCGGCGCTTGCAACCATCACGGGGCGCGACCTGGTTGGCCCTGTCTCCGCTTGCCACCGGTCGGGCCCCGGTGGCAAGGTTGGCGGTCTTCCCGACCCGCGTTCACGACCATGCCCAACCCACGCCGCTTCCTCCAGCTGGATGTCTTCGCGACCCGCCTGTTCGACGGCAATCCGTTGGCTGTCGTGGTGGATGCCGACGGGCTGGATGCGCTCACCATGCAACGCATCGCGCACTGGACGAATCTGTCCGAAACAGCCTTCCTGCTGCCGCCGACGCAAGCGCAGGCGGACTATCGCGTGCGCATCTTCACGCCACGTCAGGAGCTGCCGTTTGCCGGGCACCCCAGTGTGGGCAGCGCGTATGCCGCGATCGAAATGCAGCGGGTGCCGCTCGACAAGACCACGCTGGTGCAGGAATGCGCCGCCGGCCTGCTGCCGGTGCGGGTGGTCGGTAGCGGTTCGTCGCGGATCATCCATGTGCAGGCACCGCCAGCGCAGCTGAGCGATGTCGATGACACCTTGCGCACCCGCCTCGCTGCCGCGTTGCGGGTCGAACTGACGCCCGAATCATCCTGTCATGTCGACAACGGTCCGCACTGGATCATCTGCGACCTGCATGAAGCGGGCATCGTGCGCTCATTGCAGCCGGACATGGCCGCCATCGCGATATTGTGCGAACAGCAGCACGCCGTCGGCGTCAGCGTGTTCGGGCGCGAGCCTGCGGGCGATGCGGCGATGGCCGTGCGCGCGTTCTGCCCGGCCGACGGCATTCCGGAAGATCCGGTCACCGGCAGTGCCAACGCGGCCATCATGGCGTTCCTGGCCGAGCACGGCGACGGCTACGGTCTGCACTACTGCGCCAGCCAGGGGCGCGAAGTGGGTCGCGACGGTCGGGTGGAAGTGATCCGCGACAGGGCCAGCGGCGCCATCACGATTGGCGGCGCCTGCGTGATCGGGGTGCGCGGCGAATTGATGTTCCCCTCGATCCGCTGAGCGAGTGTCTTGCCGGAGTTGTCGTCGGCCGCCATGCTGTCGCGTCCGCCCCGGTGAGCGATCCCATGCCCACAGCACATCCATCCAGCACTTATCTGCGCAGCCTGCGCCCGTGGGACGCCGCACTGATCGTGGTCGGCGGCATCATTGGTGGCGGTATCTTCCTCAATCCGGGGATCGCCGCGCAGCGCACCGAGTCGGGGCTGGCGCTGCTGCTGATGTGGGTCGGCGCCGGCGTGCTCACGCTGATCGGCGCGCTGTGTTACGCCGAATTGGGTGCGCGTAGGCCGCATGCCGGCGGCACCTATGTGTACCTGCGCGAGGCGTTCGGGCCGCTGGCCGGATTCCTGTTCGGCTGGACCATGCTGCTGGTGATCTATTCCGGCTCCAGTGCGGCGGTGGCGACGATCTTCGCCAGCTACACCGCTTCGCTGTTCGGACTGTCGCCGCACTGGGCGCTGCCGCTGACGGTGGGCGCGCTGGTGTTCGTGGCCGGCATGAACCTGTTTGGGCTGCGCCTCGGCGCGCAGATCCAGAACCTGTTCGCCCTGCTCAAGCTGGTGGCGGTGGCGGCGCTGGTGGTGTGCGGCCTGTTTCTCGCCGGTGCCGGCCACGCGCCGGTGCTGGCGCCCGATCCGGCACGCGCGGGCGTCGGCTTCATCGGCGCGGCCTTGCCGGTGTTGTTCGCCTATTCCGGTTTCACCTATCTCAACAACCTGGCCGGTGAGGTGCGCGATCCGCAACGCACGCTGCCGCGTGCACTGACGCTCGGCATGTTGCTGGTCATCGTCGCCTATGTACTGGTCAACGTGGCGTATCTGGCGGTGCTCGGGCATGCCGGTCTCGCCGCCAGCACCGCACCGGCCGCCGACGTGATGCAGCAGGTGTTCGGCCCGGTCGGCGCCAAGTTGATCGCGCTCGGCGTGGCGATCTCCACCCTCGGCTTCTGCAACATCACTCTGGTCGCCGGCGCGCGCGTGCTTCAGGTAATGGGCGATGACGGGCTGTTCTTCCGCGCGGTGGCGCGGCTGCATCCGCGCTATCGCACGCCGAACATCGCGCTGCTGTTGCTGAGCGGCTGGGCGATCGTGCTGGCGCTGTCGGTCAACTACGGCCAGTTGCTGGATTACGCGACGTTCGGTGACTGGCTGGCCTGTGCGGTCGGCGTCGCCACCGTGTTCTGGTATCGGCGCCACGACGCAAACACGGCGAGTTTCAGGGTGCCGGGCTATCCGTGGCTGCCCTTGCTGTTCATTGGCATCGTGGCGTGGGTGGTGGTGATGACGGCGCGGAACAACCCCTGGAACGCGGGCATCGTCAGCCTGATCATGGCCGCCGGCGTGCCGGTATACGTGGTGTGGCGCCGCCTGTTCAGTCGCGCACGCACCTAAGCCGGCGGCAGCAATGCCACAATGGGCGGATAGAACACAAGGAGATGATGGATGGCGCCCGTGCAAGCCCAGGCCCTGCCGACCGGTCCGGACAGCAGCATCGTGCCGGAGAAGGTACGCGATGGCATCGACCTGCAGATCAACGGCGAGCACTACCGCCACACCGGTGACCCGCAGATGCCGCTGCTGTGGTATCTGCGCGACGTGTTGCGGCTGACCGGCACCAAGTACGGCGGCGAGCACGGCGACAACGGCGCCGACCTCGTGCTGCTGGGTGACAAGGCGGTTTCCGCGATCGGCGTGCCGCTGGCGAAACTGGCCGGCAAACCGGTCACCACGGTGGAAGGCCTGGCCGGCAACGACGGCACCCTGCATCCGGTGCAGCAGGCTTTCATCGACGAGGACGCGATCGGCTGCGGCTACTGCACGCCCGGCTGGCTGATCGCCGCGATCGACCTGCTCCGGCGCAAGCCGCATCCCGGCGACGACGACATCGACAAGCTGCCCAACCTGTGCCGCTGCGGCTGCCAGACCCGCGTGCGCCGCGCGATCAAGCGCTTGGCCGCCGGCAAGGCGGGCCAGCCATGAGCCACGATCGCAGCACGAACAACAGCATCCGGCTGTCGCGTCGTCGTTTCCTGCAGGTGCTGGCCGGCACCGCCGGTGCGCTGGTGGTCGGCATCCGCATGGCCGACGCCGCCGATGCGCCGCTGCCGCTGGCCATGCTCGGCGACAACTTCCACGACCTCGGCGTTTTCGTGCGCATCGATGCCGACGGCAACGTGCTGATCGGCGCGCGCGACCCGGACACCGGCACCGCGGTCGCCACCGCGCTGCCGCGGATCATCGCCGACGAACTCGACGCCGACTGGACCCGCGTCAGCGTGGTGCTGCTCGGCCTCGGCGTGACCGGCGACAACGGTCAGCCGCGCTGGACGTACGGGCGCCAGATCGGCGGTGTCGGCGGCTCGATTCCGGCCGCATGGAACGATCTGCGCCAGGTCGGTGCGCTGGCGCGCTGGCTGCTGTTGCAGGCGGCGGCACGACGCCTTGGCGTGCCGGGCGATCAATTGCGTTGCGACAACGGCACGGTGATTGCGCACGACGGCCGCCGCTTCAGCTATGGCGACCTCGCCGCGGACGCCAGCAAGATCGCCCTGCCGACCAGCGCACCGCCGCCAAAGAACCCCGCGAACTATCACCTGATCGGCAAGCCGGCGGGCGACGTCGGCGCGCACGGCATCGTCACCGGCCTCACCCGCTACGCCGCCGATGAGCACTACGCCGGCGCGCTCGTCGCCGTGCTACTGCACTGCCCGTGGCCGGACGGCACGCTGACGCATATCGACAGCACGGCCACGCTCGCGATCAAGGGCGTGGTGAAAGTGGTGCAGCTGAAACCCGAGCCCGGCCAGCCGTGGGGCAGCACCGTGATCGCCCCGGCAGTGGCCGTGCTGGCCGAGGACACCTGGTCGGCGCTGCAAGGTCGCCAGAAACTCAAGCTCGAATGGAAACCCGGCGTCAGCGGCAGCGAAAACAGCAGCGCGCTGGAGCAGCAGGCCAGCGCGTTGCTCGTAGGCAAGACCGATCCGACTACCCGTGTGCGCGACGACGGCGACGTCGATGCCGCCGGCAGGAAGGCCGCGCGCCGGCTTGATGCCACCTATTTCCAGCCGTGGCTGGCGCACGCCACCGCCGAGACGATGAACTGCATGGTGCGGCTGGACAAGGATCGCGCCAGCCTCGTGGTGCCGAGCCAGGCACCGCAAAAGGCCTGGGCCGTGGTGCAGCGCCTGACCGGCCTCGCCCCGGCGCAGATCGATATCAAGGTGCCGCGCATCGGCGGCGGTTACGGCCGCCGGCTCGATCACGACTATGTTGCCGAAGCCGTGTTGCTGGCGCAGGCCGTCGACAAGCCGGTGCGCCTGCTGTGGACACGTGAACAGGACCTCGACCACGATTACTACCGCTCCGGCAGCGTGCACCAGCTCAGCGTGATCATCGACCGCAAACGCCAGCTGCTCGGCTGGAAGCAGCGCATGGCCAGCGCCTCGGCGCTGGCCCATCGCAACGTGCCCGACAATCGCCTTTGGACGTCCGAACTGCAGGCCGACCAGCTACCGGCAGGCCTGATACCGAACTACCGCAGCGACTGGTACGGGATCAGTTCCGCGATGCCGCGCGGCCCCGCCCGCGGCATGCCCGGGCTGAGCAACGCCTTCGCGGTGGAAAGCTTCATCGACGAGATCGCGCACAGCATGAAGGAGGACCCGCTGGCCACCCATCTGCGCCTGCTCGGCGACCCGCGCGAGGTGCCGCTGAGCAGCGGCGGCAGCATGGATACCGGCCGGCTCGCCAACGTGCTCAAGCTCGTGGCCGAACGCATCGAATGGAAAAACTGGCTGCGCACCGTCAACGGCCTGGGCATCGCCTGCTGGTACGTCAACGGCGCCTATGTCGCACACGCGATCGAGGCGGCCATGCACGGCGAGAAACTGATCATCCAGCGCGTCGTCTGCGCCGTCGACGTGGGCCGCGTGATCAATCCACTGGGACTGCAAGGCCAGGTCGCCGGTGCCACTCTGGACGCGTTGTCCAACGCACTGAATCTGGCCATCACCTTCAAGGACGGCCAGATCCAGCAGCACAGCTTCAAGGACTATCCGCTGGCCAGCATGGCGCAGCTGCCGAACGATGTGGAAGTCATCACCGTCCCGGGCGATCGTGCACCGGCCGGCGCCAGCTTCCTGGCCATGCCGACCGCCGCCCCCGCCCTGGCCAACGCGGTATTCCGCGCCAGCGCCGTGCGCGTGCGCCGGTTGCCGTTGATGAAGGAACTGCTGCGCCTGCTGTAGCCGAAGCGCGCGCACCACGTCGAGCAACGCCGCCCGATTGTCACTCGCGAGTCCAACCCTCCGCGCTGGCCGATCGCAGTGTCGACGGGAAGTCGCTGGCGGAACTATGCGGGCGCAGTCTCGCGCAATTGAAAGATGTTGCCCTCCGGGTCGACCGCGTTGCATGCACGAAACCCCGGTCCCTGCCATTGCTCCGCCAATACCTCACCGCCCAGGGCAGAGGCGCCGGCCCTGGCGGCCGTGATGCTGGGAACCGTGAAGAAGAACTTGAGAGCGACATTGTCACGCTGCACCGGCGGACTGGATACGGAAATTGTCGAAGCAATGCTGGATGGAATGGCGTGAACCACCAGCTGGATATCCGGTGAGCAGAGCACCACGAGATCCGTCGATGCGTGAGCGCGGGACATGCCGAGCAGTGACTCATAGAACCCGGCAAGGCGAGGGAGATCCTTGGCGTAAATGAAAAGGCCGGCTTTTGCGGGACCAGACATGGTGACTCCAAAAGAAAATGACCAAGATGCCCCGTTAGGAACGCTCCGAATAAGCCGTCATCCCAGCGAGGCGCTTTTCAACAGCGGAGTTGGTCAAGCTGGGATCCAGTGACCCGGCAACCCTTGAAGGCGCTGGTTTCCAGCTTGATCAGCCATTCGGCTGTTGAGAGCCGCTGGAATGACGAACAGCGGCTTGTTCAGACATTCCTTAGCGGGTCCGGTTGAAGGAAAGATCAGGCCTCAGCGATTGCCGCGATGGAGACCTTGAGACCGGGGATGCGCGCAGGGAGTTTGGCCCCTTGGCGAGCAGGTGGATTGGATGGAAACCACTTGATGTATTCCTCGTTCATTCCAGCGAAGTCATCCTCGTCTGCGAGCACGATGGTGACGCTGACGATCTTGTCCATCGAGCTCCCGGCCTCTTCAAGAATTGCCGCGATGTTTGTCAGGCACTGCCTGGTTTGTTCCTGGACGGTTGCTCCCTTTATTGCCCCAGTAACAGGGTCACTTGGAGCGGTGCCGGAAACAAAGATCAATCCGGCAGCCTTGACTGCCCGGCTGTACGCCGCAGGCGGCCTGGCGGCCCTGGCCGTGAACACGATCTCCCGAGGCATGTGGTCTCCTTTGCCGCTCTGAGCGGCGTTTGAATGAGTGAGTGGGAGTGCGTCTTCTTGCAAGCGCCTGGCAAAGACCAGGTCTGAATGACCCCTCGGATGATCGCGTACGACAGCTTCGACTTGAATGATTTGTCAGGCCCCAGACTGCGGGTGTTGAACGCCGCGGCTGATCCTGAACACATGTCCATCCGGATGACGGACATGCATCTCCCGGACGTTCCAGGGCATGTCCGTCGGAGGCCAGGTGACCTCGACGCCCTGCTCAAGACAACGTCGGTAGATGGCATCGACGTCGTCCACCCAGACCGACATCCAGACGCCTGTCTCCACGGCCTCATCGGAGCCTGGGCCGAATGTCGCTCGATTGCCGCCACCGCCGCGACCACCTTGCCCATTCAAGCAAAGAAAGATTTCACACTCACCCGAGCCCACACTACCGAACGTGGGCGGCGTACCCCAATCCCAACATTTCCTCCAACCGAGTTTTTGGAACCAATCAAAGCTCTGCTGAATGTCCGAGACGTTCAAGATGGGTGTCACCGCTTTTGCCAACATTGCCGACCTCACATTTGGCGCCTGACGCCTGGGTCAAGCCGACCCGCGAAGCGGCTTCGGCTTGAATGAATTGTTGGGCTGCGCCCGACGGCCGCAGCGCGCTCTTACGGCGTGGGTCTATCCATCCAGAATTCCCCAACCGCTTTGTCGACCTTGAGCATCTCGCTGCGGAAGCGGTGTGGTTCCTCAAAGAACGGAAAGTGCGCAGATTGCTCGAACCACACGATGCCCTTGAGTGGAGCATGAAGTCGGCCCATGTAATCTGCGGCCAGCTGGGATGGTGTGTTGAGATCGTAGCGTCCGAGGAAGAAAAAAACCGGCACGTCGAACTTTGTGATCTCGCCTTCCAAAGGTCTCGGGACTATGTCGTATTTCATCTCCCGACCAACAAGATCCGCTGGCGACTCCATCACATCACTCGATACTTACAAGAAACCGCCATACCAATGCCGAGCGCGACAAACCCGAGAAGGATGAGCAGTGCCACCAACCAGCAACCCGGAAATCCCAACCAAATTGCAGCGATCAAGGTTGCAACGATCCCCAGCCCGGCTCCGATGAGAAGGAATACCCACAAGCAACAAATCCCGCAAAGCGCGATGAAAACACCGATTGCAAATGAAATGATCGCGCCTTGAAGTGCAATGTTCCAGCCGAAGACGAGGCAATGCGCAACCGTCGAAATGTAGGCACTGATAGGAATCGCGATAAAGAAGATGCCGGCGAGAATGCACCAAATGCTGCAGCTGGTCGATGGCGTCATTGTCGTTGGCGGTGATGGAACTATGAAACTGTTAGGCGGAGCTTGCGGGCAAGTGGAACTCACCGTCGGACCCTTGGCCTTGACCGTCACGGTATAGGAGCCGGGTGCAGTCAAATCGAGTACCCCCATGGCGCCGCTGCCACTATTCGTCCACTGGCCGTCAGCAGTTCCTTCGGTCGTGCTTGATGTCGTCGTGGTCTTGGTAAATGTCGACACCCCACCCGGCGTCGTGACAGTCCAATCAAAAGAGGTGGCAACAGCCGGAGAAACGCTGGTGCTGAATGCAGCCTTCGCGACTCCGGTAGCGGTCACCGTGACAGTCGCGCTCGGAATTCCAACCGTTGGGCACGCGCACGAAGGGGTGATGGTTGTAGACAATGATAGCGGTGCGCATGCCGTCGCCCCGGAAACAGTCATCGTCAACTTCACCGTGTCGGGAGTGGTGAAACCGGGCGGATAGACGTGCGTGATGACCGGAGTGCTGGTCGTCGCCGTCGATACGTTGTTTTCAAATGTCCAATCGAACTGCAATGCGAGGCCATTCGGATTATCCACCTGCGCGGAAAAGATCCATTGACAAGGATTATTTGGATCTTGCTGCGCCGTCATCTGGCCGGTAAACGTCGGACAGCAGTTGGCTACGGTGAACGCCGCGGTATCAGTCGGATTGCAAGGCTGCGCGATCCCGGACCCGAACGTAGCCGTGACGCTGACGCTGTAATTGCCGCCGTTCGCGAATTGAACCGCAGCCAAGTTTCCACTGACTACATCCGTCCACGGCGTGCTTGTATCGGTATTCGGCTGGCTTGTGCTGCGCTGATATTTCTTGCCGCCGGGGCCATCAAGCGTCCAGGCGTACGCAGAGGGTGTCATCGCTGTGCAACCCGTCGGCCAAGTCAGCACAGCGGCAAAGATCGCCGCCGCTGAACCGGGTGCGCACCCGGTGACCGTTGGTTGAGACAGCGTCAGGTTCGGGCAACACGACGGACAAGGATCAATGGTGACGGTAACGGACACCGGCGGGCAATCGGCTGGAAGAATGGTTTGCAAGTCGGCAGTCCGCGCGACAGAGCCGGCGGTACTTGCCACGTATTCAACGATTTGGTCGGGTAATGGGCCGTTACTCGTGACCACGAACGCCGTAGTCGATAGATGAGTGCTGTTGGGAAAACCCCACTGGAGCACATCTGCCCCGCCCGCCGGGATGCCACTGACCGATGCGTGAAAGGTGACGCTGCGATTGCCGTTGACACACGGCCCAGGAGGGTCCGCTGTGACAATCAAGGTCGGACAGTTGTCGCAAATAAGTGGAAGCGTGATGGTCAGCGTATCTCCCGCTGGCATGCCGAGCACACAAGAAGCGGAGACTATGACCGGAGTTCCGCAGCCACAGCCCTTATCATTCTTGTAAGTGATTGACCACGTATGGGTACCTCCGTGGATATCAATCGGTACCACCGCGTCGGTAGTGCAGTTGACGGTTACATACACCTTCTCGCAGCCGCTAACAGTCCCTTCAATCTGGATGTGTGTGGGTGGATTGCCGCCGATTCCCGTGACCTTGGTGATAGTGACAGCCATGAGTGACCTCCTGAATGTCCTACGCTGGATATCCCCGGAGCCGGGAATCAAATCGATGATCAGGCGTCGCGTGCATGTAGTCGACCGGCAAAAATCATGTTTGACTACAACGACTTGGCCGCCGGTGGTTAGATCTGGGTGAGGCGATCCTTGCTGTATATTTCACGGATCGAGGGCGCCAGTCTTATTCCGGTCCGGATCAGCAAACTCCGCCAACCAAAGCTGACAAGGCTGTTCGCTTGACGACGTGGGTTCTGCCATCAACTGCGCGCCTTCGCCCTGCAATGACGCGAACATACGCTGAATGTCGTTGACCTGAAAGTAAATCGTCGAGCCTCGCTGCGCCGGCTGGCCCGGCGGGGTGACTCCGACAGCGGGCGAACCGCGCCGCACTTGAAGAACGCCATTTGCGGTGGCGCGGCGAACAGAAACGTAAGACTCAACAAGACCGATTACGGAAATGCCGTCTGGCATTCGTTGAAACCGCGC
>JBEPVP010000029.1:0-22579 GCA_041690935.1 Rhodanobacter sp.
CATGGCTCCATTCTCTCAAGAGTTGGAGCCTCCTCAAATCCCGGGGCGGTTCAGACCGGCCTAGAAGTCCGACACTCCGAAACGCGCCACTCCCTGGTTCTGTCCCGGCGGATCGAGCGTGGTCAGGTCCATGACCACCGGCGCACCAATCCACTCAGCGAGCGAGGTATGGTCTGCTAGGTCGTCGTCAGTTAGCGGATGGATCAGGCCCCTGAAGCCGGAGGTCTTGATGACAGCTCGTACGTCCGCCAGAGCATCACGGGTAAAGTGGATTTCGAACTGCGGGATCGGATGCGGCCCGGCCTTGCCGTCTTTCAGGCTGCCGACGAACAGTAAGCGGGGCGATCCTCCGGACGCTACGGCCTCGCGCAGTTGCTGGTTGAGCGCCATGGCCTCGGCGCGTGTCGCCGCCTCAAAATAGACGTGCGCGTGATAAGGCGAATGGTCGGAATGACCCGGCATTTGGTTCATACGGTTCCTCGTTTGCGTGGACGGCATATGGGCAAGATCGGGAGCAGTCATTCGAAGTACCGGTGGGCTGCCCGTCGCTCCAGGTGTATGTGCTCGCCGGCGACGCGAAAATGCCTCTAGTACAACGCTGGGCACGTCCAGCAAAAGATTGGGCATAACACCCTGCTCGGTCTTCATAGGCAAGATGGAACGATACACGTCGCGCCATTTAGTGATAAAGGTGGATGTATTCGCCTTATTCAAAACCCAGGGGTTCGTAATCTTGAATACACTGGCCAACATGGCAATGTTTGTCCAAGTGGTGGAATCCGGTAGTTTTGCGGCCGCGGCCGACGCCAGCGGTGTCTCGGCCACGATGGTCGCCAAGCATATAAATGCGATTGAGCGACGCCTCGGCGCCACGCTACTGCACCGAACCACCCGCCGGCAGCAGCTCTCCGACGTAGGCCGACTCTATTACGAGCGCTGCAAGCACGCGCTCGCCGACGTGGCGTTGGCCGAGGCCAGCGGATCGGAATTGCAGGCCAGCCCCCGCGGACAATTGCGATTGGTGTGCCCGGTTGGCTTCGGCAGCCACAGCCTGGTGCCTGCTCTGAGCGAGTACATGGCACTCTATCCCGAGGTAGACGTCGAGCTTACGCTGGATAATCGTCGCCCAAACCTGGCCGATGGCGGACACGAGTTGGGCATTCTGATTGGCGACGTCACCGATGCTGGCTTGGTCGCCCGGCCGTTGCGCCCCTATCGTCGGGTACTCGCCGCGTCGCCCGACTACTTGGCGCGCCATGGCTGCCCCGGGCATCCCGAGCAGCTGGCCGGGCATTCTTGTCTGGGCCTTTCGTACTGGCGACACTCCAATCTCTGGCGACTGGTCCGCGCCGATGGCGCCACCTGCGAGGTATCCGTGCAGGGCCGTTTCACCGCCAGCCAGGGAAGCGCCCTCTGCTTGGCCGCACGTAGCGGCATCGGCATTGTGTTGCAGCCAGAGGTGGTACTGGCCGACGACTTCGTGACCGGACGCCTTCTTCCGGTGCTGCCCGATTGGTCGCTCATTCCCTCGCCCATGCACCTGATCTATGCGCAGGACATTCGCCCCTCGGCCAAGCTGCGGAGCGCGATCGATTTCCTGATGGAGCGGTTCGGCTGACGTGAATGACCGCTCCTTCGTCAGGGCGCAACTCGTTGGGACGCGCCGCACGCAACAGAGAGATCGATCAGAGCACTCGGGAATCGGTTACGGCCGCTCAAGCCACGCTCTCTATCCCGCCGCGTCAGACTAACGGTCGCCTCCTAAAAACCCACTTGAAGGCGACAATGGCGAACGAGAGTGGCTCGATACGGACAACGATTCAAAGAAGGAGCAGTGTTTATTGTCATCGAGGCTGTCACCAAGGCTTCCGCTCATGCCCTGCCGCCTGGCGGTAAACATCCAGGCGCGCACCGCTCGCCTTTTTAGAAAGCGCGATGAATTAGCCGTGTCCACGCGTTTTCTGTCTGATCCGGGCTCCATACGAAAGTCGCCACACTCTGCGGCGGCAACGTATATTGGAAGGAGGTGTTGTCCTGCGAGACGGAGACGCGACGCGCATCCGTCTTGCTGTTTACCACCACCAGAACGACCGACCCGCCGGAAGCATTCTGGAATGCCACATTGTCGATGCCGTTGCCTGTAGCAGTGGATCGCACCCGGACGGCACCGGGCAAGACGAATCGACTGAAATGGGCGAACGCGTAGTATTCATCGTTGCGACTCACCGCACCGGTGCGTGAGTCAATCGTAACCACTCCCTTGCAGGTGTCACATCCACCGAAATGCGGACCGTATTGCTCGTCGAGCACAAGGTTCCAGTACACGACACCGCGCGCCCAGTTCCTGAGTCCGCCAAGTAGCAGATCCCGCGCAAACCAGAGCAGTTCACCGTTTTTGCTGGACTCCCAGTCACCACCAGAACACTCGGTGATGTAAGTGTCCTTGCCGGGAAATGCACGATGTACCCGGCTTTGCGCAATTGGACTGCCGCGGTAGCAGTGCCAGGCGATGCCATCGGTATACCGCGCGGCATCGGAGTCGGCAAACACGCTCAACGGTTGCTCCGGCTCGTCCCAGTTGTGATCCCAGCCAAGAATGAGGGTTCTTGGCTTGCGACTGGCCAAGGCCGGGCCGAGATACTGCGCGATGATCCGCGCCCGTACGGTTGCGGGAAGCTCCATGCCGGGGTACGTCACGGGCACAAAGCCGGGCTCATTCTGCAAGGTCAATGCAAAGATCGGGATGCCGTAGCTGCGATAGGTGTCGACGTATTTGACGAGGTACTGCGCGTACGTACTTTCGAACTGCTCAAACAACGTTCCGCCAATCAGATTGGCGCTGGTCTTCATCCATGCTGGTGCGCTCCAGGGAGACGCGATGATGCGCAACTGTGGATTGACGGCCAGCGCCTCGCGTACGGTCGGTATGACGTCGCGCAAGTTGGCCGCGACATTGAAATGCAGCAGTTGGGGATCGACGTCGCCGGTGGGAAGGTCATCCAGCGTGTACGACTGCAGCGAGAAATCCGAGGCGCCAATGGTCAGGCGGGCCATATTGAAATTGAGCCCGGGTGGTGGGCCAAACAGCTCGCGCAATAGCGTACCGCGCTGCTGCTCGCTCAACCTGCTCTGAATCAGCCATGCCGACGCATCCGTCAGTGCCGCCCCGAAGCCCACGATGGATTGATATGTCTTGTGGGTATCGATGACCACGTCAACGGGCGATGCCTCATCTGCGGTGACCTCAATGTCGGGCTGCCGCGCCAGACGCAGTCTGCGATCCTGTGTACTCAGCCACAGCTGAACTACGGGTCCCAACGGATGCGTTGCCGGGGCAATTGGGGGCGCCGGCGTGGGCGCCGGACGACTCGACACATGAAGGGCCACCAGTGCGAACACGGTGATCAGCGCAACGGACGAGATGGCCATCCAGCGAGGAATACCCTTGCTTTCACCCATGGTGCACACGAAGCAGATCGCCTACGCCGCGGTGCACTGGTGACAACCCCACGATCACAAAGCGCCCAGGCTTGCGCATGGCAGGTCGGCGCGTCCAGCGGACGTGCCGGCCACGATTTTTATGTTGGCAAAGGCGGCGGAAAATGGCGGCGATGCCAGGACGCCAAAAGGAACATCGACATGTGAAAGGTCGGCGCCATGCCTGATGAAGCACTGCAGCGGAATCGACACGGTGTGTCGGGCGCCGTTCGCATAGCCGGCGAAAGTGTGGGTAAGGTCGACATTTCTCACGCAGCCGTGACCACATCCCATGTACACCTTCACGGGTTCCTTTGCGGGCGCGGTGATCACCACGTCGAACTGCAGGGCCGCGTGGGCAGATACCAATGACATCAGGTTCCTTGGCTGCGCGCTCTGCGCAAAGAAACTGCCGGTGCCGAGCCATGTGACGGATTTTGCGTCCTGCTGGGTGTTGACTTGAACCGTGCGCAAGCGCAGCACCGGATGGCTGGTCGGCCAGTCGATATCGGCGTTCATATCGGATCCGATCTCACGCGCGCCGTGTGCGGGGTTCCCATCCGCCAGGTAAAGCGCGAACGGTGGAACGGCAAGTGTGTGAAACACTGACAGCACCGAAGCGTCGGCGCACGCGTCGACGGCGGGATACGTGGGCAGCGTGGGTATTTCTCGCTTGCTGGGATAGCGCAGTCCGTAGCCCGGCGCGAAGAGCCAGCGCGCCGGCTTGGCGCTGCCAGCGCCGACGTCGGGACAGGGCACACCAGGCCACGGTCTGGCGAGCGTCCCACTGAAATTGTAGTGACCCGATCCAGCAGGGGAAGCGAACAGCACATCGGCAACGCCTCCACCTTCCGTTCCGGGCAACCACGTGGCCACGAACGCGTTGGAGAGATTGAGCAAACGGTTGACGTAGAGCGGGCGTCCAGCCACAAACACCACTACCACGGGCTTGTGGGTCTTGGCCACCGTATTCAGTACCGCCAGATCTTCCGGGTAGCGATCACTGTGACGCAGCGTGGCCGACGGCATGATGTCACCCATCGTCTCCGCGTACGGTGTCTCCCCGATCACCGCCACAATGACATCAAACGGCTTGAGGTCGATGCCCCGTGCCGTCTCGCTATAGGTGACGTTCGCCTGGCCATCGGCATGGCGCACACCGGCCAGTATCGTTTCGCTGTTGGGAAAGTCGGCATTGCTGTTGTCCGACCCTTGCCAGGTCAACGACCAGCCACCGGTCTGGTTCGGGATGCTGTCGGCACTCTTGCCAACGACCAGAATCTTCGTGCCCGATTTCAGCGGTAGCACGTCGCGATTGTTCTTCAGCAGGACCAGGGATTCGCGAACGGCCCGTCGCGCCAGCTCACGGCTTTGCAGCGACTTCTCATCACCCGCTCCCGCCCGTCGCGAGGGGCGTTTGCCAAACAGGCCCATACGCAATTTGGCGCGAATGATCCGACTTACGGCGTCGTCGATCCGGGCCATCGGGATCTCGCCGTCCTCGACCTGGCGGGTGGTGTTGGCAATGAAGGCCTTCCAGTCATCGGGCACCATCACCATGTCGATGCCGGCATTGATCGCCTGCGGACAGCTGGCATTGGTGCAACCTGGCAACTGGCCGATGGCATTCCAGTCGGAGACGACAAAACCCTGAAACCCCATCTTGTGCTTCAGTGCGTCAGTCAACAGTGCGTGTGCGCCCGACATTTTTCCGTAGTTGACGCCGGCGGCCACATCATCCCAGCTGTTGTAGGACGCCATCACGCTCTGCACGCCGGCTTCGATGGCTCCGAAGTAGCCCGATCCGTGCACGTTGATCATGTCCTTCAGGCTGACCTTGGCGTCGCCCTGATCGGTGCCGTTCTGGGTCGCCCCGTCGCCGATGAAATGCTTGGCGGTCGCCATGACGTTGTGGTCGCCAAAGTCACCCTGGAGCCCGGTCACATAGGCGCGCGCATACTCGCGCACCAGCGGGCCCTCGCTGGAAAAACTTTCGTAGGTGCGTCCCCAGCGGGCATTCTGTGCAACGGCAAGTGTCGGCGCAAACGCCCATTCGATGCCTGTCGCGCGCACTGCCCTGGCAGTGGCCGCGCCAATGTCTTCAATCAACGCGGAGTCGTGCGCCGCACCCAGGCCAATGTTATGGGGAAACAGCGTGGCCCCGAAGACGTTGTTGTCCCCGTGCACCGCATCGGTGCCCCAGATAGTCGGCACCTTGATCGCCGCATCGGTCGCCATCGACGCATCGTAATAACGGTCCGATAGGGCCAGCCAATCCTCGATCCCGGCGTGTTTGTCTCGATGGGGCCAGGAACCCCCGCCATTGAGTACCGAGCCGATGTAGTACTTCGTCACCTGTGCAGGTGTAATCGACTTGATCTCGGCCTGCGTCATTTGACCGATTTTCTGGGCGAGGCTCATGCTCGCCACGATCTTTCGCACGCGAGCTTCCAGCGCGGGATCGGCGCTCAGGCGGCTCTTGATCGCCGGCCAGCCGGTGTAGTGGGTCGACGCCGGTACGCGATGACTGAGGGACTGCGCCACTGAAGCATGAGCACTTTTTGCCGTGGCGGCGTCAG
Source organism: Rhodanobacter sp. (assembly GCA_041690935.1). Lineage (GTDB taxonomy): Bacteria > Pseudomonadota > Gammaproteobacteria > Xanthomonadales > Rhodanobacteraceae > Rhodanobacter. The sequence continues at coordinate 6,057 of JBEPVP010000029.1, forward strand.
TGGCGTACGCGTTACCCCCGCAGCCGACTGTCGCCAAAACGGAGTACAACCACCACAACCATCGGGTACCAACCATGGGAAGCCTCGTATATCTGGAGCATTCGCCCGACACTTTACAGGGGCGTGGCTCCTGCCGATGCACTCGGGCGCTGACATCCGATTCTGTAGCGCACTGCTACAGCGACGCAGGCAGGCTGGACGTTCCAGCGCGCGCCTGCGGTCATGCCGCCGTGGTACGGCGCGGCGCGAGCTACAACTTGCAGTTGAAGCCCGGCAGCACGGTGCGTCCCAGCTGGCCATGGTCGTCCTTTGCGAGCCAACGCTACTGGCTGAAAGGATTCGGCGCAGAATATTCGCCACCACTGGCCACGAATCCGTTGATGAGGCCATGTTCCAGAGCCAGAGAGATTTCTGCGTTTGTCGACTGACTGCGATCAGGCGTTCCCGTCCTGGAGCGCGGAGGGTTTCAGTGTGATTACCTGGGTGCTCGCGGCGGCACTGGCATTTTCCGTCGCCAAGCCGGTACCGGCCGTGCTTCCCGAATCGGAGGTGCCACGCCCGGAACAGATCATGGCGGTGCCGCCGGAGTTGCGCGCGCGGCTGCAGCAGCAGGTCATCAGCGCAAGCAGTTCAAGAAGGTCGCGGTTGGAGCGGCTGGTGGACTTCATGTTCCAGGATTCGGGGCTGGGCATGAAGTATGCGGCCGATGCCACCTCGACGGTCGAGCAGGCATACCGCACGCGCAACGGCAACTGCCTGACTTTCACACTGCTGACCGTGGCGCTGGCACGCGAATCCGGCCTGCTGGTTTACGGACAGGAAATCGACGAAGTTCCGACCTGGCGCGAGGAGAACAACACGATCTATCACACCAACCACGTCAACGCGGGAATCGCCATCGGGCAAATGCGCTTCAGTGTGGATGTGGCGCGAGATGCGGTGATCGCGCGTCGATCGCCCAAGCGCATTCCCGACCAGCGGCTGCTGGCGCTCTACTACAACAACCGCGCCGCCGAACTGATGGCCGGCGCATCGCCCGCCGCGGCCGCACCCTACATGGCGATGTCGTTGCAGGTGGACCCCCGCTACGCCAACAGCTGGAGCAATGCCGGCGTGCTGCAACTGCATATGGGCGACTTGCGCGCGGCCGAACTTGACTACCTGAAGGCGCTGGCGCTGGACCCGGTGAATACGGACGCGCTTTTCAACCTGGTGACGCTCTACCAGAACAAGGGTGATGAGGCACGAAGTGCCATCTTCAAACAACGCCTGGAGAAGGCGCGCCTGAAGGAACCCTACTACCAGTTCCTGCTGGCCTTGGGCGACGAGAAGCAAGGCGACTATGCGCGTGCGGTGAAGCACTACAAGCAGGCCATCCGCGTTTATGACGGCGAGCCCCGTTTCTACTTCGGCCTGGCTCGTGCCTATCAGCAGTTGGGTGACCCACGCCGCGCACAGCACGCCCTGGACCGTGCCAATGCGCTCAATCAAGGCAACCTCGATGACCAGCCTCCGGCCGGACCGGGCGGCCCGCCGCAATGACGCTACCCGTTGGCTGCCGACGTCCCTCCGCTTTGAGTAGCGGTGCGTTTCTAGTCCTTTTTGTCGGTGACTATCCTTGTTGCCATGGCGGCACGCGGTAGCCCGCGACGAATGGGCGCTCGTCGATACCGTCAAAGACATGCACCGCATCGATGCATCATCGATCCGCCGCCGCTCCAACGACCTTAAGCACTTCATAAGCGGATCGCCGGATAATCTTCCGGCAAGTCCGGTGCGCTGCTGCCATGATCATCATGGTGCGATCGCGGGAGTTCATGCGTGCATATCATCCTGGTGGAAGACGACCCTCAGCTCGGCGCCGCGATTCAGCGCGCGCTGGAGCGTCTGGCCTATACGGTTACCTGGTTGCGCGACGGGCGCGAGGCGCTGATCGCGTTGCGCGACCAGACCGCCGACCTGGTGCTGCTGGATCTGGGCCTGCCCGGCAAGGATGGGCTGGACGTGCTGATCGAGGCGCGGCGCACCCACGTCAAGACCCCGGTGATCGTGATGACCGCGCGTGATGGACTGGATGCCCGCGTGCGCGGCCTCGACGCGGGCGCCGACGACTACCTGATCAAGCCGTTCCACCTGGACGAACTGGCCGCGCGCATCCGCTCGCTGACCCGACGTGCGCAGGGTCTGGCCGCCAATCGCATCGAGGCCGGCGCGCTGAGCCTCGACCTGGGCACTTCCGAGGTGGCATTTCGCGGTGAGCGGATCGAGCTGACCAAGCGCGAATTCTCGCTGCTGCAGATCCTGATGGAACGCGCCGGCCGGCTGGTGCGCCGCGAGAGCCTGGAGAACTCGCTGTACGGCCTGGACAACATGGTCGGCAGCAGCGCGCTGGAGGTACTGATCCACACGCTGCGCCGCAAGCTGAGCTACGACACCATCCAGACCGTGCGTGGCTTCGGCTACATGATCCCGCGGGAGCCGAAGTGAGGCTGACGAGCCTGCACGCCAGGCTGCGCTGGCTGATCATCGTGGTGCTGGTGGCGGTCTTGCTGCCGCTGGGGTTTTTCAGCTTTCGCCGCACCACGACCGAAGTGGGCGAACTGTCCGATGGGCGTCTGGCGCAGTCGGCACATACGCTGCAGGTACTGGTCGCACACGCCGGCCTGGACGCGCTGCGCGGCCGCGACGCCAGCGGTATGCCGGTGCTGATCGTGGCCAGCCAGACCAGCCGCGTGATGTTGCATGGTGATACCTACGAGTCCGAGGTGGGCTTCCAGATATTCGACCGCTCGGGTCGGTTGATGCTGGCGACCGGCAACCTGGCCGCGTTGCCACCGCCCCGCCCCGCCGATGCGGACTTTCAGGATGTGTGGCATGACGGATACCGCTGGCGCGTGTACACCCTGACCGACCCGATCGACGGTGTGGTGATCCGTTCCGGCGAGCGCTACGACAGTCGCCGCGACATCAACCGTGCGGTATGGCAGGAACACAGCCTGCTGCTGCTGCTCGGCCTGCCGTTGCTGGCGCTGCTGGTGGGCTGGGCGGTGCGGCGCGGATTGCGTCCGCTCGAATCGCTGGCGCAGGCCTTGTCATCGAGGGAACCGGGCAGCCACGAGCCGGTCGTGCTGCAGGATGCGCCGCTGGAATTGCAGCCGGTGCTGGCGGCGCTCAACGGACAGCTGGAGCGGCTGGAAGATGCGCTCGAGCGTGAGCGCCGCTTCAGCGCGGATGTCGCGCACGAGCTGCGCACGCCGCTGGCCTCGGCGATGATCAACCTGGAAAGCGCGATGACGACGGATGATCCGGTCGAGGTGAATGCGGCCCTGGCGAACACCCAGCACGGCATCGAAGGACTGGCCCGCCGGATCGAACAGTTGCTGGCCCTGGCCCGGCTGGAGGCCGGCGCGGCATCGGGTCAACACGCTGCCGTCGACCTGATCGCGGTCGCCATGGCCGTCATCGAGGAGCTGTCGCCGGTGCTTGCCGAAAGCAAGGTGGAACTGAGTATTGCGCGACTGGCGCCCGCGCTGATCGTGCAGGGTTACGAGGCGGCGCTCGCCGCCCTGCTGCGCAACCTGCTGGAAAACGCGCTGCGCCATGTACCTGCCGGCGGGCAGGTACAGCTATCGATCGAGCGCGGTGACCGCGAAGCCATCGTCGATGTCATCGACGATGGTCCCGGTATCCCGGCGGAGCGTCGTGCCAGTGTGTTTGCACGTTTTCATCGCGAAGCCAGCAGCCAGGACGATGGCTACGGGCTGGGCCTGTCGATCGTGCAACGCGCCGCGCAACTGCACGACGCAACGATCGAACTGCTCGACTCGCCCTACGGCAGCGGCTTGCGGGTACGCGTATCCATCCCGCTCCCGCTGCCATCGTAAGTCTGTCGTTCCCGTTTCGAACCGCAGGCGATGCTTCGGCTCAATGCCGCCCCACGGTGAGAATGCTGAAGCTGTCCGGCAGCATGTCCGGACGGCCATTCGCCTGCTTGGTGGTGCCGAAGCGTGCGGCGGAAAGATACAGCCGATGCAGCTTCGGATCGAGCGCGAGCGTGCGCGCGCTGGTCTGGGTCGGGATGGTCGCCGTCATCGTGAAATGGCCCGGGTCATCCTCGTGCACCGCGGTGATCGTGCCGCTCTCGCCATTCGAGCTGTAGACCATCGCAGCGGCGGCATCGAACACCACCGCATCCGGGCCATCGCCGATCGGCACGCTGGCTACCTGATGGCCATTGGTAGCATCGGTGATCGCCATCGTGCGGTTGTCGCATACCGAGAACAGGCGCTGGTGCGCCGTATCGATGGCCAGACCGCTGGGCGATTCGCACGGCGCCAGCGACCACACGTGCAACACCTTGTTGTTGGCCGAATCGATCTGCACCAGTTCGGATTTATCCTCGATGTTCACGTAAACATGACCGGCCGCGTCGGACACCGCGAATTCCGGCTTGCCCGGCAGCGCGATGGTGGCGATCACCTTGCTGGCGGCCGGATCGATCACGCTGGCCGTATGGCTCTTGCCGTTGAAGGTCAGCACATGATGCGAGGCGGGGTCGTAGAGGATCGCGTCGGGCTTCTCGCCGGTGCCGGTGATCGTGGCGAGCGTTTTCAGCGAAGCCAGATCGAACACGGTCACCGATGCGCTCTTGCCGTTGCTGGTGAAGCCGCGCTGCAGGTCCGGCGCGATCGCGATGCCGTGCACGCCCGCGGTGTCGGCGATGGTGCCGATCTGCTTGTTCGCGTCGACGTCGATCACCAGCACGCGATCGCCGCGGCTGACGAACAGATGGCGATGTGGCGCGTCGAAACTCAGGTAATCCCAGCCGCCCGCGCCGGTCAGCGGCAATCGCGACAGCAAGTGGTATGGCTGCGGCGGCAAAGCGGCCGCGGCGGCCTGCGGCAGGCAGGCCAGCAACAGTAGCGAAGCAGGCAGGAGGAGGCGGCGGCGGATGAGTCGTGGCATGGTCGGCACCTTTGACGTGAAGGGGAGACAGGCGTGTCCCGGCGAGCATGTGGCCGCCGGCTTATCGCCGGCTTAGCCCGCCTTCGCCGCATCGCGCCGGCGCAGCAGCGAATACAGCACCGGCATCACCAGCAGCACCAGCGGCAGTTGCACCAGCATGCCGGAGATGATCGCCACCGCCAATGGTTGCTGCATCTGCGAGCCCTGGCCGATCGCCAGCGCCAGCGGCAGCAAGGTGAGGATCGCTGCCAGCGTGGACATCAGGATCGGTCGCGTGCGGTGCTGCCCGGCTTCGTGCAGTGCGTCGTGCAACGCCATGTCGGTCTCGGCGTCCTGCAGTTCGGAGAAATAGAAGATCGCCACTTCGGTGACGATGCCGACGATCATCGTCATACCCATCATCGAGGAGATGTTCAGCTCTATCCCGGTCAGCCACAGGCCGGCAAACACCGCCGGGAGCGCCAGCAGCGGCATCGCCAGAATGGTCAGCGCGACGCGAAAGCTCTCGTACAGGAACAGCAGCAAGGTGAACACCAGAGCGATTGCCGCCAGCATCACGATGGTCAGACCGCGGAACGCCTGCTGCTGCTGCTGGTACAGGCCGCCGAGCTGGACGAACATGCCTTTCGGCAGCAGCCCCGGTTTTGCCAGCACCTTCTTGACGTCGACGATGGTGGCGCCGAGGCTGCGCCCGCTGATCAGGCCGGTGACGGAAACCATCCGCTTGAGGTTGTCGCGGGTGATCTCCGGCTGACCCTGCACCTGCTTCAGCGTGGCCACGCGCGACAGCGGCAGCAGATGGCCGTCGCCGGCGCGTATCGGCAGCGCGGCGACCTGTTCCAGCCGCCGATGCGCAGTCTCCGGCAAGCGCACGCGCACGCCGACCACCTTGCTGCCCTCGGGCAGCTGCGCGGCGACCGTGCCGTCGATCGCCGCCGCCACCTGGTTGGTGACGCTGACCGGATCGAGCCCTTCCAGCGCGGCCTTCGCCGGATCGACCTGAACCGTGAGCGCATCGCCGGCCGGATTGATGCCGTTGCGCACACCGACCACGCCGGTGATCTTGCCGATCGCGTCGGCGACCTTGCCGGCGGTGGCGTCGAGCTGGGTGGCATCGTCGCTGTACAGCTGGATCTCGATCGGCTGCGGCACCGCCACCAGATCGCCGATCAGATCCTCCATCAACTGCGACAGCTCGATGTCCAGCCCTGGCACTTTCTGTTCGACCTCGGTGCGCACCTGCGTCATCACCTCTTCGGTCGCAGGGCGCGAGCCGCTTTTCAGACGCACGAAGAAATCACCCTGGTTCGCTTCGGTGAGGCCACCGCCGAGCTGCAGGCCGGTACGTCGCGAGTAGGTATCGACATAGGGATTGGTGCGGATGATCGTCTCGACCTGGTTGAGCAGACGATCGGTTTCTTCCAGCGAAGTGCCGGGCTTGGACAGGTAGTCGAGGATGAAGCCACCCTCGTCCATTTTCGGCATGAAACCGGTGCCGACTCGCGTGTAGGCCACGCCGCCCAGCACCACCAGTGGCACGATCAGCAGCAGCACCAGCAACGGCCGCTTCAACCAGCGCTGCAGCACGTTCTGGTAGCGCTCCATCATGCCTTTGGTGAAACGACCCTGCGGGCGCTCGACCGAATGGCGCTTGTCGAGGAAGCGTTCGGCCAGCAACGGTACCGCGATCCAGGTCAGCAGATAGGAGATGATCAGCGCGCTGGCCATGGTCAGCGACAGCGCCTTGAAGAACGCGCCGGTGACGCCGGTCAGAAACGCCAGCGGTAGGAAGATCACCACCGTCGCCGCGCTGGAGCCGCTCAGCGGTCGGGTGAACTCCAGCGCTGCACCGGCGATGCGCTCGTGCACCTCGCCTTCGCCCTGGTTGAGCCGGCGCATGATGTGTTCGAGCATCACGATCACGTCGTCGATGATCAATCCGACCGCAGCGGCCATGCCGCCCAGCGTCATCATGTTGAAGCTCATGCCGAGTACGGACAGCAGCAGCACGGTAATCGCCAGCACGCCCGGTACCACGATCATGGCGACCAGGATCACCCGCGTATTGCGCAGGAACACGAACAGCACCAGCCCGGCCAGCACGATGCCGATCAGGATCGCGTCGCGCACGCTGCTGGCGGCGCCAGTCACCAGCTGGGTCTGGTCGTACCAGTTGGCGATCTTTACGCCAGCAGGCATCTGCGGGGCGTAGTCGGCCAGGCGTTGCTTCACGTCGTTGGCGATCTGCACGCTGTTGCCGTCGGGCTGCTGGTAGACCTGCAGCAGCACGGCGTTCTGGCCATCGGCATTGACGCGGATCCACTGCGGCACATGGTCGAGGCTGACCGCGGCCACGTCGCCGAGTCGCACCACGCCAGCGGGGCCGGCATGCACCACGATGTCGCGCAGCGCCGCGACCGTGGTCGGCTGATTGTTGGCCAGCAGCAGATACAGCTTGTAGTGGTCGGAGACGCGACCCATCGCCTGGATCGTGGCGGCCTGAGTGACGGCTTTGGTGACATCGTCCAGGCTCAGGTTCAACGCACGCAGCTTGCCGGGATCGACATCGGCATGGAACTCGGCCACCTCGCCGCCCTGCACGCTGACAAGGGCGACGCCGTTGATGCCACTCAGCAGCGGGCGCAATTGGTACTGGGCCAGATCGTGCAGTGCGCTGGGCGACAACGTGTGTGAACGCAGGCTATAGGCGAGCACCGGAAACGTGGTCGGGTCCATTCGCCGGGTGCTCAACTGGGCGCCGGCCGGCAATTGGGAGAGCACCTGACTGGCGGCGCCGTTGACCTCCTGCAGCGCCGCGGCCATGTCCGCGCCCCAGTCGAAGGTGATCGCGATGTCGGCACTGCCGCGACTGGTGGTCGAGCGCACGTCGCGCACGCCACGCACGCGACGCACCGCCGCTTCCACCGGCGTGGTCACCTCGATCGCCATCTGGTCGGCTGGGCGGTCACCCGCATCCAGCGTCATCTGCACGCGTGGGAACGCCACATTCGGGAACAGCGCCACCGGCATGAACAGTGCGCTGGCGATACCACCGATCGTCAGCATCAACGCGAGAAACAGCAGCGAACGGCGATGCCGCTGCATCCACACCGTGATACTCACGGCGTTGCGCCCTGCCCGGCAGTCGCCGGTGCGGCGTTGCGCTGCAGCTGCACGACGTCACCGTCGTTGAGCTCGTAGACGCCGAGTACGATCACCGGCGCCTGCGGATCGAGCGGCCCCTGCACTCCGACCGTGTCGCCGGCCGGGCTGCGCAGCTTTACCTCGATGCGCCTGGCGTGACCCTTCTCGATCTGGAACAGGTAGTCGCCCTGATCGTCATGCAGCACCGCGCCGCGGGGTACCGCCCATGCCTTGAAATCGGCGGTGCGAATCTGCGCGTCCAGCGGCGCGCCCGCGATCAGGCTGGCGCTGGCCGTGGCGGGCAATTCGACCAGGGCCGTGAGCAGATGGGTCTGCGGATCGATCGACTGACCGACCATGCGCAGCTTGCCGACGAAGGCATCCTTCGCCCCGTACACCGGCCGCACCTGCACCGCCATGCCGGGCCGCAGGCTGGCGCCTTCCTGCGGCTGCACGCCGAACACCCCGAGCAGCGCATGCGCGGGCGTGAAGCTGAGCAGCGGCACATTCGCGGCGACGCGTTCGCCGAGCCCGACCTGCAGCAGGGTGACCACGCCATCGGCCGGCACGTCGATGGTTTCGGTCACGGCCCCACCGCCCAGCGCGCGCTGCGCTTCGAGAGCGGACTGCGCATCGGCCAGCGCCTTGCGCGCCGCCGCCAGCTGCGACTGCGTGGCCAGCCGCTGTGCGGCCAGTTGTTCGGTGCGCTTCAGTTCACCCTGGGCCAACGAAAGCGCCGTCTGTGCCTGCTGATAGGCGCTGTGCGCGGCCGGATCCGGAGTGATCGTCAGCAGCGGCTGGCCGCGCTTCACGGTTTGTCCCGCCGCCACCTGCAGCGCCGTGACCTGGCCGCCGTGCGCGAGGCTGATCGAACGCGCATGCTGCGGATCGCCCGCCGCGCTGCCCCAGGCCTCGACGGTATCGTGGAAGGTCTGCTGCATCGGCACCGCGGTAGTCACCGCGACCTGGCCTGCCGGAACCGCGGCCTCGTCTTCGTCCGCAGCCTGCTGACCGCAACCGGTCAGCAGGCTGGACAGCAGAAGCACACACAGACCTGTCGGGACGAGCAAACGATTCATGGCGTGGACGCTTTGGTTGAGGAGGGATGGGTGGCGGCCAGGTCGGTGTTGCCGAGCAGGGCCTCCAGCGCGATCGACTGTCTGGCGCGCTCCTGGCGCACGGCCAGCAGATCGAGATCGGCGCTCAACGCGTTGCTGCGGATCGCCAGATAGGTCGGCCAGTCCAGCGTGCCAGCCTGCCAGGCCTGTTCGGCGGCTGCACGCGCCCGGTCCAGCTGCCCGGCATGCGCGGTCAGCTTGGCGAGCTGCCGGTCCAGCGTGGCGAGGTCGCCGCCGATCCGCTGGATGTCGCTGCGGGTCGCCAGCACACGGGCCGAATAGTTGTCATGCAACTGCTGGCGGGTTGCCCGCTCGATCGCGATATTGCCCCGGTTGCGGTCGAACAGCGGCAGCGTGATGCCGATGCTGACGCCGTTGGTATACACCGCGCTGGTGTCGCGGGCGGTATTGAAGCCGATGTTCAATGCCGGGAACTGCGCCAGGATGGCGCCGCGTACCCTGGCCTCCTGCGACTGGTAACCGGCCCGCAGCGCCAGCAGATCGGGGCGTCGCTGCGGCAGGTCAGCCAGTGCCGTCTGCAACTGCGCCGGCGTCGGTGCCGGCGGGTACGGCGCGCCCGCCAGATCGAGTGCTGCATCGGGCGCCAGCCCCAGCAGCAGATGCAGATCGCTCAGCGCCTGATGCCGTGCGATCGCGTTGTCGGCCAGCCGCTTGCGCACATCCGCCTCGGCGTTGAGGCCGGCGCTGGCACTGTCGTAGGTGAGATTGCCGGCATCCAGCGCGGCATGGATGTAACCGCCGACCGTGGCCAGCGCGGCCTGCTCGTGTTCGAGCTGCGCCTGTTCCGCGCGCAGGCCCAACACCTGGTCGAACAGCAGCCGGGCCTGCGCCACCGTCTGCCATTCGGCCCACAGCAGGTCCAGGTTCACCTGGCTTGCCTGGCTGCGCGCCGCCGCCCGGCGCGAGGAGCGTGTCAGCAAGGCGGTGATGTCTTCGCTGAGGCCGAGGCTGTAGGCGGTGGTCAAGCCGGCGCCCGAGTGACGCGGAAAATCCGCGGACAGCGCCAGCTGCGGATCGGGCAACAGACCCGCGGCGAATGCCTGCGCCTGCGCGATGCCCAGCTCGTCGCGCTTGAGCCGCAGCTCGGGGCTGTTCGCCACCGCCAGCATCGCCACCTCGGTTACGTCCAGTCCATCGGTGGGATCGAAGCGATGGCTCGACAGGGTCGGCAAGGACATCGCGGACGTGGGTGCGCTGAGCTGCTCCACGTTGCCTGTTCCGCGGCCGTCACCCAGCGGCAGGCTGCTGTAGGTGGCGCAGCCGGATAGCGTCAGTGCGGCGGCGATGATCAGGCTGACGCCCCCCCCGGCGCGATACCAGCGCACCGCGGGCAAGGTCTTCCGATCATCCAGCCAGATTATCGATAACTTGCCCACAAAAGCGAACTCCGTTGCGATTCCCCGCTGCGAAGGCGCAAAGCGGTCAATGGATGGCAGAAACTACCGGGACAGGCTTTGACTTTGCTTACCGACTGCCCGGTACTGTCCGCAGAAACAAGATACAACGCCGGCGTGCATGCGGACTCGGGCCTTTCCTGAAGCCGATGCAGGAGACGTGGCCGAGCACGAGCATGCATGCTGTGCCCGAGAACCAGACTGCCTTGCGCGGATCTCCACGGGTATGCGAACACGACCTCAAGAATTGATTTTCTCCAGGGATACGCCCTTCGTTTCCGGCCCGAATACGCCGATGACGACGATGCCCACCACCATCGCGATCGCAATGAAGATGGCCACTGCCGGCACGCCGCCCGCGTTGAGAAAATAGCCGATGGCAAGCCCGGCAAAAGCGGCGGCGATACGACTCCAGGAATACACGAAACCGATGGCGCGGGCGCGGATCCGGGTGGGATAAAGTTCCGCCTGGTAATTGTGATAAGCGTAGGACATCACGTTGGCGGCCAGGGTGAACAACACGCCCAGTGCGATCAGCAAGGCCGGACTGCTGGCCTGCGAGAAGGCCACCATGGCGAGTCCCATGGTGGTCAGTCCCAGCATGATCTGCCGCTTGCGCTCCACGCGGTCGGCAAACAATGTCCCCAGCAGCGGGCCGACGGGATTGGCGATGGCGATGATCAGCGAATATTCGAGGCTGTGGGTCAGAGCGATGCCGCGTGCGATCAACAGGGTCGGCACCCATGCAGCGAAGCCGTAGAACCCGATCACCTGCGCCATGTTGAACACCGACAGCATGGCGGTGCGCTTGCCGTAGCCACCGGAGAATATTTCACGGAACTTGCCCTTGCCGTGCTCGTGCGCAGCCGCCGGCTCAGGTGGCGGCAGCGGCCTGCCGCTTTCGGCAGTGACCTTGCGCTCGATCATCGCCATGACCGCCTCGGCCTCGTCGAGACGCCCTTCAAGAGCGAGCCAGCGGGGGCTCTCCGGAATCGTCCGGATCAGCAACCACACCACGGCCGCGCCGATCGAGCCGATCAGCACCACCCAGCGCCAGCCGTCGAGACCGAGTGGGCTGATCGGCACCAGCAACCAGGCCAGCAGGGCGACCAGCGGCACCACGCTGAAGGTGATGAACTGGTTGATGGAAAACGCGCGACCGCGCTCGGCGCTGGGGATCAACTCGGAGATGTAGGTGTCGATGGTGATCAGCTGCACGGCGAAGCCGAGGCCGGCGATGAAGCGCCACACGTTGAGCATCGCGCCGGTTTGCTGAAAGGCCATGATGGCGGTGCAGCTGACGTACCAGACCAGCGACCAGGTAAACACCGGTCGCCGGCCGAAGCGGTCAGGCAAATGACCCAGCAACACCACGCCTGCCCACAGGCCGGCAAACGTGCTGAACACGAAGGTGCCGAATCCGGCGACGCGAATGCTGCTGAGGCTGGCGAAGATACCAAGCGATTGAGGGCTGAACAGCCCCGACTTGATCATTCCCGGCGCCACGTATCCCGTGAAAAACAGATCATAGAATTCGAACACGCCGCCCAGCGAAATCAGCGTGATGATGGTCCAGACGGTGCGGGACGGCGGCAGCCGGTCGAGCCTGGCGGCAATGCTGGCTGATTCGATTTCTGACACGTGGATATACCTACGGATCGGCTGTGGAAGGTGGAACTCGCCCCGATCACAAGCGCGTCCACCGGGCTGTAAGGCGCAGGTTGTCGATGCCCGGAGACCATCCTCCATGGATCTGTCCGGGCGCCTCCCGATCCTTCACACAGCCCACGCGTCCATCCCGGGCAGTGCAGTTTTGCCGGTGCGGCCCCTGAGTGTCTCGTCGCTGGCGAAGGCGACGCCACCGGAGCCGAAGTCCGTCACCGCCGACATGAAGGTGTTCACCTCAGAAAGTCACCTTCACGCTGCCGTACACCAGCCGTCCGATCGGTGAGTAGGTACCGATATCGCTGTTGGTGAACTGGTTTGTGAAGGCACGCGGGAAGATCGGCGGCATCTTGTTGCCGAGGTTGTTCACGCCAAGGGCGAGTGTGAGCTCTTTGTCGCTGCCGTCAGTCCCGAGCATCCAGGTGTACGAACCGCGCAGATCCCACACGCTGTAGCTCGGCACCGTGATACCCGCGAGGGTACCGGCGGCACCCTCGTCCTGGACCGAGGAGATGTAGGTATTCGCCAGCGTGATGTCGAAGTTCCGGTATGACCAGTCGAGCGTCGAGTAGAAGCGGTACTTCGGCAGCGTCCCGGCGAATACGCCGATGTTGCTGGCGGCGCCCGCGTATTGCTGGAACGGATCACCCGGACGACGCTGGAACTTGAACGAATTGAATATCGTGCCCTTGCTCGACAGCTCCCAGGTCCCGTGCTGGTTCCAAGGCAGGATGTAGTCCAGTCCCAACAACCAGGAGTGCTCGATCAGGGCGCTCTGGTTGCGGAACCTGTCGATGACGTAGAGCTGCGAGTATTTGCTCGGATCGGGCTGGCCGGTGACCGGGTTGGTCAGGAACGCCAGCAGCGACCCGGGGGTTCCGAAAGGACTGGTACCGCCGAGGTTACTGAAGTTGCCCGTGCTCACGCTGTCGAAGTACGGCGAGGCCGAACCCGAGTCGTTGACCGACTGCAGGATGCGGGTGAAGTCCGCGCCGCCCGGGAAGCCGCTCAGTTTGATCGAGGAATAGTCCGCAGTCAGCGTGAGGCCGCTGATGAAGTTCGGATGGAATTCGAAACCGATCGAGCGCGACTGCGCGGTGGATGGTTTCAGTGACGGATTGACGCCGTCCTGGCCATTGAAGCTGTTGCCGACGGCGTACTGGCTGCCAAACACGATGCCGATCAGGCGGTCGGTCACCGGGCGGGTGTCGAATGGTCCGTACGCCTGATACAGCGGCGGCGCGGCGAACGATTTGGTGTAGGTGGCATGAACCACGAACTGCTTGTCAAACGGCTCCCAGCGGAAACCGACCTTCGGCGAGGTGCCGTTGCCGGCATCGCTGTAGTGCTCGAAGCGGCTCGCGAGTGTGACTTCGAGCTCGTGCAGGCCCGGGACGTTCATGCTGCTCGAGGTGATCGGGATCAGCGTTTCGACATAAGCCGCGCTGACGTTGCGACCGTGGCTGAACGGATCGGTGTACAGGCCGCCGATCCAGTTCTGGGCGTTGCCGGCGGTGGAGCCGGTGACCGGATCGGTCACACGGCCATTCTGGTCGGCGTGGCCGGAAACGCCTTCATGGCGCCAGCTGACGCCGACCGCGACATTCACCGCGCCCGCGGGCAGATCGAAGACACTGCCGACGACGTGCGCGTCCCAGGAATAGAGTTTGCTGTCGCCATTGAGCACTTCGGTGCCGAAGATGTTGGCCAGCGCGGCCGACGAGTTGCCGGACACGGCGAACGGATTGAGCGCCGGCTGCAGCACCAGCGCGTTGTTGAGCGAATAGCCACCGTAGACCTTGCTGTAGCCGCCACCGGCGACCGCGTTGCCGCTGGCATCGTAGCCACCGGCGACGGCAGGTGCCAGGTTGGGCCTGAAAAGCAGCTGCGTATCGCGCTCTTTGACCCTGCTTTCGCTGTAGTTGACGCTGGTCTGCCAGGTCCACGAGCTGGACAGGTCACCCTTCAGTCCGGCGGAGAAGCGATAGGCGCTGGTGGTGTCGAACACCTGTTTTGGCCGGGACATATCGGCAAACGTCACGCCCGCCGCATCGGTGGTCAGCGGGTTGTAGGGCGAGCCGGCAGGAACGTTGAGCGAGGTGAACGCGAACGGCTGGCCCGCCGCCTGCCACGCGGTGGAACGGACCTTGTTCTGCGAGAGCAGGATATCGCCGAAGGCGGTCACCCGGCCGTCGAAGAACGGCTGCGAGGTGATGTTGGCGACAAAGTTCTTGTGCTCCTCCTGCTGCAGGAGCATGGCGTACTTCGAATAGTCGAATCCGTTGGAAAGCTGTGAAGCGCTGGTGGCGCTGTAGACGCTCGGAGACAGCGCTGCGTAACTGCCGGCGGTGGCAGAGGTGCCGGTCGGGCCGGGCGGCGTCAGCAGGCCAGGCGCCAGCACATAGCTGCCCCCACCGACCACGCCGGGCAGCCCCGTACCCGGGGTGACGCCATATTGCGGGCTGGTGAACGAGCGGGCGCTCTCGAACAGCGGACTGGTCTTGGAATAGCTTGCGGTGGCGGTGATGTTCACCGGGCCGACATCCCCGCCCACCGTCACGAACGCCGAACGGTCGCGATAGCCACCATCCGCCACACCGTATTGGGCGCCGGCCGTGACGCCGTGGTAGTCGTGCTTGAGGATGAAGTTGACCACGCCGCCGACGGCGTCGGCGCCGTAGAGCGAGGACGCGCCGTCGGTGAGCACATCGACCCGCTCCAGAGCCGCACCCGGAATCTGGCTGACGTCGACGAAATTCTTGCTGCCGCTCAGGCCTGCGACCCCGTCCAGGGCCAGACGCTGACCGTTCAGCAGCACCAGCGTCGGCAGGTTGCGCAACTCGATCTGCGAGCCGCCGGCGGTGAACTGGTTATGGTTCTGCGCGTTGCTCGCGCCCGCATTGCTGCGGCCGGCGAAGGCGGGAACAGCCTTGCGCAGGGTGTCGAGCATGTTGCTGGTGACACCGGTCCGGTTGAGCTCGTCCGCATCGAGAGTTGTGACTGGAACAGCCGCAGCGTCGGGGTCGATCGGCAACAGCGTTCCGGTGACGACGATCTGCTGGAGCTGCTTGGCCTTGGCCGGCGCTGGCGGCGTGGTCTTCGAAGCGCTGTCGTTGTTGTTCTGGTCTTGCTGATTTTGCCCCGAGACGCCAACTGTGCCGGGTAAGGATGCTGCGTGACTGCCGCCGTCAGCGGGCTTTGAAAAGGCCGACGGCGCGGCCAAGCAGGCGGCCAGCGCAACAGCGATGCAGGACAATCTGGGTAGCTTTTGCTGAAACATGATTCCCTCCCCGGGAGGCTGCGTACATATTCTCTATGTCTGGCAGCATGGATTCGTCGGTTGATTGGAAGTATCCGGGTTCCGCGCCTCACGCTCACGTGAATCGATCGTCGTGAGACAGCTGCCCCGATGCGCATATTCAGTCCGTGTGCTTTTCTTGTATCGGCGATCATCCCCAGAGTGCTCGACGCCATGTCGAACATAGGCCGCGAAGCTCTACGGAAGCTGAAAGTCACCTGAAAAAAAATTCAGATTCGGGCTTTGCGCCTGAAATCAGCGCCCGAATCCTTTGCCAGACTCATCGGTCTGTATCCATGCGCTACGTTCATCCGCCACATTCATAAGTGCGCGAAAGCCCCGATGAACACGCCGCGCCCAGCGGCGCACACATCCCGGCTAACAGATTCTCGTCAAGTGTCAGCGGCTCCGCTGGTTAGCTACTCAGACGGGCGCGCATGGATTCGGTATTTAAACGGGATCGGCGTCAACCGCCTTCGACTTCGCTGCGCTACGCTCAGGGCGAAAGGGATTTCTCACTCTTTAGCAGGCCGAATCGATCGTGGCGTCGATCAGTGGCCTGCAGGCGGCGCCACCGCGGCGTCCCGTTGACCACTTCGGCGCAATGCCTCGGCGACGAAGCCGGTCGCTTTCAGGTCCTCGACGAACGTGCGAAGGAAGTCCAAACCGTGGTCTCGCCCTTTCGGGATGCCCATCGCCTGTTCGATCGCCGTGAAGCGCCCGTTGATGACTCGAAAGCCTGGATTGGCGTGAGCGTAGGCCATCAACGTCTGCCTGACCCCCGCGGCGGCATCGAGATCACTCGTTGCGAACAGGTCCATGGCAGCGGCTGACGTGTCGGCACGAACCAGTTGTGCGCGTCGAGGTGTGCGCGACAGGAACAAGTCGTAAGCCGCGCCCTTTCCGACGGCAATACGC
>JBEPVP010000030.1:0-21934 GCA_041690935.1 Rhodanobacter sp.
TCGACCAGATCCAGGGCGGCATCCACTACGTCATCGACGTGTCGAAACCGGTCGGCCAGCGCATCACCAAGCTGACCTTCCACGGCGCACCGGTTGCGCCGGCGCAACCGTTCATCATCGTCACCAACAACTACCGCGCCAATGGCGGCGGCCATTTCCCCGGCCTCGACGGCAACAACATCGTGCTGGCCGCGCCCGACGGCACCCGCGAGATCCTGGCGCGATGGCTGGAACGCCAGCAGACCATCGGCATCAGCAATCTCGAACCGACCTCCTGGCAGTTCGCGCCGCTGAAAACGCACGGCCCGGTGGTGTTCACCGGCGCCAGCGGCAAACAGGGCGTTGCCCGTGATGCCGGCCTCGACAATATCCGTCAGCTGAAGGATCACGGCGATGGCACCGCGACGTATGCGATCGATCTGTCGCGCTAGGCCTGCATGAATGCGCCACTCGCGATGTGTGCATGCCGATAGCGACTGCCCGAAGGTTGCCTCCGTTGTGGCTGACACTGCTGGTCGGCTGGACCCCGGTCCTGCTGGGTACCGTCGTCGCCGCGCTGACCGTGCTGGGGCAGACGAATCAACTGCTCAACCACGCCCTTTTTCTGCTCGCCTTCACGCTGGGCTCGATACCGCTTGGCGTGGTGCAACGCCGGCTGTGGCGGCGCGGAACATCGTGGCGCCGCAGCGTCGGCGTGCTGCTCGCGTTCTCCCTCGGGCTGGCCTTCGTCAGTACCACCGTCGTCATATGGGTCGCTACCCGCATCGGCAGCATCCCCGGAAAATTCCAGTGGCGCTTCGTGTTTGGCAGCATGGACGTCGTCTGGTTCGTGCTGATCGCGTTCTGCGCCATCTACATGGTGATCGGCTACTACGTATCCATGCAGGAAGAACGCTTGCGCGCGCTGGCGGCAGCCGCACTGGCGCGCGATGCGGAGCTGCGCGCCCTGCGCTACCAGCTGCATCCGCACTTCCTGTTCAACACGCTCAACGCAATCTCGACCCTGGTGGTGGAACAGCGAACCCACGACGCCACCCGGATGATTGCGCGGCTGGGTGATTTCCTGCGCGCCACGCTGGACGGAGACGGCGCCCATGAGGTGAGCCTTGCCGACGAGTTGTCGCTCACCGAGCACTATCTGGATATCGAGAAGGCGCGTCTTGGCGAGCGGCTCACGATCAGCATGCAGATCGGACCGGATACCTTGCGCGCAGCGGTGCCCTACCTGCTGTTGCAGCCCCTGGTGGAGAACGCGATCCGCCACGGTATCGCGCCGCGCCGCGAGGGTGGCCACTTGGAAATTCAGGTGACCCATGCGGGTGAACGCCTGCATCTCAACCTGCGCAACGACGGGCTTGGCGTACCTGAAAAGTTATCCCGCGGCGCGCCTGACTCCTCGTCGGTGGGTTTGCGCAACGTGCGTGAACGGCTGGAACGGCTGTACGAGCACAACCATGCTTTCGAGTTGACGTTTGCCGAGGACGGCTGCTGTCAGGTGCTCATCGATCTGCCATTTCGTCGCATGGCTGTCCAAGCGGCGAAACCCCCGGCGCGGCTGACATGACGATGCGCGTACTGGTCGTTGACGACGAACCACTGGCCCGCCGCGGCATCACCACACGGCTGTCCACTCATGCCGACATGCAGGTAATCGGTGAAGTTGGCGATGGTGAAGCCGCGCTGTCCGCCATCGTCGACAATGCCCCCGATCTGGTCTTCATGGATGTGCAAATGCCCGGCATGAGTGGCCTGGAGACGCTCGCGCTGTTGTCGCCACGCGAACGGCCGCTGGCCATCTTTCTCACCGCCTACGATCAATTCGCCTTGCGGGCATTCGACGTGCATGCGCTGGACTACCTGCTCAAGCCGATCGACGACGAGCGATTTGCCGAAGCACTGGATCACGCCCGCGACATGCTGGCCTTGCGCCGCGGCAGGGATCAGCAACCGGGCCTGCAGGCATTGCTGTCGGCGCCAACGGCTGGACCAGACCACCCATCGCGCTTTGCCGTGCGCACCGGCAACCGCGTGATTTTCGTCGCCGCCCGTGACATCGACTGGATCGAGGCGATGGGTGACTACGCCGGACTGCACGTCGACGGCAAGGTGCATCTGCTGCGTGAGCCGCTGCATCAACTGGCACACCGACTCGACCCGGCGCAGTTCGTGCGCATCCACCGCTCGACCATCGTGCGGGTGGATCGCATCGCGGAAATGGAAGCGCTGTCTAATCGCGACAGCCTGCTGCGCCTGCACGACGGCACGCCGCTGCGGGCCAGCCGCACCTATGGCGATGCGCTGCGCACGGTGCTCGCTGGCCCCGCGTGACCGGCGGTGACGTCAGCGTCTTGCAGACAACACACGGCTCATCGCATCGATCCACCGACTCGACGCATCAGTCGCCCTGACCACGGCGGCCCAACTCTATAGTCGGAACAGGCAGGACGATCGTCGTCCGCGCTGCCGCCACGTGCTGTTGTCGAACGTGGCAGCTTCCCTTGTCAGGAGATGCCGCATGAAGACTCTGCTTCTCGTCACGCTAGCGCTCGCCGCGATGATCGGACTGGCGAACACCGCCGTAGCCGCCGACACCGAGATCAATGCCGCGACGAAACAGATCGAGCAAGTGGTCAGTCATTTCCAGACCGCCATCATCAACAAAGACAAGGCGGCCCTGACCGCGCTGTTCCTGCCGGCGAACAACTCATGGATCGCGGTGCCGACCGAAGCCACCTATCGCGTCGTGCACGCCAAACACCCCAAGGCGCCACGCTTCATGCCAGGCAGCTACACGGAGTTCGTCGACTTCGTCACCGCCAGTCCCGAGCGCATGCAGGAACAATTCTCCAACGTGAAAATCGAGACTGACGGTGCCGTGGCGTCGGTGTATTTCGACTTTGCCTTTCTCAGCAACGGCAAGCAGGAAAACCACGGCAGCGAGACGTGGCAGCTCATCAACACCGGCAACGGCTGGAAGATCAACGCGCTGATCTACAGCATCAACCTCGACCCCGCCAAAGTGAACTAGGTGCTGCCGGGTCTTTCCATACGAGATGAGGGGAAGCGTATGCACGGGCAGCAAACAAAGGGAAGACGGCGCTGGCGAATCGTTCGCCGGGCCGGGCTGGGGCTGTTGCTTCTGCTGGTAGTACTCGGGCGCTCTGGAACGCGTTGGCGATCCGCCATTACCGCAGTAGCTACCCGCCACCGGGCAAGCTCTATGCGGTGAACGGGCATGTGATGCATCTCTACTGCAGCGGTGCTGGGTCGCCAACCATCGTGCTCGAATCGGGCCTCGGCGAGGACTTCACGGTCTGGGCCAAGGTGCAACCCGTGCCATCGAGAACCATCCCGACCTGTTCATACGATCGCGCCGGATTCGGCTGGAGCGAGCCATAGCCGGGCAGCCGCAACTCGGACAACATTGCCGACCAGTTGCATGCCTTGTTGACGCAAGACGGTATCGGCGAGCCCGTGGTGCCGATCGGCCACTCCGCCGGTGGGCTGCATATCCGCGCCCATGCCACGCGATTTTCGCAGGATGTCGTCGGGCTGGTGTTCGTCGATACCAGTTCATCCTTCCAGTACCAGCGGCTGCCACCCGCCGTGCTGGCACTGGAACGGCACAGTGCGTTCGAATTTTCGTTACTAAAGTCGGTGATGGCGCTCGGCATCACCCGCCTGGCAGGTCAGTGCACGGCCGTTCCCGCCGGATTCGAGGCCTATGCTGGTTGGTGGAAGGCGAATACCTGCCTCCCAGCGCAGGTCACCTCCTACCAGCGCGAGGCGTCCGCTCTCACGCCATCCCTGGCGGAAACCGCCCACACAGGCCCGTACGGCGACCTACCGGTACTGGTGCTCTCGCGCGACCCGCAGCAGGAACTGCCGCCCAACTTTCCGTTGTCGGTCACGCCCACATTGTTCCAGCAGGCGAATGTCGCTTGGGACAGCCTGCAGGAAGACCTCAAGCACCTTTCTACCCACAGCCATCGCATCATCGCCAGAGGTAGCGGCCACTACATCCCGCTTGATCGTCCGGATCTGCTGAACCGCGAGGTCGCCGCCTTTATCCAGCAGATTCGCAGCAACGCCACATCCGCTGAAAACGGCAGCACGAAAGTCGACTAGCGAACTTCGATGGTTCTGGGACCTCAAGCCGGCTCCGCTCCGTTGGCAGTCTTCGTCCATCGGTGTGCGGGTTGGCGTTTCAGTCGAGCCGAAGTCGCTTCGCGGCTCGACCTGGTTCAACATCAAGCCGCCACCGGAGGACCCGTCCATGAAAGCATCCGTCTTTGTCGGCACCAGCCTCGATGGTTTCATGGCCAGGGCCAACGGCGCGCTCGACTTCCTGCCGCCCGGCGGGGGCGAACCGCACGGCTACGATGAGTTCATGGCCACGGTGGATGCCCTGGTCATCGGCCGCCATACTTTCGATACGGTGCTCGGCTTCGACACTTGGCCCTACGGCGAGAAGCCCGTGTTCGTGCTCAGCACCCGTGCACTGCGGCCGGCTCCCGTGGGCGCCGTGGTGGAGCACCTGTCGGGAGCACCGGCCGAGATCGCTGCACAGCTCGCCGCCCGCGGTATCAAGCACATCTACGTGGACGGAGGAATCACCATCCAGCGATTCCTTCGGGCCGGGCTGATCCAACGCCTCATCGTCACGCGGGTTCCCGTGCTCATCGGTACCGGCATCCCACTCTTCGGCGAACTGCCGCACGACATCATCCTCATCCACGTCGCCACGCGGCAATACGCCAGCGGCCTCGTCCAGAGTGAATATGTGGTTACCGCCTGATCGTTCGTTCAAATGATCGAAAAAGGGGACCGGATTGAGTCGGCGTCAACCACTTCCGCCTGTGGTTCGGCACAATTCAGCGCCAGGCCCGGGGCGAATCATCATGAGCCAACTTCACGCATGGTCGCTCCCCGCGTGTGGCCTTGCGGCCTACGCTCAGGGAGAGCGGGGAAAATTCACGGGCTCTGAGCGCGGATCCATCACCCGAATTCCGTACCCGGCGTGATGCAGTCTCGCTACAAGCTTGCAACCACTCAATCGACCGGCGTATCCCGATACCTGCCGACCTCGGCCGGTTGCACCGCACTGGCCTGGTTCGACCATGACTGGCGGATATAGCTGACCACCGCGGCGACATCGGCGTCGCTCAGTTGCGGTGCGAACGGCGGCATCGAGTACGGCTTGGGGTTGCCGGCGGTGGCCGGGGCGAAGCCGCCGAGCAGGATGCTGCGGATCGCGTTGATGCCGGTCGGCTCGGTCACCGAGGTGTTGCCGTTGAGCGGCGGATAGACGCCAGCCACGCCGTTGCCATCACCGCCGTGGCAATCGGCGCAGCGCTGCGCGTAGAGCTTGCCGCCGTGTTCGGCGCGCGCGGCGCGCTGCAACGAGGCCGCGCCCGGCGGCGCCGGCGCAGGCGGCGGCAATGCCTGCAGGTAGTTCGCCACTGCCTGCAGGTCGGCCTCGGTCAGGTGCTGGGTGCTGTTGCGCACCACGTCGGCCATCGGCCCGAACGCCACACTTTTGGCGGATTGCCCGGTCTTCAGCAGGTCGACGATGTCCTGCGCGCGCCAGCCCGCGAGACCGCCGCCGGGCTGCGTGCTGAGATCCGGCGCGTACCAGTTCAGCGCCGGGATCTGGCCACCGGTGAGGTAGCGATCCTGCTTGATGCCGCCGAGTGAATTGCGCGTGCTGTGGCACTCGTTGCAATGTCCCAGACCTTGCACGAGATAGGCGCCGCGGTTCCATTCCGCCGACCTGGCCGGATCGGGCTGGAACACGCCCGGCGTGAAGTACAGCGCACGCCACGCGACCAGGCTGCTGCGTACGCTGTAGGGAAAACTCAGACCGAGCTCCGTGTCCGGCTGCTGCACCGCTGGCAGCGATTTCAGGTAGGCAAAGATCGCCAGCGCGTCGTCGCGGGTCACCTTGGTGAATGAGGTGTAGGAGAACACCGGATACAGCAATTCGCCCTCGTGGCCCTTGCCCTGATGCAGCGCGCGCCAGAAATCGTCGAAGCTCCACTGGCCGATGCCGGTGGCCGGATCGGGCGTGATGTTCGGCGCGGGCACGCCGCCGAACGGCGTGGCCAGCGAGCGTCCGCCGGCATAGCGCTGGCCGTTGCGGGCGGTATGGCAGGCGGCGCAATCGCCGACTGTGGCCAGGTAGGCCCCGCGGGCGACCAGCGCCGGATCGTGCAGCGCCGCGACATCGGCGTCACGTTGCGCCACCGACGTTTCAGGCGTCCCGGCGTGACCGAAATACCACCAGCCCGGCGCCGCCACGACAAGCAGCGCCAGCAGCCACCCTCCGCGTCGCAACCACGTCATTGAGCCGCCCTGCTGGTACCCATCACGCACCAGCCCGGCATCGGTTCGGTCTGCGCACTGGCCGGTTCCGGATGCATGTCGGCCGGCGGCTCATGGCTGGCCAGCCACGCCGAAACCGCGGTGATGTCCGATTCGCGCATGCGATTGGCGACCACGCCCATGCAATACGGCCCTTCGGCCGCGCGCGTGCGGGTGCGCCATGAAACAAGCTGCGTGTTGAGGTAGGCGTACGACAGGCCCATCAGGCCCGGCATCATCGGCTCCACGCCGGTGAGCTTGCTGCCGTGGCAACTGACGCACGATGGCACCCCGCGGGTCGAGTCACCGCGCAGCACCAGTTGCTCGCCGCGTCGCGTGATTTCCGCGGACACCGTCGGCACCGGCCGTTTCCGGTAGGGCACATCCTGCTTCGCGAAGTAGTCGGCGATATCGCGCAGGTAGGCCGGACTCAGCTGGCTCACCACGTATTCCATCGGCGCATGGTGCCGCTGGCCGGTCTGGAAATATTGCAGCTGCTGCAGCAGGTAGCCGGCCGGCTTGCCGGCCAGGCGCGGAATCGCGACGCTGTCCGGCGAACCCTCGCCGTGCACGCCGTGGCAACTCGTGCACGCGATGACGCGTTGCTGCATGGTGTCGGGTACGGCTGGGGCCGCGCCTGCCTGGGGAGCCGTGGCCGCCGCCGGAGCGCTGCACAGGCCAAGTACCAGCAACACGATGGCCGCGCACGGTGCATGCCCACGCAGCCGTTTGCGCAGTGAGACGAACCTGTTCATCCGGCCAGTGTATGCCTGCGCGACGCGTTGCCCGGGCCTCGCCTGACGGCAACCCGCCCATCGCGACAACCTGCCGCAGTGCGACGATCGGCCGCAGCGCGCCGGAAAAGTTGCAAATGAATCTGTTGACTGCAGCGCAATCGCAGCCTTATGGTCGACTCCATGTCGCCGCTTTCCACACCAGCACGCAAGCACCCCGCTCCGGTTTGCGCCGGACGTGTGCCGTTGCCGGTGGGCGTCATCGTTCGTTCCGTCGTCAGCACGATCACGACTACCACCACGACTCGGTCGGGGTGGGTGTCCGTGCGCGACTAGGTTTTCCCTACGCAACGGCCCCGCCCTCGATGAGGCGGGCCGGCGCGTACCACCAAGCACAAGCCGATCCGCCAGCGAGCACGGGCCTCGACTGGAGGTCATCGTGAATATCTGTGCGTTCCCACTTGCCGAAATGCCGGCGTCGTTAGGTTTCGCCATGCCGGGCGCGCGGCGGCAGCGCGTGCTGGCGGTCGGTGTGATCGGTCCGGGCCGGGTCGGCAGCGCGCTGCTGGAGCAGTTGCGTGCCGCGCAGCCGCGGCTGGCGCGCGACCGCGGACTGGAACTGAAGCTGTGCGGCGTGGTGGCCAGCAAGCGCATGTGGCTGGACTGCGACGATGCCGAACTCAATGCCCGCCACGGCGGCGCGCAGATCTGGCGACCGAACGACCTGGATGCGTTTGCCGAGCACGTGCGCGGCAACGACGGCCGGCACGCGCTGCTGATCGACTGCAGCGCAAACGACGTGGTGGCCGCTCATTATCCGCACTGGCTCGCCGCCGGCCTGCATGTGGTGACGCCGAACAAGCTGGCCGGCAGCGGACCGTTGCCGCGCTGGCAGGCAATCCGCGCGGCCTGCGCCAGCGGCGCGCGCTTCCGCTACGAGGCCACCGTCTGCGCCGGCCTGCCGGTGGTGCAGACCTTGCGCGACCTGCTCGATACCGGCGACGAACTGCTGGCGGTGGACGGCATGTTTTCCGGTACGCTGGCGTGGCTGTGCAACCGTCACGATGGCCACCAGCCATTCTCCGCGCTGGTGCGCGAGGCGCATGCGCTGGGCTACACCGAGCCCGATCCGCGCGACGACCTGTCCGGTCTCGACGTGGCACGCAAGCTGGTGATCCTGGCGCGCGAGGCGGGCTGGCCATTGTCGCTGGAAGATGTCGACCTGCAAGGCCTGGTGCCGCCGGCACTGGCCGCGTTGTCGCGCGACGACTTCATGCAGCGGCTCGACGAACTGGATGCGCCGATGGCGGCGAAGCTGGCCGAAGCGCGCGCTGCCGGCGGCGTACTGCGCCACGTGGCCCAACTGGACCGGCACGGCCGCGCCAGCGTACGGCTGCAGGTGCTGCCGGCCACGCACGCGTTCGCGCATACCCGGCTCACCGACAACATCGTGCAGTTCAGCACCCGCCGCTACTGCGATAATCCGCTGTCGGTGCAAGGCCCCGGCGCCGGTCCCGAGGTGACCGCCGCCGGCGTGTTCACCGACCTGCTGCGCATCGCCGAGTCGCTGGAGGCACGCGCATGAATTCCCACCTGCTGGAACCCGTCATGGCTTCACCGCGCCGCGCCAAACCACCGCAAGTCGCCTGCGCCTTCTCGCCCGCCAGCGTCGGCAACGTCGGCGTCGGCTTCGATCTGCTCGGTCACAGCGTGGCCGGCGCGGGCGACCGCGCCGAAGTGCGCCGCATCGACGAGCCGGTGGTGCGCATCGCCGCGATCCGCGGCTGCGTCACCGAGCTGCCCACCGATCCGCGCGCCAACACCGCCGGCACCGCGCTGCTCTCGCTGCGCAAGGCGCTCGGCCTGCGCCACGGTTTCGAGCTGGTGCTGCACAAGGGCATTGCGCTGGGTTCGGGCATGGGCGGTTCGGCCGCCTCCTGCGTGGCCGCGCTCGTCGCCGCCAACGCGTTGCTGGCGCAGCCGCTGCCGCGCGAATCGCTGTACGGTTTCGCGCTGGACGGCGAGGCGGTGGCCAGCGGCAGCCGCCACGGCGACAACCTCGGCGCGATGCTGCTCGGCGGCTTGGTGCTGGCCACCCACGAACGCCTGCTGCGCATCGAGGTGCCGGCCGCGTGGCATTGCGCGCTGGTGCATCCGCACGTGGTGCTGGAGACGCGCAGGGCGCGCGCGGCGCTGGCCGGTCATTACGAGCTGGGCGAGTTCGTCGCACAAAGCGCGAACCTCGCCCTGGTGCTGGCCGGCTGCTACCGCGGCGATGCCGCGCTGGTGCGCGAAGGCCTCAAGGACGTGCTGGTGGAACCGCGCCGCGCGCCGCTGATTCCGAACTTCGCGCGGGTGAAACAAGCCGCGCTCGATCACCACGCACTGGGCGCCAGCATTTCCGGTGCCGGCCCCAGCGTGTTCGGCTGGTACGAAAACCGCCGTGACGCCGCAGCGGCATGCGTGGCGATGCAGGCCGCGTTCGCCGAGGCGGGACTGGACAGCGATGCGTGGGCGTCGCCGATCAATGGACCGGCGGCGGAGCTGATCGACTCGCTCGACGCCAAGGCCCGGCCATGAGCGGAAACGTAGGGCGGACACTGCCCGCCGGCCTTTGCTTTTCGGCGAAATCCCGCGGGGCAAGAGCGGCGGACAGTGCCCGCCCTACGAAGCGGGCGTCTATGCGTGGAGTTGACGCATGAGTGCCGTCGAGCCGCTGCGTTACCACAGCACGCACCGCGCCAGCCCGACCGTGCCGATCAGCCAGGCGATCGCCGCCGGACTGGCACCGGACGGTGGCCTGTACGTGCCGGCGAAGTTGCCACGGCTCGATCCGGCCGCGTTCGATCCGCACGGCACGCTGGCCGGCACCGCCGCCACCTTGCTGGCGCCGTTCTTCGCCGGCGATGCGCTGGCCGACGAGCTGCCAGCAATCTGCGCCGAGGCCTTCACCTTCGACGCGCCGCTGCACGCGTTGCCCGCGCATCCGCATACGCTGATGCTGGAGCTGTTCCACGGCCCCACCTCGGCGTTCAAGGATTTCGGTGCGCGCTTTCTCGCCGCTTGCCTGCGCCGGTTGCCGCGGACCGATGCGCGGCCGCTGACGATCCTGGTCGCCACCTCGGGCGACACCGGTGCCGCGGTGGCCGCCGCGTTCCACCGCCAGCCGAACATCAACGTGGTGATCCTGTATCCGGACAGCCTGGTCTCGCCAAGGCAGGCGCACCAGCTCGGCTGCTTCGGCGACAACGTCAGCGCGCTGCGCGTGGCCGGCCGCTTCGACGACTGCCAGCGCATGGTCAAGGCCGCGCTCAACGACGCCGCGCTGCAGGCGCAGGTGCCGCTGTCCTCGGCCAACAGCATCAGCCTCGGTCGCCTGCTGCCGCAGATGAGCTACCACGCGCATGCCGCGCTGGGCTGGTGGCGCGAGCACGGCACGCCGCTCAACTTCATCGTGCCCACCGGCAACCTCGGCAACGCGCTGGCCTGCCTGTGGGTGCGCGAATTGGGCCTGCCGGTCGGTGAGGTGCGTCTCGCCTGCAACGCGAACGCCACCCTGCCCGACTACTTCGCCAGCGGCGAGTACCGCCCACGCGAGGCGGTCGCCACTCTCGCGAATGCGATGGATGTTGGTGCCCCGAGCAATTTCGAGCGCCTGCGCTGGACCTGGCACGGCGACGACGCGGTGCTGCGCCACATGCTGCGCGCGGAGAGCGTGGATGACGCCACCATCCGCGCCACCCTGCTCCAGCACGCCCGCGAGCACGGCGAGGTGGTCTGCCCCCACACGGCCACCGCCCTCGCCCTGCTTGACCGCGAACCTCCACGCGAAGACCACACCTGGGCCGTGGTCGCCACCGCCCACCCGGCCAAGTTCGAAACCGTGCTGGAAGCCCTGCTCGGCCACCCGATTGCAGTACCGCCTGCCTTGACCGCCATGCTCGAACGGCCGACGAAGGCGGAGGCGATGGCGGCGGAGAATGGGGTGCTGAAACAGTGGCTGCGCGAGCACGCCCAGGGATGCCCGACCAGCCAATCCTGATCAACAGTCATGGCAGCGACACGGCGGCGATGGGTCCACCTTTTCCTGCGAACCGGCGCGCTTGTATTTGAATACTGGTGGGTTTAGATTTTGCGCGGAGCCGGTGAATCTGCACGCAGGCCGAAGCCCACGCACGGGATGGCCGGCAGGGGCAACCTGCCCCAAACCGGGCTTCTCGCATCATTCGAGCTTTATCAACGCATTCATAGGGGGAGTCGTCACATGAAGAGATTGGCTTTCGTTTGTACGGTGGTCGCGCTGGCATCGCCTGCGCTCCAGGCGCAGAACGCCTCGGAGGGGCACATGACCTCGCAATCTGCGTACAACATCCAGCAGAATCAGAACCGCCAGGGACAGAACTCGTACAACGACCTGGAACACAGCGATCGCCAGGTCTGGGTCAACTCCATGGCCAATCTGACCAAGCTCCGCGGCAAACTCGCAGAGGCCTGGCAAAACCTGGGTATGGCGCCGCAAGCAGCCCAAAACGTGGCGGCGGCCTACCAGCCGAACCTTGCGGAGAACGTCCATCACGCTTCCTTGCGCGGCAAGAGCGACCAGGAAATCGCCGCGATGCTCCAGTCTGCCCTGGCCAAAAAGGATTACATGCTGGCCAACCAGCTGCTCATCGACCATCAGCGCGAACAGCTTCGGCTTGGGACGCCGACCTCGCCGGAAGGCCGGCACTGACGCCTCGCGCTGAGAAATCACCGCACGGTGCTCCGCAGGCAGGCCCGCCCGCATCTCCCAATGCAGACGGGCCTGTTCTCCCGTCCAGTTTCATTCCCGTGCTTCGCTTCATGGAACGCTGTATCTCTTCGGGTTTGCCCGGCCCGGCCCGAGCTGCGCGCGATCGCGGAGTCGTTCGAGCCATGGACGGATAGACGTCCGAATGCCAATCCGGTCGCATAGAAGGATTTTTCATATCAGTTCCAGTTGACAGGGCGTCGAAGACTGGTTTAGTGTCGACCCATGTCGCAGCGCAACAGCCATCGCCGCATCGCCGAAGGAAACCGTCTCATGACGGTTGCCGGCCTGCTGCAGGCTCGCGGCACGCTCCTTCTTACCCTCGTACTCGTACTCCTTATTATCAACGGAGGTGCGGGCTGAGGGCATGTGTCCAGGTAAGTAGAAAATAACCTGAAGACTCCCAAAGAACCCCGCACCCGGTAACGGATGCGGGGTTTTTTTGTGCCTTCGGCGCCGCCCACAGCGGAGCCATGATGAAAAACCCCAACCAGCAAAACGCCCCCACCAGCGACGCCGACGCAGTCGCCGAGCACGTGCGGATCTTCGACACCAGCCTGCGTGACGGCGAGCAGGCGCCCGGTTTCTCGATGGACCGGCGCGCCAAGCTGCGCATGGCGCAGCAGCTCGAAGCGCTGGGCGTGGACATCCTCGAAGCCGGCTTTCCACAGGCTTCGCCGGACGATTTTGCTGCAGTTGCGGAAATCGCCGGGGTGCTGAAAAACACCACGGTGTGCGCGCTGGCGCGTTGCCAGGACAGCGACATCGATAGCGCCGCCCGCGCGTTGCAGGCAGCGCGCCACTCACGCATCCACCTGTTCCTGTCGACCAGTCCGCTGCATCGCGAGCACAAGCTGGGCATGAGCAAGGCGCAGGTGCTGGACACCGCGGTGCGCGCGATCGAACGGGCGCGTGAGCTATGCCATGAGATCGAATTTTCCGCCGAGGATGCGCTGCGCACCGAGCCCGACTTCCTCGCCGAAGTGTTCAGCGCCGCGGTCGCCGCCGGTGCCACCACGCTGAACGCGCCGGACACGGTGGGCTACACCACGCCATCGGAAATCATCGAGCTGTTCGCGTATCTGCACCGCCACGTCAAGGGCGCGAATCAGGTGATCTTCTCCAGCCACTGCCACGACGATCTCGGCATGGCGGTGGCCAACAGCCTGGCCGCGGTGAGCGCCGGCGCGCGCCAGGTGGAGTGCACCATCAACGGCATCGGCGAGCGCGCCGGCAACGCTGCGCTGGAGGAAGTGGTGATGGCGCTGAAGGTGCGCGCGGCGCACTTCGGCGTGGACACCCGCATCGACACGCGCCAGCTGTATCCGACTTCGCGCCTGCTGACCGAGCTGACCGGCCAGGCAGTGCCGCGCAACAAGGCGATCGTGGGCGCCAACGCATTTGCGCATGAATCGGGCATCCATCAGCACGGCATGCTGAAGCATCGCGGCACCTACGAAATCATGCGGCCGCAGGACGTCGGCATCGCCGAAACCAGTCTGGTGATGGGCAAGCACTCCGGCCGCGCCGCGCTGCGTCAGCGCCTGAAGGCGCTGGGCTACACGCCGGACGATGCCGCGCTGGACGAGATCTTCACCCGCTTCAAGACGCTGGCCGACCACGGCCGTGAACTGCACGACGAAGACCTGGAAGCGCTGGCGCTGGGCCATGACCCGCACGCCACCGGCCCGTGGCATCTGGTGCAGCTGCACACCAGCTCGCACCTGGGCGGCAGTGGCTCGGCCTCGGTGAGGCTGGCCCACGACGACGGCCACGAGATCGGCGAGGCGGCGATCGGCGACGGCCCGGTCGATGCGGTGCTGCGCGCGATCGAACGCGCCACCGGCACGCCGCTGGAACTCACCCGCTTCCAGATCGACGCGATGGGCGAAGGCGGCGACGCGCAAGGCCACGCGCAACTGAGCGCCCGCCACGCCGCGCGCGACTGGCGCGGCCACGGCACCAGCACCGACATCGTCGAGGCCACCGCGCTGGCCGCACTGGTCATCGTCAACCGGATCGAACGCCAGACGCCGGCCACCGTCGCCGCCGTCAAGCACACCAGGGGAATCACCGCATGAGCACGCCATTCGTCTGGCACAACGGCCGCATCAAGCCATGGGCCGAAGCCAACGTCCACGTCAGCACGCACGCGCTGCACTACGGCTCGTCGGTGTTCGAGGGCGAGCGCGTCTACGCCACGCCGCGCGGCCCGGCCTACTTCCGGCTGACTGAGCACACCCGCCGGCTGTTCGAGTCGGCCCGCGTGTACGAGATCGACGTCGGCTACAGCGAGGCGCAGATCAACGCCGCCTGCCTGGAGCTGATCCGCGCCAACGCGATGCCATCGGCCTACGTGCGGCCGATCGTGTTCCGCGGCGCCGGCGGGCTCGGCGTGCTGGCGAAAGACGACGCACCGGTCGAGGTGGCGCTGATCGCGTTGAGCTGGGGCGCGTACCTGGGCGAGGCGGCTGAGCGCGGCGCCGATGTCTGCGTTTCGTCATGGCATCGCCCCGCGCCAAACACCCTCCCGAGCTGGGCCAAGGCCGGCGGCAATTACCTCAACAGCCAGCTGATCGGGCTGGAGGCGCGCCGCAATGGTTACGACGAAGGCATCGCGCTGGGCCACAACGGCCTGCTCAGCGAAGGCGCCGGCGAGAACCTGTTCCTGGTGAAGCACGGCAAGCTGCTCACGCCGCCGTCCAGCGCCGGCATCCTGGCCGGGATCACGCGCGATTCGGTGATCACCCTGGCCGCCGAGCTGGGCATCGCGGTGGAAGAACGAGAGCTGCCGCGCGAGGCGCTGTACTCGGCCGACGAAGTGTTCATGACCGGCACCGCCGCGGAGATCACGCCGGTGCGTTCGGTCGACCGCAAGGCGATCGGCAAGGGCGCACCCGGTCCGGTGACGAAGCAGCTGCAGCAGGCGTTCTTCGGCCTGTTCGACGGACGCACCGAGGATCGCTGGAACTGGCTGACTTTGGTTAATGCGGTCATCCCTGACCGCGAAGATCAAAACCCGGCCATCCATGGCCGGACTCCTCACCAACAGCCCACTCCTATGGAGGCATCGGCGTGAGCACCAAGACCTTGTTTGAAAAAGTTTGGGACGCCCACGTCGTCGCCGCCGAAACCGCCGACACGCCGGCGATCCTCTACGTCGACCTGCACCTGGTGCACGAAGTCACCTCGCCGCAGGCGTTCAGCGAACTGCGCGAACGCGGACTGCCGCTGCGTCGGCCCGATCGCATGCTGGCCACGCTGGATCATTCCACGCCGACCCTGCCGACGAACGCCGACGGCAGCCGCCCGTACGCGAGTGCCGAGGCACACGCGCAGGTGACCCAGCTGGAAACCAACTGCCGCGAGTTCGGCGTCGAGCTGCACGGCTGGGACAGTGCCGATCGCGGCATCGTGCACGTGATCGGTCCGGAACTTGGCGCGACCCAGCCGGGCATGACGATCGTCTGCGGCGACAGCCACACCTCCACGCACGGTGCCTTCGGTGCACTGGCGTTCGGCATCGGCACCACCGAGGTCGGCCACGTAATGGCCACGCAATGCCTGCTGCAGCGCAAGCCGAAGACCATGGTGATCCACGTGGACGGCCGATTGCCCGCCGGCGTGGGGGCGAAGGACCTGATCCTGCACATCATCGGCACGATCGGCGTCGATGGCGGCACCGGCTACGTGCTGGAGTATCGCGGTGCGGCGATCGAGGCGCTGTCGATGGACCAGCGCAT
This sequence comes from Rhodanobacter sp., assembly GCA_041690935.1. GTDB lineage: Bacteria > Pseudomonadota > Gammaproteobacteria > Xanthomonadales > Rhodanobacteraceae > Rhodanobacter. The sequence goes on from JBEPVP010000030.1 coordinate 15,630, forward strand.
GACCGTCTGCAACATGTCGATCGAAGCCGGCGCTCGCGCCGGACTGATCGCACCGGACGAAACCACCTTCGCCTGGCTGAAAGGTCGCCCTCACGTGCCGCAGGGCGCGGCATGGGAGGCGGCGGTCGCAAAGTGGCGCGCACTGCCCAGCGACGACGACGCGCGCTACGACCGCGAGGTGCGCATCGACGCCGGCGCGGTCAAACCCACCGTCACCTACGGCACCCATCCGGGCATGGCGATCGCGATGGATGCGCCGGTACCCGCAGCCACCAACGCGCAGGAACGCCGCGCGCTCGACTACATGCAGAGCCGGCCCGGCCAACCGATGCAGGGCACGCCGGTGGACGTGGTGTTCATCGGCAGCTGCACCAACTCGCGCCTGTCCGACCTGCGCGAAGCCGCCCGCTTACTGCATGGCCGGCACATCGCCAATGGCGTGCGCATGCTGGTGGTGCCCGGCTCCGAAGCGGTGCGCCGCGATGCCGAACGCGAAGGCCTGCATCAGGTGTTCACCGCCGCCGGTGCCGAGTGGCGCGTGCCCGGCTGCTCGATGTGCATCGCGATGAACGGCGACCTGGCGCAACCGGGCCAGTTGGTGGTGAGTACCTCGAACCGCAACTTCGAAGGCCGCCAGGGCAAGGGCGCCCGCACCGTGCTGGCTAGTCCGGCGACGGCCGCGGCGTCGGCGATCGCCGGATGTATCGCCGACCCGCGCGAATATCTGGTGGAGGTGGCGGCATGAACATGCACGACTTCCATGAACTGCTCCCTCTCTCCTGCGGGCGACCCTCAGGGAGTCCCCTTGCGGTTGAGAGGGCTGGGGTGAGGGGCTGCGCTGGTGGGGAAGCCACATCAAAGCGCGCTTCGATCAACACCACGGCGAGCACCCATCCCTCACCTCAATCCTCTCCCCGATGGGGAGAGGAGGCCAACGCAACCAGCGAGGAATTTCATTGATGCTGCCCATCACCCGCCTCCACTCCCGCACCGCCGTACTGGCCGACGAGAACATCGACACCGACCGCATCATTCCGGCGCGCTTCCTCACCACCACCACCCGCGAGGGATTGGGCAAGCTGTGCTTCCACGACTGGCGCTATCAGCCGGACGGCAGCGACAACCCCGCATTCCCGTTGAACCAGCCAAAAGCGCGCGGCTGCGCGATCCTCGTGGCCGGACGCAACTTCGGCTGCGGCTCCTCGCGCGAACACGCGCCGTGGGCACTGCTCGACTACGGCATCCAGGCGGTGCTGTGCAGCGAGATCGCGGACATCTTCCGCGGCAACGCGCTGAAAAACGGCCTGCTGGCGATCGTGATCAGCGCGGCCGAACACCAGTGGCTGCTCGATCATCCCGGCATCGAACTGACGATCGACGTACGCGAACAGTTCATCGCGCTGCCCGACGGCGGTCGCATTCCGTTCCAGCTCGAATCCTTCGCGCGGCACTGCCTGCTGCACGGCGTCGACCAGCTCGGCTACCTGCTGCAGCACGCCGACGCGATCACCTCTTACGAACAACGGCATCAGGAGCAAGCGGCATGAAGGCACGCATCGTCACCCTGCCCGGCGATGGCGTCGGCCCCGAAGTCACCGCCGCCGCGGTGGCCGTGTTGAAGACCGTGGCCGCGCGCTACGAGCACGTGTTCGCGTTCGACGAGCAGCTGATCGGCGGCGCCGCGATCGATGCCTGCGGCGAACCGTTGCCGACCGCTTCGCTGGCCGCCTGCCAGGCCGCCGATGCGGTGCTGCTGGGCGCCGTCGGCGGACCGAAGTGGTCGGATCCGAATGCGCCGGTGCGGCCCGAACAAGGCCTGCTGGCGCTGCGCGCCGCGCTCGGCGTCTACGCGAACCTGCGCCCGCTGCAGGTGCATCCGTCGCTGGCCAACCTGTCGCCGCTGAAGAATGACCGGCTGAAGCATGTCGACGTGCTGTTCGTGCGCGAACTCACCGGCGGCGCCTACTTTGGCGCGAAGACGCGCACGGCCGACACCGCCACTGACGAGTGCAAGTACACCGTGGCCGAGATCGAGCGCGTGGTGCGTCGCGCGTTCGAACTGGCGCGCGACCGTCGTCGCCACGTCACCTCGGTCGACAAGGCGAACGTGCTGGAAACCTCGCGGCTGTGGCGCAGCACGGTGCAGCGCGTTGCCGCCGACTACCCCGACGTGAAGGTCGAGCACCAGCTGGTCGACTCGATGGCGATGCTGTTGCTGACCCAGCCGAATCGCTACGACGTGGTGGTCACCGAGAACCTGTTCGGCGACATCCTCACCGACGAGGCCGCCGCCCTGGCCGGTTCGCTGGGCCTGCTGCCGTCGGCGTCGCTGGGCGAAGGTCGGCGCGGGTTGTACGAACCGATCCACGGCTCCGCACCGGACATCGCCGGGCAAGGCGTGGCCAATCCGGTCGGCGCGATCCTCTCTGCCGCCTTGCTGCTGCGTCACTCACTGGGCCTGGAAGCCGAAGCAGTCGCGGTCGAGTCGGCGGTCGAACAGGTGTTGCGGCACGGCCCGCGCAGCCGCGACATCGGCGGCGATGCCGGCACCGGCGACGTGCGCGATGCCGTGCTGGCCGCAATCGAGGATCACGCCGACAGCGCCGCCGCGTTCTTCTGCGGAGCACGCGCATGCGGCTGATGTCATGCCCCGGTTTCCCAAGCGGGCACATGGATGTGTCCGTATTTTCTGCTGCCCCCGGCGTGCTTCCGGCTGGGATGGTTCGTGTACGCCGTGATGGCGCCGATTCCTGTTCCGTCCCACCTACCTCCCTCTGCACGCCGGGGGCGCTTTTTTCCTTGAGACACGCACTCGAATCGATGTCACTTCGTTGGGCGCCACGGCGAGCACCCACCCCTCACCCGCCCCTGCGGGGCACCTTCATTCGGGCGGCTGGCGCCATGCAAATCGGCATTCCTGCCGATTTGTCTCCCCACAGAAGGGACTTTGTCCTTTGGAGCTTTTTTCATGCGCAGTGACCTGATCAAGAGCGGCCCCGACCGCGCTCCCGCCCGCGCGATGCTGCGCGCCACCGGCCTCGACGACGCAGCGATCGCCAGGCCGCTGGTGGCGGTGGTGCACACGTGGTCGAACGTGAGCCCGTGCAACCTCAACCTGCGCGAGCTGGCGGTCGAGGCCGCGGCCGGCATCCGCGCCGCCGGCGGCACGCCGATCGAGTTCAACACCATCGCAGTGACCGACGGCATCGCGATGGGCACGCCGGGCATGCGCGCGTCGCTGATCAGCCGCGAGGTGATCACCGACTCGATCGAGCTGGCGGTGGACGGCCATTGCCTCGACGCGATGGTGGTGCTGTGCGGCTGCGACAAGACCATCCCGGCAGCCGCGATGGCGCTGGCACGGCTCGATATTCCCGGCGTGGCGCTGTACGGCGGCAGCATCGCGCACGGCACCCATGACAACCATCCGATCACCATCCAGCAGGTGTTCGAGGCGGTCGGTGCGCATGGCGCCGGCAAGATCAGCGATGAGGAACTGAGCGCGGTCGAACGCGACGCCTGTCCCGGCGCCGGCGCCTGCGGCGGCCAGTTCACCGCGAACACGATGGCGATGGTGCTGAGCACGCTGGGTCTCTCACCCATGGGCTACAACGACATTCCCGCTACCCACCCAGCCAAGGGCGCGGCGGCGTTCCGTTGCGGCGAACTGGTGATGGAATGTCTGCGCGAGAACCGCACGCCGCGCGCATTGCTGACGCGCACTTCGCTGCGCAACGCCGCGCGGATGGTCGCTGCCACTGCTGGCTCCACCAATGCGGTTTTGCACCTGCTGGCGATCGCGCGCGAAGCCGGCGTCGAATGGACGCTGGAGGATTTCGAACCGGCATCCGCGCAAACGCCGGTGATCGCCGACCTGCTGCCCGGCGGCCGCTACACCGCGGTCGAACTGTTCGGCGCCGGCGGTAGCGCGTGCGTGGCGCGGGAACTGATTGCTGCTGGCATGCTGGAGGACGCACCTACCGTCACCGGGCGCAGCCTGTTCGCCGAAGCCGCCGCTGCGCCGCGTGCTGCGCAGCAGGATGTGGTGCATCCGGTCAGCGCACCGCTGAAGCTGCGCGGCGGCTATTCAATTCTCTACGGCAACCTCGCGCCGGAAGGCTGCATCCTGAAACTCGCGGGAAAAGGCGCCACCCATTTCGAAGGCCGCGCCCGCGTGTACGAAGGCGAAGAGCAGGCATTCGCCGCAGTGCAGGCCGGCGACATCGCCAAAGGCGACGTGATCGTGATCCGCAACGAAGGCCCGGCCGGCGGCCCCGGCATGCGCGAGATGCTCGGCGTCACCGCCGCACTGATCGGCCGCGGTCTGGGCGACGACGTGGCGCTGATTACCGACGGCCGTTTCTCCGGTGCCACCCACGGTTTCATGGTCGGCCACATCGCGCCGGAAGCGGCACGCGGCGGCCCGATCGCACTGCTGCACGACGGCGACCGCATCGTGATCGACGCGGCGCGGCGCGAGATCGCCACCGACGCCGACCTCGCCGCCCGCCGTGCCAGCTGGCAACCACCGGCGCCGAAAGTCAGCCGTGGCGCGTTGGCCAAGTACGCGCTTCTGGTCGGCTCCGCTTCCGATGGCGCCACCACCATTCAATCAGCCAATCCGCACGAAGTCGAACCCTTCTCCCTCTGGGAGAAGGTGGCTCGCAGAGCCGGATGAGGGCTCGGCATCGCCGCAGCCACTCATCACTACCGAACCCTCACCCCAACCCCTCTCCCGACGGGAGAGGGGTTCAAGCAAAAGCACCGGAGTACACCATGAGCCACACCCCTTCATCCAACACTCTCGCCTCATCCCGCATCGCCGTGCTCGGCTACGGCAGCCAGGGCCGCGCGCACGCATTGAACCTGCGCGATTCCGGCCTCAACGTCGTGGTCGGCCTGCGCAAGGGCGGCCCATCGTGGCAGCGCGCGCAGGCCGAAGGCTTCGCCGTCGCCGAGCCGGGCGACGCCGTGCGCGAGGCGGACCTGGTCGCCGTGCTGACGCCGGACATGGTGCAACCGGCGCTGTATCGCGAGGCGATCGAACCGAACCTCAAGCCCGGCGCGGCGCTGCTGTTCGCGCACGGCTTCAACGTGCACTTCAAACAGATAGAACCGCGTGCCGACATCGACGTGATCCTGGTCGCGCCGAAAGGCCCCGGCGCGCTGGTGCGCAGCGAGTACGAACGCGGCCGTGGCGTGCCGTGCATCTGGGCGGTGCACCAGGACGTCAGTGGTCACGCCGAGGCGAAGACCAGGGCCTACGCCGACGGCATCGGCGGCGGCCGCGCGATGATCATCCAGACCGACTTCAAGGAAGAGACCGAGACCGACCTGTTCGGCGAGCAGGCGGTGCTGTGCGGCGGCGCCAGCGAGCTGGTGATTGCGGGTTTCGAAACCCTGGTCGAGGCCGGCTACCAGCCGGAGATCGCGTACTACGAGGTGATGCACGAGCTGAAGCTGATCGTCGACCTGTTCTACGAAGGCGGCCTCAAGCGCATGCTGGAATTCGTCTCCGAGACCGCGCAGTACGGCGACTACGTCAGCGGCCCGCGGGTGATCGATGCCAGCACCAAGGCGCGCATGAAGGACGTGCTCACCGACATCCAGGACGGCACCTTCGCACGCAACTGGACGGCCGAATACGCCGCCGGCTTGCCGAACTACAAGCGTCTGAAGCAGGCCGATCTCGATCATCCGATCGAAGTGGTCGGCGCCAAGCTGCGCGCACGGATGCCGTGGCTGCAGCCGACTGCGGCTACCGCCGCGGCGCCGCTGAAGAAGGCCGGCTAAGCCGCTTTGCTCCTCCGCCTGCAAGGCAGGGGGAGGCCGGGAGGGGGTCAAGCTTTTGATCTCAAGATCAAGGGCGACCCCACTCCAACCCTCCCCTGCTGAGCAGGGGAGGGAGCACGACACACCATGGGGAACTTGATTCGTGATGGCACAAGCACTGCAAGCCGAAACCACGACCGCCCGGCGCCCGCTGGCCGGCCACGCCATGAGTGGCGCCGAAGTGATCGTGCAGGTACTCGCCGATGAAGGCGTCGCGGTGATGTTCGGTTACTCCGGCGGCGCGATCCTGCCGGTGTATGACGCGGTGTTTCGCTACAACGCCGAGCATCCACGCAGCGACGGTGGCGAATCGATGCCGCTGATCGTACCGGCCAACGAGCAGGGCGCGGGCTTCATGGCCGCAGGCTATGCGCGCGCCTCCGGCAAGGTCGGCGTGGCGGTGGTCACTTCCGGCCCGGGCGCCACCAACATGGTCACGCCGGTGCGCGACTCGATGGCCGACTCGATCCCGC
>JBEPVP010000031.1:0-21903 GCA_041690935.1 Rhodanobacter sp.
TCGGCGAGCGCACCAATGTCACCGGCTCGGCGCAGTTCAAGAAACTGATCAAGGAAGACCGCTACGACGAGGCCGTCGAAGTCGCGCGCCAGCAGGTCGCCAACGGCGCCCAGGTCATCGACATCAACATGGACGAGGGCCTGATCGACTCCGAGGCGGCGATGACCCGCTTCGTCAACCTGATCTCGTCCGAGCCCGACATCGCCCGCGTGCCGTTCATGATCGACTCGTCCAAGTGGACGGTGATCGAAGCCGGTTTGCGCTGCCTGCAGGGCAAGGGCATCGTCAACTCGATCTCGATGAAGGAAGGCGAAGCAGCGTTCCTGGAACAGGCGCGCAAGGTGCAGCAATACGGCGCCGCCGCCGTGGTGATGGCATTCGACGAACAGGGCCAGGCCGACACCTGCGCGCGCAAGGTGTCGATCTGCGCGCGCGCCTACGAATTGCTGACGACCCAACTCGACTTCCTGCCCGAAGACATCATCTTCGACCCGAACATCTTCGCCATCGCCACCGGCATCGAGGAACACAACAACTACGCGGTGGACTTCATCGAGGCCACGCGCGAGTTGAAACAGCGCTTCCCGGATTGCCACATCTCCGGCGGCGTCTCCAACGTGTCGTTCTCGTTCCGCGGCAACAACATCGTGCGCGAGGCGATCCATTCGGTGTTCCTGTACCACGCGATCCGCGCCGGCATGGACATGGGTATCGTCAACGCCGGCGCGCTGACGATCATGGACGACATCGATCCGCCACTGCGCGAACGCGTCGAAGACGTGGTGCTGAACCGACGCGAGGACGCCACCGAGCGGCTGCTGGAGATCGCCGACAACTACAAGGGCAAGCGCGGTGAAGCTGTCGTCGAAACCCTCGCCTGGCGCGAGAAGCCCGTGCGCGAACGCATCAGCCACGCGCTGGTGCACGGCATCGACCAGTATGTGGTCGAGGACACCGAGGAAGCGCGCCAGATGTCCAGCCGTCCGCTCGACGTGATCGAGGGCCCGCTGATGGACGGCATGAACGTGGTCGGCGACCTGTTCGGTGCCGGCAAGATGTTCCTGCCGCAGGTGGTGAAATCCGCCCGCGTGATGAAGAAGGCGGTGGCCTATCTGCTGCCGTACATCGAGGCGGAAAAGCTGCGCACCGGCGACACCGGCAAGAACAACGGCAAGATCATCATGGCCACGGTCAAGGGCGACGTGCACGACATCGGCAAGAACATCGTCGGCGTGGTGCTCCGCTGCAACAACTTCGAGGTGATCGATCTTGGCGTGATGGTGCCGGCGCAGAAGATCCTGGAAACCGCGATCGCCGAGAACGCGGACATGATCGGCCTGTCCGGCCTGATCACGCCGTCGCTGGAGGAAATGGGCCAGGTCGCCCGCGAGATGCAGCGGCAGAATTTCCACATCCCCCTGTTGATCGGCGGCGCCACCACGTCGCGCGCGCATACCGCGTTGAGGATCGAACCACACTACAAGGCGGGCACGGTGTGGGTGAAGGATGCCTCGCGCGCGGTCGGCGTGGCGCAGTCACTGGTCAGCAAGGATCTGGTCGAGGACTTCCTGGCCAAGGTGCGCGCCGACTACGCCGACGTGCGCGAACGCCACCGCAACCGCGGCCCCGGCAAGAAACTGGTATCGCTGGAAAAAGCCCGCGCGCGACGTTTCCGCTGCGACTGGACCGCTTACGATCCGCCGCAGCCGAATCAGCCCGGCGTCACCGTGTTCGACGACTACGACCTCGCCACGATCCGTCGGTACATCGACTGGACGCCCTTTTTCCAGGCATGGGAACTGGCCGGTCATTATCCGGCCATCCTCACCGACGACGTGGTCGGCCCGCAGGCCAGCGAATTGTTCCACGACGCCCAGGCGATGCTGGATAAGATCGTTGCCGAGAAATGGCTGACCGCCCGCGCCGTGATCGGCCTGTGGCCGGCCGCCAATGTTGGCGACGACGTCGAGGTGTATGCGAGCAGGGAATCGGGAGTCGGGAATCGGAAATCGGACGGCGGCCCGCTGGCGACTTTGCACAGCCTGCGCCAGCAAGCCGACAAGCCGATCGAACGGCCGAATCTGTGTCTCGCCGATTTCATCGTCCCAAAGGAATTCGACAAACCCGACTGGATCGGCGGCTTCGCGGTCACCGCCGGACTTGGCATCGAGGCACATCTGGAGCGTTTCCAGGCCGACTACGACGACTACTCCTCGATCATCCTCAAGGCGCTCGCTGATCGCCTCGCCGAGGCGTTTGCCGAACACCTGCACGAACGCGTGCGCCGCGAGTTCTGGGGTTTCGTTCCCGACGAGGTACTCGACAACGAGGCGCTGGTCGCCGAAAAGTATCGCGGCATCCGGCCGGCACCCGGCTATCCGGCCTGCCCCGAGCACACCGAAAAGGCCACTCTGTTCGAGCTGCTCGACGTCACCCGCAACACCGGTATCGAACTGACCGAGGGCTTCTCGATGTATCCCGCCGCCGCTGTTTCCGGCTGGTATTACTCACACCCGGACAGCCAGTATTTCGTGGTCGGCCGGCTTGGCCGGGAACAGGTCGAGGACTACGCCCGGCGCAAAGGCTGGACCCTCGCCGAAGCCGAGCGCTGGCTCGCCTCCAACCTCGACTACGAACCCGAATAACCTGTCCCACACTCGCCGGGCGGGTACTGCCGCCAGCCTGGTGAAGCGCCGCGACGCAGCGTGTTCGCCAGCGCTCGCCAAGGCCGCTTCAGGCTGAAAAGGATTCAGCAACGCCGAGCACCGGCCCACGCATCACTGATGGTCGCCGGCGTATTTCTTCTCACCCGCGGTCACGCGCAGATCCAGCCGGTTTTCCGGTGGCGCCAGCGGACAGGTGGCGAACGCAGTGAACGCGCACGGCGGGTTGTAGGCCTTGTTGAAATCGAGCACGACCTTGCCGTCCTGCGGTGGATCGATGTAGAGGAAGCGCGCGGCGCCGTAGGTTTCCTTGCCGCTGGTACGGTCGGCGAACACGATGAAGTACTGCGCATCGCCCGGCTCCTCGATCACCGGCAGGATCTCGTAGTGTTTGCCGTCGCGGGTGAATTCCAGCTTGCCCGGCACCGGATACTTGTCGATGGTGCCGATCACCGAGCCCATCTCCAGCGTCTCGCCCGGTGTGGCCGGCACCCAGGTTGCCTCGATCTGCCACGACGGATCGACCGCGAACGAGTCGATCCCGACGAAATGCTTGCGACGCGGCGCGTCGCTGTCCTTGACCCGCAGACCCTTGCGGCCATCGCGATCAATCACGTAGAAGCTCGCGCTGCCGAAGGCGACCGTGGTTGGCGCTGCATCCGCGCTGGCATGCGCATCGTCGATCAGCGCCGCGTCCGCCACCGCCTTGCCGTCGATCGTGGCGCCACTGTGCGGCGCCAGCGCGATGCGCATGCCGCCGTCCGGTGCCAGCGTGACCACACCCAGGTGCGCTGGGCCGGCCTTCAGCACGATGTCGTTGTCCGCGGCGCTGCCGATGCGGTTGGCGCCGTCCTTTAGCCACTCCAGGCCGATCAGGCTCAACCAGCCGGTGGGCGCGGTCAACCGCTCGACCCGGCCGCTGCGCCACTGCTCGATGCTGTGCTGGTAGCTGTCAATGTCGGTGGCATGCACGGTAGCAACTCCCAGAATGGCGGCGGCAACAAACAGGCTGGTACGGATCATCGGCATCTCCGGCGAAACGACTAAAAAGCGCAGGTCAGCGACCGCGCAGGAACAACTTGTCGAGCTCGGCCAGGCTCAGCTGAACCCAGGTCGGACGACCATGATTGCATTGCCCGGAACGTTCGGTCACCTCCATCTCGCGCAGCAGCGCATTCATTTCGGGAAGAGTGAGTCGACGCCCGGCCCGCACCGAGCCATGGCAGGCCATGGTGGAGAGCAGTTCGTTCTCCAGCTCCTGCAGCCGACGCGAACTGCCGTGCTGAGCCAGTTCGGACAAGACGTCGCGGCTGAGCTGGCCGACATCGGCCGCTTCCAGCAGCGCGGGAATGCGCCGTACCACGATCGTCGACGGGCCGCTGCGAGAGAGCTCCAAACCCCAGCCAGCCAGCGCTTCGGCATGCTCTTCTGCCGCCGCTGCTTCCTTCGCGCTGACGGCGACGGCGAGCGGCACCAGCAACATCTGCGAGCGCAGGTTGCTGGCAACCCGGCCGTTCTTCAATTTCTCGTAGGTGATGCGTTCGTGTGCCGCGTGCATGTCCACCAGCACCAGTCCATGCGCATTTTCGGCCAGCACGAAAATGCTTTTCAGCTGGGCGATGGCGAACCCAAGCGGCGGTGTTTCGCCCTCCTCGGCCGCCGGTATCGACGTGTATCCTGCCGCCGCCGACGGTGCCGCACCAAGCAGCGCGGCGTAGCCGGCAAGGGGCGCATCGCGCACGCCCAGGTTCAACCGGTTCTGACCGAACTGTCCGGTCCACGCCGTTGCCGCGGAACCCGCTGAATGCGAATCCCCGACCATTGCCATCGGCTCCGTCACCGGCAATGTGTTCGACCCGGCCCGCGTCTGCGCCAGCGCCTCGTGCAGGGTGCGGAACAGGAAATCGTGCACCAGCCGCTGTTCGCGAAAGCGCACTTCCTGCTTGGCCGGATGCACGTTTACGTCGACCCCCGCCGGATCCAGCTCCAGGTACAGCACGAATGCGGCGTGGCGCCCGTGGAACAGCACATCGGCATAGGCCTGACGCACTGCGTGCGCCACGATGCGGTCGCGCACCAGCCGACCGTTGACGTAGAAATACTGGGAGTCTGCCTGCGCGCGCGACGCGGTCGGCAAGCCGACCCAGCCGGACAGATGCAGGCCGGCCATCGCGTGATCGATGTGCAGGCTGTGCGCCGGAAATTCCTCGCCGAGCACCTCGGCCACCCGTTGCAACGCCGCATGCTGGTCACGCGCGGCCTTCCAGATGCGCACGGGCTTGCCGTTGTGGCTGAGGCGGAACTCCACCGCGCCACGCGCCAGTGCCAGCGACTTCAGCAGGTCGTCGATGTGCGCGAATTCGGTACGCTCGGCGCGCATGAATTTCCGCCGCGCCGGCACGTTGTAGAACAGGTCCCGCACTTCGACGCTGGTGCCGGGCGGATGCTGCGCCGGGCGCGCCGCCTGCAGCCGGCCGCCATCGACCTCGATGCGGAACGCGGCGTCCTGATCGCGCGCGCGCGAGGTCAGCGCGAAGCGCGATACCGACGATACCGAAGCCAGCGCCTCGCCACGGAAACCCATGCTGGCGACATGCTCCAGGTCGTCGAAACTGCCGATCTTGCTGGTCGCATGCGAGGCCACTGCCAGCGACAGCTCGTCAACATGGATGCCGCCGCCATCGTCGCGTACGCGGATCAGGCGCGCACCGCCGGCCTCGATATCCACCTCGATGCGGCTGGCGCCGGCGTCGAGGCTGTTTTCGACCAGCTCCTTGACCACCGAGGATGGTCGCTCGATGACCTCGCCGGCGGCGATCTGGTTGATGAGTTCGGGGGGAAGCAGGCGGATCGCGGTCATCCGCGAACTTTAGCAGCGAACGACCGCGGCGCTGCCGTCGGCAGGACGCCGGCCGACTGAAGTCAGCCGGTGGGAATGGCCAGCAAGGCACCCGCATGCACCGTATCGCTGTTCATCTGGTTGGCACTTTTCAAGGCGCTGACACTGATGCCGTACTGACGCGCAATGCTGCGCAGGCTTTCGCCACGACCGACCCGGTGCAGGTCACGTATGCCGGCGTCCGCGGCGGCGGACGGGTTGCTGGCCAGCACGGAATGGCTCTTGCCGGTCGGCTTGGCGACTGGGCTGTTGTCGGCACTCTCGTCCTTGCTCGACGCCAGTTCGATACCATTGCGGCGCGCCGCCTGCGCCGCGAACCAGGTGCCCGGCGGTGGCGTCGATTCGAAGTAATTCTTGACGCCGCCCATCACGGCTTCGGCGAGCTGCTTCTGATGCGTCGGATCGCGCAGCTTGCGCTCCTCGGCCGGGTTGCTGATAAAGGCAGTCTCGACCAGGATCGACGGCACATCCGGCGAACGCAGCACCACGAAGTTCGCGCGCTCGACATAGCCGCGGTGGGTCGGGCCGAGCTGACCCAAGGCCTTGAGCACATTGCCAGCAACCACATCGCTAGCCTGCATCGCCCAGCCCTGCTGCAGGTCCAGCAGCACCTTGGCCAGGCCGTCGTCCTTGTCGTCCAGCGTGATCCCGCCGATCAGGTCGGCGCGGTTCTGTCCATCGGCGAGCCAGCGTGCGGCGGTACTGGTCTTGCCCCGCGACGACAGCACCCATACCGAGGAACCCTTGGCATCATCGCTGGTGAAGGCATCGGAGTGGATCGACACGAACAGGTCAGCGTTGTTTTCGCGCGCGATGCGATAGCGCTGCGCGAGTGGGATGAAGTAGTCGCCGTCACGAGTCAGCACTGCTTTCATGCCCGGCTGGCGGTTGATCTCCGCCGCGAGATTGCGCGCCACCGCCAGCGTGACATTCTTCTCAAGGGTGCCGCCAGGGCCATGCGAGCCCGGATCCTTGCCGCCATGGCCGGCATCGATCGCCACCACCACGGCGCGCTGGCCGTTGAGCATGGCGGCCGCCTGCTCGGTGGCAACCCGGCTGCTGTGCGTGGGATTGCTGTACCTGGGAGTGGGCGCCGCCACTGTTGTGGCCGACGTTTGTTCGGCCGCGACACTGTCGCCGCGCTTGCCGGGATAGAGATCCAGCACGAGCCGGTAGTCGCTGCCGCTGTCCGGCTTCAGCACGAAGCTCTTCAAACGGCTGTCCGGATCGATTTTGGCGGTCAGCTGCAGGCGGTTGCCGATGCGGGCGTGGCTCATGCCCCGAAAAAGCCCTTGGGCGACGGGGTCGGAAAAATCATGGGTCACCCGGCTATCCGGCAGATCGACCACGACCTGACCATCCTTCTGGCTGACCGTGTAGTGCACCGGGCCGGACGCATCGAGCACCAGGCGGGTGTAATCCGGGCCAGCCCAGACCCGTGCGTCGGTCAGATCGGCCGCGCGGACCGCGCCCAACGGCGCGAGCGCCAGAATGGCGCTGGCGACTAACCCACCCAAGTTGTTCAGGCAACCCCTCATCGCCGCATTGAAACGCAGTCATTCCTCGAATGCAAGCGGACTTTTCCTTGAATATCCATAGCCTGCGAAGCATTCATCAGGCTGGATCAAGTTATCGCCCGCAAGTCGCACATTCCGAACAGATCTTTGCCCGAATCGGCAACCCGGCAATTTCTCAAGGGGAAATCGGCACTTAGCCGCAGTCAGGGCAGCCGCGCCAGCAGTCTTTCGCCTCGAGGAGTGAACGCGCGCAGCAAGGCTTGGCGCCCCTGTCCCGCATAGTCAAGACGCAATTCCAGATCGGCCGCGGGCAGCGCGCCTGCCCCGCGCTCCGGCCATTCCACCAGCACCAGCGCCGCCGGATCGGCCAGCGCATCCAGGCCAAGCCATTCCAGCTCGCCGGGATCGGCAATCCGGTACAGGTCCAGATGCCAGGCCGGCCGACCCTGCGCCGTGTAGCCCTCGACCAGACTGTAGGTCGGGCTCTTGACCCGCTCGCCTACGCCGAGCGCGGTCAGCAAGGCGCGCGCGAAGCTGGTCTTGCCGGCACCGAGCGGGCCGTGCAGATAGAGCACCAGCCCGTCATCCAGCACGCTCGCCAGCCGCGCGGCCAGCGCGGCAGTGGCCGCCTCGTCAGGCAGTGGCCACTCCCGGCCGTATTCGATGTGAGCCACGTTGGCCCAGCCAGGCCCGTCACGCTCAGTCATGCTCATGCTCGCCACCTGATACGCCGTTGCCCAGCGCCCGCAGCGGCGCCAGCAGATCACTGGCCAGCAACCCGCGCTCGCCCTGTTGCGCGGCACGGTCACCGGCACGCGCGTGCAGCCCGACGCCGAGGCAGGCCGCCTGCCAGGCGCTGCAACCCTGCGCCAGCAGCGCCGCGATGATGCCAGTGAGCAGATCGCCCATGCCGCCGGAGGCCATCCCGGGGTTGCCCCACGGACAGACGTCCAGACGTCCATCCGTATTCGCGATCAGGCTGCCGGCGCCTTTCAATACGACCACGGCCGCGTAACGGCGGGACAGTTCGCGCACGGCCGCAAAACGATCCTGTTCGATCTCGGCCGTGGACACGTCCAGCAGCCGCGCGGCCTCGCCCGGGTGCGGCGTCAATACGGTCGGCGCGCTGAACCGGCGCGGCTCGCGCGCCAGCAGGTTCAGGCCATCGGCATCGAGCACCAGCGGCATGTTGGCGTCCAGCGCGGTCAGCCACAGCGCATGGCTCCATGCGCCCTGCCCCAGGCCGGGCCCCAGCGCCAGCATGCTGGCACGCGCAAGCATCGGCGCCAGCGCTTGCGGACCATCGACGCCATGCACCATCAGCTCCGGTCGCGTGGCATTCAGGGTGAACACATGTTCGGCGCGCGTCGCCACGCTAACCAGACCGGCGCCTGCGCGCAACGCCGATTCGCCCGCCAGCCGTGCGGCACCGGCCATGCCGTGATCGCCACCGATCACCAGCACATGGCCGTTGTCGCCCTTGTTCGCGTAACGCGGGCGCCGCGGCAGGATCTCGGCGACCAACAAGCGTGCATCCGGCGCACGGTCCGCATATACGCTGTCGGGCACGCCGAGGGTGGCCAGCTCGAGTACGCCGACATGATCGGCAGCGCGGCCGGTGTGCAGCCCGCGTTTTCCGGCGATGAAGGTGACCGTGACATCGGCGCGGATCGCCACGCCCGGACAGTTGCCGTTATCGGTATCCAGCCCGCTGGGCACGTCCAGCGCCAGTACCGGCTGGCCACTGCGGTTGATCTGTTCAATCAGCTGCGCGGCCGCGGCCGCCGGCGCGCGCTGCAGACCGATGCCGTAGAGCGCATCCACATGCAGCTCGGCGTCGGGCAGGACGTCCTCTGCACCCCACAACTGCACTCGGCCGCCGCCGGCCTCCCACGCCCGACGCGCCGAGGCGGCTTCGCCGTGCGAGGTGGCCGTCAATGCGTTCAGCGCGACCTGCAACCCGGCCTCGCGTGCCAGCACGCCGAGCAGAAAACCATCGCCGCCGTTGTTGCCGGGGCCGCAGTGGATGCAGATCTGCCGCAGCTGCGGCCAGTGCCGGCGCAGGCTGTTCAACGCGGCACTGGCTGCACGACGCATCAGTTCCGGGCCGGAAATTCCGAGCGTGGCCAGCGCCGCGCCCTCGATCTGGCGCAACTGCTCGACGGTATGGAGATCGCGGCTGTACGGATGGGCGGGCATGCGTGAATTATAGACACGGGCCGCCTCTACAATAGTCGGATGTCCCGCACCGACATTGGCAGCACACCCGATTACCCCGCGCTCGCCCACGACATCAAGCGCTGGGCGGTCGAGCTGGGCTTTGCCGAGGCCGGCATCAGCGGCACCGGGCTGGGCAAGGACGAGCAACACCTCGCGCGCTGGCTCGAACGCGGCCATCACGGCGAAATGGAATACATGGCCCGCCATGGCACTAAACGGACGCGTCCGGCCGAACTGGAGCCGGGCACGCAGCGGGTGATCTCGGTGCGCATGGATTACATCCCGCCCGGCACGGCCAATGCTTGGGGCGTGATCGGTGATGGCGAGGCCGGTTATGTATCGCGCTACGCACTGGGGCGTGACTACCACAAGCTGATGCGCAGCCGCCTGCAGAAACTGGCCGAGCGCATCCATGCGGTGGTTGGCGACTTCGGCTATCGCGCCTACGTGGACTCCGCGCCTGTGCTGGAGAAGGCGCTGGCGCGCAATGCAGGACTGGGCTGGATCGGCAAGCACACCGTGTTGATCAACCGCCATGCCGGTTCGTATTTCTTCCTCGGCGAGCTGTACACGGACCTGCCGTTGCCGGTGGACCAACCGGCCAGCGCACACTGCGGCAGCTGCAGCCGCTGCATCGAGATCTGTCCGACCCAGGCGATACTCGGCCCGTATCGGCTGGATGCAAAACGCTGCATTTCCTATCTCACGATCGAACTCAAGGGCAGCATTCCCGAAGAGTTGCGCGCACCGATGGGCAACCGCATCTTCGGCTGCGATGACTGCCAGCTGGTGTGTCCGTGGAACAAGTTCGCGCAGGAAACCACCGAGCCCGATTTCGCCCCGCGTCATAGTCTCGACGGCGCGAAGCTGGTCGAGCTGTTCGCGTGGAGCGAGGAAGAGTTTCTGAAGCGCACCGAAGGCATGGCGATCCGCCGCACCGGCTACGAAGGCTGGCTGCGCAATATCGCGGTGGCACTGGGTAACGCGCCAGCGTCAACCGCGGTTCGCGCGGCGCTCAATGCGCGCAGCGATCACCCTTCGGCGATCGTGCGTGAGCATGTGGCGTGGGCGCTGACGCGCCAGCAGCGCTGAGCGCAGGTTCAGGCTGCGGCCATCTGCTTGGGAATCGAGCGGTTGGTATGCGAGATGCCGTTTTTCGCATCGGCGTACACCAGGGTCGGCTGGTACGCCTCCAGCTCGGCTTCGCTCAACTGCACGAACGCGGCGATGATGAGGACGTCGCCCGCCTGAGCGCTGCGCGCGGCGCTGCCATTGACCGAGATGATGCCGGAACCTTCCTCGGCACGCAGCGCATAGGTGACAAAGCGCTGGCCGCTGTTGACGTTCCAGGCGTGGATCTGCTCGTACTCGCGGATGCCCGACGCATCCAGCAACAGGCCGTCGATCGCGATCGACCCTTCATAGTGCAGCTCGGCGTGGGTCACCGTGGCACGGTGGATCTTGGCCTTGAGCATGTTCAGGTGCATGACGTTCTTTCCCGCGCGATTCTGCAAAGTCGGCAATTATCGAACCGATGGCGCTGCACCGCAACATCAACACCATCGATCGCGATATGCGGGCAGCTCAGTCCAACAGCAAGTTGTCGATCAGGCGGGTGCCGCCCAGGCGCGCCGCGATCAGCGCGATCAGGCCGTCGCGCTGGCCTTCGGCCGGTTCGGCCAGATCCTCGGCGCGGCGAATCACCGCGTAGTCAGGCGCAAAACCGGCACGCACCAGGCGCGCGGCGGCAACCTGCTCCAGCGCGCGCCACGCGTGACCCTTGCCCAGCAGGTCGCGCATCTTGAGCAAGGTGTCGTGGATCAGCGGTGCGCGCGCGCGTTCGGCGGTGGACAGGTACTGGTTGCGCGAACTCAACGCCAGGCCGTCGTCGGCACGCAGGATCGGCGCCGACATCACCTTCACCGACAGCGACAGGTCGCGCACCATGCGCTCGATGACTTTCAGCTGCTGGAAATCCTTCTGGCCGAACACCGCCACATCCGGCTGGACCAGATTGAACAGCTTGCACACCACGGTGGCCATGCCATCGAAATGCCCCGGCCGATGCGCACCTTCCAGCGTCTCGGTGATCTGCGGTACGCGCAGGCTGACACTGTGTTCGGCGCCGAACGGATACAGCGTCGCCACATCCGGCGCAAACAGCAGATCGCAATCCTCATCGGCCAGCGCCGCCTGATCCTGCAGCAGCGTGCGCGGATAGCGTTCGAAATCCTCGTTCGGACCAAACTGGGTCGGGTTGACGAATACGCTGGCCACCACCCGTTCCGTACGCGCCCGCGCCAGCTTGATCAGCGACTGATGACCCTCGTGCAGATTGCCCATGGTCGGCACGAAACCCACCGTCTGGCCTTTCGCACGCCAGCCGCGGATCGCGGCGCGCAAGGCGGGGGCATCTTGTACGGTCTGCATGGTGCGTTGGCTCGCTGATCAGGTGAAACAATGCTCGGGCGCCGGGAACGCGCCACTGCGCACGTCCGCCGCATACGCCGCGATGGCCGCACCGACGGAGTCGCGCCCGGGCAGAAAATCCTTGCTGAACTTCGGCCGCTTGCCCGGCGTGATGCCGAGCATGTCATGGATCACCAGCACCTGCCCGTCGCAATGCGGACCGGCGCCGATGCCGATGACGGGAATCGTCAACGCTTCGGTTACCCGCCGGCCCAGCTCGATCGGCACGCCTTCCATCACCAGCAGGTCGGCACCGGCCGCCTGCGCCGCCAGCGCCTCGGCCAGCACGCGGTCGGCGGCCGCCGGCTCGCGGCCCTGGATGCGGAACCCGCCGAACTTGTGCACCGATTGCGGCGTCAGCCCGAGATGCGCGCACACCGGAATCGCGCGCGCCGTCAACGCTGTGATCGCTTCGAGGATATGTGGCGCAGCCCCTTCGATCTTCACCATCGCTGCGCCGGCTTCGCCGACCAGCCGCGCGCCAGCTTCCAGCGCATGCGCGATATCACGATCGGCCATGAACGGCAGATCGGCCACCAGCAGGGTCGCCGACAATCCACGTGCGACCGCGGCGGTGTGATAGACCATGTGGTCGAGCGTCACCGGCAGCGTGCTGCGATGGCCCTGCACCACCATGCCCAGCGAATCGCCGACCAGTGCAATGTCGACTCCAGCCGCTTCCAGCTGCCAGGCGAAACTGGCGTCGTAGGCGGTGAGCATGACGATGCGCTGCCCCTGCTTTTTCATTGCCAGCAGGCCCGGCACCGTCACCGGCTTGCGGTCGGGGACATTTGCGTTCTGCACGTACACGGCAATTCCTGATCGGGTAAACGGGCGCCGATTATGGCTCAAGCAGCCGTTCGCAGCCGGCCACATCGAGCCTGGCCAGCAGGTCCGCCACCACACCCTGCCCGGGGAGCCGCAGCGTAGGCGCCACGTCATTCAGCGGCAGCAGCACGAAGGCGCGCCCGGCCATGCGCGGGTGCGGCAGGGTCAGCCGGGCGTCGTCAAGCTGCACGCCATCGACGTGTAGCAGATCCAGATCCAGGGTGCGCGGTCCGTTGCGTTCGGCACGCACGCGCCCGGCCTGCTGCTCGATCGCCAGCAGCGCATCCAGCAAGGCGCGCGGCGACAGCGAGGTATCCAGCACGGCGGCGGCATTGATGAAGGGCGGCTGCGCCAGCACGCCCCACGGCGGCGTGCGATACAGGTGCGAACGCTTCAGCAGACGGGTGCCAGGCAGGTTCGCCAGGGCGTCCATCGCGTCGAGCAACTGTTGCTGTGGATTGCCGAGATTGCTGCCCAGCGCGACGTAAGCCAGCGTCACACGGAACCCGATTTGTCACCGGGCTTGCGTCGACGCCGGCGCGGACGTGGCGGCTTGCCGGCCACCGGCGCCGGAATGTGGTCACTGGCACTGCCGCCGCCTGCCGGCAACGCCGCCGCCAGCACTTCCTGCGGCAACTGCTGCGCATGCGCCCACCACTGACCCAGCTCGCGCATCGCCGGCGATTCATCCGCGCGCAGCAACAGGAAATCGAACGCAGCGCGAAAACGCGGATGGGTCATCAGACGAAACACGCGCTTGCGCTGGATCTGCTCGAAGCGCGGCTGCAGCGACCAGATCTCCTCCATGGTGAAGGTGAAACGTCGCGGTATCGCCACCCGCTGGCACTGCTCGCCGACGACCTGGGCGGACGCCCGCGCCCATGCCTCGGTGCTCTCCTGACCACGTGCGATCCAGTGATGCGCCACATCGCGCACCTCGCCCCACAGCAGCACCGCGAACAGGAAGGCCGGGGTGACCGACTTGCCTTCGGCGATCCGCGCGTCGGTGTTCGCCAGGCCGTGCTCGACCAGCGAACGCAGCGCCTCGTCACCGCGTTTGAGCGCGCGCGCCGTCGCCGGAAACATGAACTTCAGCAGGCCGCTGTGCTCGAGCATGCGGAAACTCTTCAGACCGTTGCCGCTGAGGAACATCTTCAGCGATTCATCGAACAGGCGCGCGGGTGCCGCGTCGGCCAGCAGCGGTCCCAGCGCCTCGAACGGCGCCATCGCCTTGGCATCGATAC
The DNA here is from genome assembly GCA_041690935.1 of Rhodanobacter sp. Classification (GTDB taxonomy): domain Bacteria; phylum Pseudomonadota; class Gammaproteobacteria; order Xanthomonadales; family Rhodanobacteraceae; genus Rhodanobacter. Next base: position 13,841 of record JBEPVP010000031.1, read on the forward strand.
TCATGTCGAGCTTGGCCGCCAGCCGGGCCGCGCGCAGCATGCGCACCGGGTCCTCGTGGTAGCGGATGTCGGGGTCGCCAATCAGGCGCAGCACGCGATCCTGCAGGTCCTGCATGCCGCCCACGTAGTCGCGCACCGAAAAATCGCTGATGTCGTAGTACATCGCGTTGACGCGGAAATCGCGACGGATCGCGTCCTCCTCGATGGAACCCCAGATGTTGTCGCGCACGATGCGGCCGTCGACGATATGCCGGTCGCCCTCGCCGCCCTCCTCGCCCAGACCGCGAAACGTCGCCACCTCGATGATCTCCGGGCCGAACACCACGTGCGCCAGGCGGAAGCGCCGGCCGATCAGGCGGCAGTTGCGAAACAGCTTCTTCACCTCGTCCGGCGTCGCGCTGGTGGCGACATCGAAATCCTTCGGCTGCAGACCAAGCAGCAGGTCGCGCACGGCGCCGCCGACCAGATACGCCGTGTAACCGGCCTCGTTCAGGCGGTACAGCACCCGCAACGCCGCCTTGGAGATGTTCTTGCGGGAGATGATGTGCTGGTCGCGCGGAATGATCCGCAGCGCTGGCGTGATGTCGGTCCCTGATTCGAGATTCAAGCGGTCGGAATCCTTGCGGGGCGAAGCCGCCCTCTGGTTGCAATATATCGCGATGCACGCGGCATCGCGGATCGTCCCGCAGGACGCGTGACACCTGCGTCGGCGGAGCATGCTTCGAACGGCGCAGGCCCATGCATGCCAAGCATTGCCGCGCGAAACAATTCCGTTATACTAGCGCGCCTCGCAACATAACGCTCCCTTCGTCTAGTGGCCCAGGACACTGCCCTCTCAAGGCGGGAACACGAGTTCGAACCTCGTAGGGAGCACCATTCTTCGCTCGACCACGGCCTGCGCTCGATCAGGGCTCGGCGTCACAAGGCCTGAGTTCCAGGCATTCCCTCCAGAGGCGCACGGCAACATGACCTTTGTCGTCATCGACAACTGCATCAAGTGCAAATACACCGATTGCGTTGAGGTCTGCCCGGTCGACGCCTTCCATGAAGGCCCCAATTTTCTGGCGATCGATCCGGACGAGTGCATCGACTGCACCTTGTGCGAACCGGAATGCCCGATCAACGCGATCTATCCCGAAGACGACGTGCCGGCCGGTCAGGAATCCTTCGTGGCGCTCAATGCCGAACTGGCCAAGGGCTGGCCGGTGATCACCGAGCGCAAGGACAGCCCGGCGGATGCCAGGGAATGGGAAGGCAAGCCGGACAAGCTCGCGCTGCTGCAACGCTGAACTTCAACTGCCACTGAAAACAAGAACGCCGCCCTTCGAGGCGGCGTTCTTGTTTGGCCGTCCGGCCGTGCGATCAGCTGCCCAGACGCGACTTCAACGTGTCGATCACCTTGGCCACCGCCGCGGCATTGCCTTCGGCGCGGACTTCACTGGCATTCGTGCCGCTGCCGCCAATGGTGACCTGCACCTGGTGCGAAGCCGCGCCCGGCGCGGCGGCATCGTTCTTGTGGTGACCGAACATGCGGCCGAAGAAACCCTTCTTTTTCTGCTGCGCAACGGCGTCGGAAACGCTCAGCGTGTAGCTGTGTGCGGCATCGTCATGCCCGACGAGTTGCCCCAGGCCGCCGCTTTCCAGCACCTGACCCACCCGGTGGTACGCGTTGTCGACGCTGTCGGCCATCACGAAACCATCGGCGATCTGGCCGTCGGCGGCGGTGCCAACACTGGCGGTCGCGCCGTTGGCGGTCGGCTGATTTGCACCGGGCGGCGGAATCACCAGTGCTTCACTGGTCGAGGGTCGGTCGAGGCTCGGCGGAATCTCCAGCGGCGTTTCCTGCTGGGCTGTGTCCCACGCCTTGTGCGAACGGAACATGCCGCAGCCGGAAAGCAGCAGGCCACTGAGGAGCACAGCCGGCAAGGCCACGAGGAGCGAGGTTTTCTTCATGTAGTCAGATTCCGTGAGTAAGTCAGGCCACTGTCAACCGGCCACAGTCGCCAAGGATGCCAGACTGGACAGCGCTTGGTGCAATCGGGCGCGATCCGGACCGTCGTTCAGTTCCACCAGCGGCAACCTCGGCAAGGCCAGACCAAGCCCCAACAGCGGCAGGCCGGCCTTGACCGCAATCGGATTCGGCGCGCAATCCAGTGCCTGCAGCAACGGCTGCAGCGCGGCATGGCAGCGTTCCGTCACTGCCCGGTCGCCACCGGTAGCCGCGTCACATAGTGCGCGGAATGTCTGTGGCACCAGGTTGGCCACCACCGAAATGGTGCCAGCGGCGCCGGCGAGCATCGCTTCACCGGCGCTGCCATCGTCACCGGACAAGTAGACGAAATCCTCGCGGACAAGTTCCGCAAGCGCCGAAATCCGTTCGCGGTCGCCGCGGGCTTCCTTGATGCCGACGATGGATGGATGCTCCCGCAACGCGGCCACGGTGGCCGGCAGCATGTCGCAGCCGGTGCGCCCGGGCACGTTGTAAAGCACTACCGGCAGGCCGCCGTGTTCGGCCACTTCGAGGAAATGCCGACGCAGGCCTTCCTGGGTCGGACGCACGTAGTACGGCACCACCACCAGCGCCGCATCGGCACCGAGCGCCTGCGCGCGACGGGTCATGGCAACGGTCTTGGCGGTGCCGGCCTCGCCGGTGCCGGCAATCACCGGTACGCGCCCGGCCACTCGTTCGACCGCAAACGCCAGCAACCGATCGAATTCATCGGGTTCCAGCATGTGCGCTTCGCCGGTGGAACCGGCCACGACCAGCGCCTGCGTGCCGCCGTCGATTTGGTGATCGAGCAGCCGACCGAACGCCGCCAGGTCGAGTGCATCATCGGCCGCGAACGGGGTGACCAGCGCGCAGATGCTTCCGCGAATGTTCAAGACTCGATTCCGCTCCAGATCAAGCTGTGCATGTTACTTGCCGGCTCGCGAGGCGGGCAAGTAAGCTTGAACGGAGTAATCTCAGCGTCTCCGCACCGCGCGGGACAACGCCACAGGCAGGCTCTTTTGAAACCTTCTTCCGCCTCTTCTCCCACGACAGCGCGTGCAGGCAACGACAACCAGCTGCTGATCCAGGCGCTCACGCCGGCACTCAAGTCGCCGTTGCTGGCGCTGGCCAAGCGCATCGCCGACGCCGGCTGCAATCTTTCCGAATCACGCGTGTCGACCATCGGCACGGAAATCTCGCTGATGCTGCTGGCCAGCGGCGCGTGGGATGCGCTGGCCAAGCTGGAGACCGCGCTGACCAAGCTGGCCCGCGACGAGAGTCTGCGACTGGTGCACTACCGCACCGGCCCGCGCGAGAACAGCTCGCACCTGTTGCCGTATCTGGTGGAAGTGGTGGCGGCGGATCGGCCCGGCATCGTGGTGCGGATCGTGGAGTTCTTCAGCCAGCACGGCATCAGCGTGGAACAACTGAACTCGACGCGTTACCAGGCAATGCAGACCGGTGCGGAGATGTTCCAGGCCCAGTTCACCATCGGCATCCCCGCCGAGATTCACATCGCCGCGCTGCGTGATGATTTCCTGGAGCTGTGCGACGGCCTGAATCTCGATGCGATCATGGACCCGGTCAAATTCTGAGCATCGCGCGATAACGGCCGCCTGACAAGGGCTGTCATCTACCGCCATGCACGCGCTAGTCTTGGTCCCGGGACTACCGAGGAACGTTGCATTGCAGTCAGCTTGTCGATCCAATCCGATCGTCTTCTGCGCATCACTCGCGGTGTTTACCATCAGCCGGTCCCCCCATTCCCGTTTCCATGAGTGTGCCCGGCGATCGCATGCCGGGCAGGAGTAGCCATGCCCGACGTTGGCAAGAAAGTCCCTCCACTCAGTGGCGTCACCGGCGACGGCAGCGAACTGACGCTCGCCGGCCTGAAGGGACAATGGGTCGTGGTGTATTTCTACCCGAAGGACAGCACGCCGGGCTGCACCAATGAGGCAACGGATTTTCGTGATCTGTACCCGGCATTTCGCAAGCGCAACGCGCAGATCATCGGCGTCTCGCGCGATTCGCCGAAATCGCATGCCAACTTCGCCGCCAAGCAGGAACTGCCATTCCCGCTGGTTTCCGACCCCGACGAAACCTGGTGCCGGGCCCTCGACGTGATCCATGAAAAAGTGCTGTACGGGAAACGCCACCTGGGCATCGTGCGCAGCAGCTTCCTGATCGATCCAGCGGGGAAATTGGTCCACGAATGGCGCGGCGTGAAAGTGCCCGGCCATGCCCAGGCCGTGCTCGACAGCATTCCGGCCCAGTGACCGTCGCCCCCTCCATGGCTTTCATCCGCACGACGCACCGGCATGTTGCCGGTGATCCACGCCGTGGCCCTCCGCCCGTGGCCAGCCTTGCGCCACGACCCTTTCATCCACCTACCAGCGAGGACACTTTCGCATGACCGGAAGCACGCGCATCTACGCTCTCGACACCAACGTCCTGCTGCATGACCCGACCTCGTTGTTCCGCTTTGAGGAACACGACGTCTTCATCCCGATGACCGTGCTGGAGGAACTGGACGAAAAGAAGAAGGGCGCCTCCGAAGTCTCGCGCAACGGCCGTCAGGTCAGCCGTTTCCTCAATGAACTGATCGAACTGGGCAAGCAGCACGACCTGGGCGACGGACTGGAACTGAGCAACCCGCAAGGCATCAAGCTCAAGCGCGGCGCATCGGTGGGCCGGCTGTACTTCCAGCACCGCACCAGCAGCAACGGCCACACCAAGGCAGACAACCAGATCCTGGCGGCCGTGATCGAACTGCGCGACCAGAATCCCGGCCGCGCCGTGATCCTGGTCACCAAGGACATCAACCTGCGGATCAAGGCGAGCATCAACGGCATCGTCGCCGAGGATTACGAGAACGACCGCGCGCTCGATGATTTTTCCCTGCTCTACACGGGCTCCGCCGAGCTGCCGGAAGATTTCTGGAACCAGCATCCGGAAGTGCGTTCGTGGACCGAGCGCGGCCGCACGTTCTATGAAGTGGACCGACGCGAGCAGGATGCCTGGTATCCCAACCAGTGCCTGTTCCTGCCGGGGGAAAACGCGGTCGAGCTGCGCGTGCTCAACATCGACGAGACCAGCGCCAGGCTGGTGCTGCTGGACGATCACTCGCATGCCAACCACCATGTATGGGGCATCGGCGCACGCAATCGCGAGCAGAACTTCGCGCTCAACGTGCTGATGGATCCGGATGTCGATTTCGTCACCCTGCTCGGCAACGCCGGCACCGGCAAGACCCTGCTGGCGCTGGCCGCCGGTCTGGCGCAGGTGATGGACCAGCAACGCTATCGCGAGATCATCATGACCCGCGCCACCGTCTCGGTGGGTGAAGACATCGGCTTCCTGCCCGGCACCGAGGAAGAAAAGATGACGCCGTGGATGGGCGCGCTGACCGACAACCTCGAAGTGCTCGCCAACCCCGAGGATGGCGGCAGCTGGGGGCGCCAGGCCACCAACGATCTACTCGCCTCGCGCATCAAGATCCGCTCGCTCAACTTCATGCGCGGGCGCACCTTCCTGTCGCGCTACCTGATCATCGACGAGGCGCAGAACCTCACCCCAAAGCAGATGAAGACCCTGATCACCCGTGCCGGTCCCGGCACCAAGATCGTCTGCCTCGGCAACGTCGAACAGATCGACACGCCGTATCTCACGGAGACGACTTCCGGCCTCACCTACGCGGTCGATCGTTTCAAGCAATGGGAACACTCGGCGCATATCACGTTGCGTCGGGGCGAACGTTCGCGTCTGGCGGATTTCGCGGCGGAAACCTTGTGAATTCCCGCCACCGCCGAGCCACGGCACCAACTGACCGAAGTCGATGATGAGCAGGGCCAGGCTGGCCAGCCTGGCCCTGCTCTGGGGGTGCGCACGTCGTCCACGTCGATGTCACCTTCCATGTCCGCACCATCGCCGCCACGGCTGCCGACGGTTTTGCGGATAGCCAAGCCGTCTTGAAGTCTTCGTATCCGCCATCCCTCTCGGTCAGCTTCGCCGGTCACCCCCATCGGGACCGCCGCGACGAGCGAGTAGAATGGCGCTGACCGCTCTGCCATGGTTGCAACCGACGACATGATCCTCACTCCCCGCCTCGTCCTGCTGGCCGTGCTCGCATTGTTCGTGCTGTGCGTGCTGCTGGTGCACCTGCGCGGTCGGGTGCGGTTGCGCTTCGATCGCCAGCTGGTCGATCACTCTGCGATCTTCGCGCCGTACAACTTGCTGATGTATGCGTTTTCGGCGGTGCCGGCCAAGCCCATCCTGGATCGCCGCGGCTTCCCCCAACTGGATCTGCTGCAGGCGAACTGGCAGGCGATCCGCGACGAGGCGACGCATCTCTTCGACGAGGGCTACATTCGGGCCGCCGCGAAAAACAACGACGCCAGCTTCAACAGCTTCTTCAAGCAGGGCTGGAAGCGCTTTTATCTGAAATGGTATGGCGAACCGCTGGCTTCGGCCGAGGCGTTGTGCCCGCAGACGGTGGCCCTGCTGAAGTCGATCCCCAGTGTGAAGGCGGCGATGTTCGCGCTGCTGCCGCCGGGAAGCAAACTCAATCCGCACCGCGATCCGTTCGCCGGCTCGCTGCGCTATCACCTCGGCCTGATCACACCCAACTCGAGAGCCTGCCGCATTTTCGTCGACGGCGAGGAGCACGCGTGGGGCGACGGCAAGGACGTGGTGTTCGACGAGACCTATGTGCACTGGGCCGAAAACACCAGCGAACAGACCCGCGTGATCCTGTTTGCCGATGTCGAGCGTCCGCTGCGCACGCGCTGGATGAATGCGCTCAACCATCGCGTCGGCGCGTTCATGGGCAGGATCACCGCCTCGCCGAACACCGAGGGCGGGGTGGAAAAGACCGGCTTCGTTAACCGGCTGTATGCGCTCGGCCAGCGCAGGCACGGCAAGACGGATACGCTCAGGGCCGCGTTCAAGCGCCGCCACAGGAAGCTTTACAAGGCCGGCAAGTATCTCGGCATCCTGCTGCTGGTCTGGCTGATCTTTCTGGCACCGTGGCCGATCATCCGCTGACCGCGGTCACATGGCGTGAATCCCGTGCGTCCCTGTTGAATGCCTTCAACGCAAGCAGCCGGACTGGCGGCTGTCACGAAGTCGCCGGCGCGCACGACCCCCGGACTGAACAAACACAGCGGTCACATCCTGCAAGGAGTCAACCATGTCATCCCGTCTTTCCTATCGCACCCATGCCGACGTCCTCAAGCCGCTGTACGCCATGGGCGCCCATGTGCGCGCCAGCGGACTGGAAGCGGGCCTGATCGAGCTGGTGTTCATGCGCGTGTCGCAGGTCAATGGCTGCGCGTATTGCATGGACATGCACAGCAAGGACGCCCGCGCCGCCGGCGAAACCGAGCAGCGGTTGTACGTGTTGCCGGCGTGGCGCGAGGCACCGTTCTACAGCGAGCGCGAACGTGCGGCACTGGCCTGGTGCGAGGTCGTCACCCGGCTCGGCGAGCACGGCGTTTCCGACGAGGTCTATGCGCAGGCGCTCGCCCAGTTCAGCGAAAAGGAACTGGTCGACCTCAACATGGCGGTGATCCTGATCAACGCCTGGAACCGCATCGCGATCCCGTTCCAGAGCGTGCCCGGCACCTATCAACCCGCCGCGCACTGAATGCCGGCATCATGAAAAAGCCACGGCTCATCACCGCGGCTTTGTTGCATCGGACCGCCGGAAATCAGCCCTTGATGCGCTTGATGATCGCGTCGGCGAAACCGCTGGTGTTGCCCTGGCCGCCGAGATCCGGCGTGATCTGCGCATGGTCCTGCTCCACCGTGGTGCGGATCGCCCGGCGCAGCTGGTCGCCCTTGGCCACCATGTCCAGGTAGTCGAGCATGTCGGCCGCAGCCAGCAGCAGCGCGCACGGATTGGCGATGCCCTTGCCGGCGATGTCCGGCGCCGAGCCGTGCACTGCCTCGAAGATCGCCGCGTGCTCGCCGATGTTGTCGCCCGGTGCCAGCCCCAGACCACCGACCAGGCCGGCGCAGAGGTCGGACAGGATGTCGCCGAACAGGTTGGTGGTGACGATCACGTCGAACTGCT
>JBEPVP010000032.1:0-21869 GCA_041690935.1 Rhodanobacter sp.
CAGGTTCCAGAGCATCGCCCGCGAGCGGGCTTCCACGGTTTCTTGCACTAAAAAACCGCCCCGGAATCCGGGGCGGTTTTTTTCCATCACTCGGTCACGCTGAAACTCAGGCGGCCTTCTTGCCGGCCAGCTGACGCAGCACGTATTGCAGGATGCCACCGTGACGGAAGAATGCGCGTTCTTTCGGTGTCAGCAGCATCACATGCACGGTGAACTGCTTCTTGCTGCCGTCGGTCGCGGTGGCGACGACGGTGGCTTCCTTTGCGTTGCCGTTATCGAGGCCGGTGATGTCGAAGCTCTCGTTGCCGGTCAGGCCCAGCGATTCGGCATTCTCGCCATCCTTGAACTGCAGTGGCAGCACGCCCATGCCGACCAGGTTGGAGCGATGGATGCGCTCGAAGCTCTCGGTGATTACGGCCTTGACGCCCAGCAGCAAGGTGCCCTTGGCCGCCCAGTCGCGCGACGAGCCGGTGCCGTATTCCTTGCCGGCGATGACCACCAATGGCGTGTGGGTCGCCTTGTACTTCATCGCCGCGTCATAGATCGCCAGCTGTTCGCCGCTGGGGATGTGGCGGGTGAAGCCGCCCTCGACGCCGTCCAGCATCTGGTTCTTGATGCGGATGTTGGCGAACGTGCCGCGCACCATCACGTCGTCATTGCCGCGACGCGAGCCGTAGGAGTTGAAGTCGATCGGCTGCACGCCGCGCGAGATCAGAAACCGACCGGCCGGCGAATCCTTCTTGATCGAACCGGCCGGCGAGATGTGGTCGGTGGTGATCGAGTCGCCGAACAGGCCGAGGCAACGAGCCGCATGAATGTCTTCGACCGGAGTCAGCGCCATCGTCATGCCGTCGAAGTAGGGCGGATTCTTGATGTAGGTGGACGCCTCGTCCCACGCATACAGCGCGCCGTCAGGCGAGGCGATCGCGCTCCAGCGCTCGTCGCCCTTGAACACGTCGGCGTAGTTCTTCCTGAACATCTCCGAGGTCACGGCGCCGGCCATCAGGTCGCTGATTTCCTGGTTGGACGGCCAGATGTCCTTGAGGTAGACGTCCTTGCCGTCCGTGCCCTGGCCCAGCGGATCGGTGCCCAGGTTCACGTCGAGCGAGCCGGCCAGTGCATACGCAACGACCAGCGGCGGTGAGGCCAGATAGTTCATCTTCACCTCGGCGTGCACGCGGCCCTCGAAGTTGCGGTTGCCGGAAATCACCGCACCGACGGTGAGGTCGCCGTCGCTGATCGCCTTGCTGATTTCCTGCGGCAGCGGACCGGAGTTGCCGATGCAGGTGGTGCAGCCGTAGCCGACCAGGAAGAAGCCGAGCTTGTCCAGTTCGGTGAGCAGGCCGGTCTTTTCCAGATAGTCGGTGACCACCTTGGAGCCCGGGGCCAGCGAGGTCTTCACCCATGGCTTGGTCTTCAGGCCCCTGGCGGCAGCTTTTTTCGCCAGCAGACCAGCGGCCAGCATCACCGCCGGGTTGGACGTGTTGGTGCACGAGGTGATCGCCGCGATCACCACCGAGCCGTCGTTGACGTGGAAATCCAGGCCGTTCATCGCCACTGATTGACCGAGCGCCGCTTCGCTCTGGTCATGGCCGACGGCGGTGTCGCCGCCCTCGTTGGCGAAGCGGGCCTCGGCACCGTTGCGCTTGGTCGTGGTGCTGCCGAGGTTGTCGCGATAGTTCTGCTGGACGTCGGTGAGCAGCACGCGGTCCTGCGGACGCTTGGGGCCGGCCATCGACGGTTTGATGTCGGCCAGGTCCAGTTCCATCGTGCTGGTGAATTCGGCTTGCGCGCTGTTCTCGTCGTGCCACAGGCCCTGCGCCCTGGCGTACGCCTCGACCAGTGCCACCTGCTCGTCGCTGCGGCCGGACAGGCGCAGATACCTCAGCGATTCGGCATCGATCGGGAAGATGCCGCAAGTCGCGCCATACTCCGGCGCCATGTTGCCGATGGTGGCGCGATCGGCCAACGGCAGGTGCTGCAGGCCCGGGCCGAAGAACTCGACGAACTTGCCGACCACGCCCTGCTTGCGCAGCATCTGCGTGACCGTCAGCACCAGGTCGGTGGCAGTGGCGCCTTCCGGCAGGCGGCCGGACAATTTGAAGCCGACCACTTGCGGAATCAGCATGGAGGAGGGCTGGCCAAGCATCGCCGCCTCGGCCTCGATGCCGCCCACGCCCCAGCCGAGTACGCCCAGACCGTTGATCATGGTGGTATGCGAGTCGGTGCCGAACACGGTATCCGGGTACGCCCATAGCTGGCCGTCGACTTCGTTGCCCATCACCACGCGGGCCAGGTGCTCCAGATTCACCTGGTGCACGATGCCGGTACGCGGCGGAACAACCTTGAAATCGGCCAGCGCTTTCTGACCCCAGCGCAGGAAGCTGTAACGTGCCTGGTTGCGCTGGAACTCGATATCGACGTTGCGCTCGAGCGCGTCGGCGCTGCCGAACACGTCTACCTGAACCGAGTGATCGATCACCAGCTCGGCCGGTGACAGCGGGTTGATCAGGGTCGGGTCACCGCCCAGTGCCTTCATCGCGTCGCGCATCGCGGCCAGATCGACCACGCACGGCACGCCGGTGAAATCCTGCAGCAGCACGCGCGCCGGCATGAACGCGATCTCGGTATCCGGCTCCTTCTTCGAATCCCACGTCGCGACCGCCTCGATCTCCTTCGCGGTGACGTCGATGCCGTCCTCGTGGCGCAGCAGGTTTTCCAGGAGGATCTTCATCGAGTACGGCAGCCGCTTCAGGTCGAAGCGCTGGCCCAGCTTGGTCAGGCTGGCAAAGGCGTAGTGTTTGCCATTGACGTCGAGGGTGTCGCGTACGGAAAAGGTATCTTTCATGGGGAAGCTCCTGGCTTGAATCCTGCGGCTGGGATGATCGAACGTCGGCGACGGGGCGTTCGCCGGCCCTGCGAAAAACGCAATTATCGCGCAAACGCCGTGTGGCGGCTAACCGATCCACGATGCGACCGGTGCTGCGGCGGGGCGGCGCACGCGTTTCCGCCAGCACGGCGAGTAAACTGCGCCAACGCTTGTGGCTGATCTTCGCCGCACAGGATGAGCCCGTTGACCAACGCACACAAACGCCTTTGATGACATGCAGCATTCGATGATTTCGACCACCCTTTCGGCCGTCTCTTTGCGTGACCTCGCGCTGGTGCAGGCGGTGCATCGCCACGGCAGTTTCAACAGCGCGGCGCGGGCGATGCACATCAGTCCGTCGGGCTTGTCGCACCAAGTGCAAAAGGTGGAGCAGGCGCTGGGCGCGCCGCTGTTCGAGCGTGGCGGGCGGCGCATCGTGCCGACCGCCGGTGGCCAGCAACTGCTGCAGCAGATCGATGTGGTGCTGGCGTCGGCCGAACACCTGCAACAGGTCGCTCGTGCCGGCGCGGTGGCGTTCGGTGGCGAACTGCGACTGGGCGTGCCGGCCTCGCTGGGACCGTATCTGCTGCCGCATCTGATCGCGCCGTTCCCGCAGCATTTCCCGGGGGCGCGGCTGGGTATTTCGGAGGGCAAACCGCGCGGGCTGCTGCGCCGGTTGCACGAGGGCGAACTGGACGCCGTGCTGGCACCGCCGTCGCCTGCCGTCAGCGGGATCGCCGCGCGTCCGTTGTTCTTCGAGCCGTGGGAGTTGATGCTGCGCGCCGACCATGCACTGGCCGGCCAGCACGGCATCGCGCTGGATCAGCTGGATCCGGCCGAAGCCACTTTGATGGCCGAAAGCCATGCGGACGGACTGGCCAGCAGCGGCAACGATCACGGCCACATCCAGGACGTCAGCCTGGAAAGCCTGGCCGCCCTGGTCAGCCTGCGCGGCGGCTACGCGCTGGTGCCGGCGCTGGCACACGAGCGACTGGCCTCGATGCCGAACATCGTGCTGGCCAAGCTGGCGGGGCCGGCATCCGGGCGCGAGATCGCGCTGTACTGGCGCGACGCGTCGCCGTGGCATGACGACCTGCAGGCGTTCGCCGAACTGCTGCGCAAGCTGGCACGGCAGCGCCCGGGGTTGCGGGTGATGGGCGCGAAGACAAAAACAACTTCACCGTGACCATCAAACGGAAGGCCGCCTTGTGGCGGCCTTCCGATCAGCACATGAGGCGACAACTCAACCGCGCGAGGAGCGCTTGCGGTCGTTCTCGGTGAGGTGACGCTTGCGCAGGCGGATCTCCTTCGGGGTGACTTCGACCAGCTCGTCGTCCTCGATGAATTCCAGTGCCTGTTCCAGCGAGTACTTGATGGCCGGCGTCAGCTGGATCGCGTCGTCCTTGCCCGAAGCGCGCATGTTGGTCAGCGGCTTGGGCTTGATGACATTGACTGTGAGGTCGTTGTCCTTGGAATGGATGCCGACCAACTGACCTTCGTATACCAGGTCACCCTCGGCAGCAAACAGCTTGCCGCGTTCCTGCAGCGGCCCGAGCGAGTAGGCCGGAGTGGCACCGGGGGCGTTGGCGATCATCACGCCGTTCTGGCGCTTGGCGATCGCCCCTTCGGACTTCGGACCGTAGTGGTCGAACACGTGGAACAGCAGGCCCGAACCCTGGGTCAGGGTACGAAATTCGGTCTGGAAGCCGATCAGGCCACGCGCCGGAATCTCGTAGTCCAACCGCACGCGGCCGCGGCCGTCGGATTCCATGTTCTTCAGCTGACCCTTGCGCATGCCCAGACGATCCATCACGCCGCCCTGATGCACTTCCTCGACGTCGACCACCAGCTGCTCGATCGGCTCCATCAGCTTGCCGTCGATTTCCTTGATGATGACTTCCGGACGCGACACGGCCAGTTCGTAGCCTTCGCGGCGCATGTTTTCAATCAGCACCGACAGGTGCAGCTCGCCGCGGCCGGAGACCAGGAACTTGTCCGGGTCCGAACCTTCCTCGACCTTCAGCGCCACGTTGTGCAGCACCTCGCGCTCAAGCCGCTCGCGCAGCTGGCGGCTGGTGATGAACTTGCCGCCGCTGCGATCCTTGTTGCCGGCGAAGGGTGAGTTGTTGACCTGAAACGTCATGCTGATGGTCGGCTCGTCGACGGTCAGCGCTTCCAGTGCCTCGGGCGTGTCCAGCGCGCATACCGTGTCGGAAATGCTCAGACCTTCCAGGCCGGAGATCGCGACGATGTCACCGGCCTCGGCCTCGGGCACCTCGCGCCGCTCCAGGCCCATGAAGCCCAGCACCTGCAACACCTTGCCCGTGCGCTTCTTGCCGTGGCGATCGACAATCGACACTTGCTGATTGGTCTTGACCTTGCCGCGCTGGATGCGGCCGATGCCGATCAGGCCGACATAGCTGTTGTAGTCGAGCTGGCTTATGCGCATCTGGAACGGGCCATCCGGATCGACGTCCGGTGCCTTCACGTGCTGCATGATCGCTTCGTACAACGGCGTCATGTCGCCTTCGCGCACGGTGCTGTCGAGGCTGGCGTAGCCGTGCAGCGCCGAGGCGTAGACCACCGGAAAGTCGAGCTGCTCGTTGGTCGCACCGATGCGGTCGAACAGGTCGAAGGTCTGATCCAGCACCCAGTCCGGACGCGCGCCGGGGCGGTCGACCTTGTTGATCACCACGATCGGCTTGAAGCCCATGTCGAACGCCTTCTGCGTCACGAAGCGCGTCTGCGGCATCGGGCCGTCCATCGCGTCGACCAGGATCAGCACCGAGTCGACCATCGACAGTACGCGCTCCACTTCGCCGCCGAAGTCCGCATGGCCCGGCGTGTCGACGATGTTGATGCGGTTGCCGTTCCACTCGATGGCGGTGTTCTTGGCCAGGATGGTGATGCCGCGTTCCTTTTCCTGGTCGTTCGAGTCCATCACGCGCTCGGCCAGCACGGTGCGTTCGGAGAACGTGCCGGACTGCTTGAGCAGGCAATCGACGAGGGTGGTCTTGCCGTGATCGACGTGGGCGACGATGGCGATGTTGCGCAATTTTTCGATGGACATGGGATCGACTCGGGCGGCGCAGTGGCCGTCACGCAGGTTTTTGAAGGACGAATTGACCGATTATACGGACTTGTGTGCCAACTTGCCCGTGATTTTGCGGGTTCGTCCATCCGGCCTGCATGGCTGAGACCCACCGCGTTGATCGGCGCGGTGCTCCACAGGTGCCTAGACCACGCCGGTTAAATAGTACGCGGCGATCACCACCAGCACCGCCAGCGTCTTGATCACGGTGATCGCGAAGATGTCCTTGTAAGCCTGCCGATGCGTGAGCCCGGTGACCGCGAGCAGGGTGATCACGGCGCCGTTGTGCGGCAGCGTATCCATGCCGCCGGAGGCCATCGCGGCGACCCGGTGCAGCACTTCCATCGGGATGCCGGCGGCCTGCGCGTTGTGAATGAAAGTCTCGGCCATCGCGCCCAGTGCGATGCTCATGCCGCCGGAAGCCGAGCCGGTGATGCCGGCCAGTGCGGTAACGGTCACTGCTTCGTTGATCAGCGGGTTGGGAATCGTATGCAGTGCGTCGGCTACCAGCTTGAAGCCGGGCAGGGCGGCGATCACCGCGCCGAAGCCGTATTCCGAAGCCGTGTTCATCGAGGCCAGCAGCGCCCCGCCGACCGCCGCCTGGCTGCCAGTGGCGAAGCGCGCGGACACCGCGCGCCAGGCAAACACCAGCACACAGATGATACCCACCAGCAAAGCGCCCTCGACCGCCCAGATCGCGGCGACCTTGGACACGTCTTGCACCACCGGTGCGGCCTTGCCGACGACGCTGGGTGAGAAAGATTGCGTGGCGCCGTAGGCCCGCGGAATCCAGTCGGTGAACAGCTTGTTGCACACGCCGACCAGCACCAGCGGCAGCAGCGCAATCAACGGATGCGGCAAGCTGCTGCTCTCGAACGGCACCGGCTCGTTGACCAGGTTGTCGCCATAGCCTTCGCCGGCTGCAGCGGCCTTGCGCCGGCGCAGATCGAGCCAGGTCAGCCCCACGATCAGGATGAACACCGCACCGATCGTGCCCAGCCACGGCGCCGCCCAGGTAGTCGTGCCGAAGAATGCAGTCGGGATGATGTTCTGGATCTGCGGCGTGCCCGGCAGCGAATCCATGGTGAAGGTGAACGCGCCCAGCGCGATGGTGCCGGGGATCAGCCGCTTCGGAATGTCCGACTGACGGAACAGTTCGGCGGCAAACGGATACACCGCGAACACCACGACGAACAGCGACACTCCGCCGTAGGTCAGCAACGCGCACACCAGCACGATCGACAGGATCGCGCGACCGCGCCCGACCACGCCGATGGTGGCAACCACGATCGACTTGGAGAAACCGGACAGCTCGATCAGCTTGCCGAACACCGCACCCAGCATGAACACCGGGAAGTACAGCTTGAGGAAGCCGACCATCTTGTCCATGAACAGGCCGGTGAACATCGGCGCGACCAGCGACGGATCAGTCAGCAACACCGCGCCCAGCGCGGCGATCGGCGCAAACAGGATCACGCTGTAGCCGCGATAGGCCGCGAGCATCAGAAAGCACAACGCGGCCAGCACAATCAGAAATGCCATCCCTGCGGTTCCCCATGTGGTCTTGGTCGGAATCGACGAAGGCCCGAGTATCCACGCGTGCTATCGGCGTGGGCACTGTACGAAGGTACAAGTGTGTGGGCATCGCCGGCTGCCTACTCTTGGCTGCATCAGCGTCCATCGTCGATGGTTGCGACTATAGGGAAGGGGAAATCATGAAGCGCACGTCTCTGAGTCTAGCGATGGGTCTGGCGGTCACCGGTCTGTTGTGTGCCTTGCCGCTGTATGCACAACAGACCGGCAACACCGATGCCAGCACCGACACCACCAAACCGGTTAATGCCAAGCAACTCGGCCAGGTGACGGTCACCGCGCGCAAGCGTGAGGAAACCCTGCAGGACGTGCCGATCGCGGTGAGCGCCTTCACCAGCGCCACGCTGTTCAAGCAGAACGTGCAGAACCTGGGCGACTTGCAGGGCAAGGTGCCCTCGCTGCAGGTCTACGCGGCGCGCGGGTCCAACACCACGTTGACCGCCTATATCCGCGGTGTCGGCCAAGCCGATCCGACCTGGGGCTTCGACCCGGGCGTCGGCATCTATCTGGACGACGTCTACATGGCGCGGCCGCAAGGTGCATTGCTGGACGTGTTTGATGTCAACCGGATCGAGGTCCTGCGCGGTCCGCAGGGCAGCCTGTACGGCAAGAACACCATCGGTGGTGCGATCAAGTACGTTTCCAACCCGCTGCCGAAAAAGACCGAAGGCTCGGTCACGGCCACCGTCGGCACGCATGGCGAGAAGGACGTCAAGGTCAGTCTCGGTGGTGCCAGTGCGGACGGCGTGTGGCGCGGTCGCGTGGCCGCTGCCAGCGAGCACAACGACGGCTTCGGCAAGAACCTCATCAGCAACAGCCGCAACGGCAACAAAAATACCAATGCCGCGCGGGTTTCCCTGGGCTTCTTCCCGTCCAGTACGTTCAACGCGCAACTCTCGGTGGATGCGTTGCGCGACAACTCCAATCCGCGCGGTGCGAAGATGCTGATCGCCAACAAGTTCGACCCGACCTATGCGCCGCTGTCCAGCGATTTCAACACCCGCGGCGGGCTTGCGCAGCTCAACCACACCGACATGAGCGGCGCCGCGCTGACCCTCAACTGGATCGTCAACCAAGACTGGACACTGAAGTCGATCACGGCCTATCGCAAGTCCTCGACCGACACCTACATCGACTTCGACACGCTGCCGGAAAAGATTGCCGACGTCACCGCCAAGTACAACGATCACCAGTTCACCCAGGAGCTGCAGGCGAATTTCGACTCCGGTGGTGTGTTGCACGGCGTGTTCGGGCTGTTCTACTTCAAGGGCACGGCGGCCGGGCAGATCCACAACATCTTCCTCGGCTCGCCGCCCTACAGCACGTTGGGCTACTCGCTGTATGGCAGCACCGGCGGCAGCACCGGCACCGAGAGCTATGCCGGCTACGGCGATTTCACCTGGGACCTCAGCCCGCAGTGGAGCCTGGACGTGGGCATGCGCTACACCCACGAGACCAAGACCGCGCTGATCCAGAACTTCGGCTACGCCGACGCAACGTTCCAGAACCCAACCTCGACCCTGGCTGACTTCAGCGGTTCGCATGCATCCAACAATGTCTCGCCGAAAGTCTCGCTGGCCTGGAGCGCGAACGACCAGATCAAGCTGTATGGCAGCTACAGCGAGGGCTTCCATTCCGGCGGCTACAACATCCGCGCGAATTGCGTTGCCATCCCCAGTTCGTGCCGTCCGATCAACGACGAAAAGGTGCAGTCGTTTGAACTGGGCAGCAAGATGACCTTCTTCGACGACGCGCTGATGATGAACACGGCGCTGTTCCACAACGTGTACTCCAACATCCAGTTGTCAGTGTTCACCTCGTTCGCGCTGCCGAACGGCAGCCAGGGTTTCTTCGGCGACTTCACCAACGCCGGCAAGGGCCACATCGACGGTCTCGAGGAAGAGTTCGCCTGGAAGCCCAGCGAGGACTGGACCCTCAGCGGGCAGTTCGCCTACCTGCACACCAAATACACCGAGTTCCTGACCAAGGGCGTCAACGTCGCCGACCAGCAGAAGTTCACCAATGCGCCGAAGTGGTCCGGTGGCCTGTCGCTGGAGAACACCCACCAGCTGGGCAACGGCGGCAGCCTCACCGCCCGGATCAACTACACCTACCAGGGTCTGGTGTATCCGGAAACTTCGCTGTCGCCGCTGATCGCCCAGTCGGCCTACGGCCTGTGGAACGCCGGCGTGATCTGGCAGATCGACCAGCCGTGGACGCTGAGCCTGCAGGGCACCAATCTGGCCAACAAGTCGTATCGCACCACCGGCTACAACATCGGTTCGCTGGGCATCGTGACCGGCTTCTACGGTGCGCCGCGGATGGTGACGCTGAGCGCGCGCTACACATTCTGATCAAGTGCCACCACCGGCCGGCTCGTGCGAAGCTGCTGCGGCGGCATTGCACGAGCCGGCAGCTGCATGGTGAACGCCTAACCGGGAGATCTTGATGCCATTGAAATACAGGATGCGCGTGCTGAGTCTGGCGTTGCTGCTGGTCAGCGGCAGTGCCTGCGCGGCGAAACCGGCCAACACGCTGCCGAAGCTCAAGCTCGATCCGGCGCGGGTGGCCGTGGTCGGGCTCTCCTCCGGCGCCTATATGGCGACCCAGGCGCAACTGGCTTATCCGGAATTGTTTCCGAATGCGGCCATCGTCGCCGGCGGCCCTTATGGCTGCGCTGGCGGCAAGCTCGACGTCGCGCTCGGCAGCTGCATGAAAGGTGTGCCGGTACCGGATGTCGGTGCGCTGGTGGCGCGTGCCGGCAGGCGCTCCGCCGCTGGCGAGATCGGTGCGCTGGGAAACCTCGCGCACGCCCATGTCTACCTGTTGCATGGCAAGGACGACGTGCTGGTGGCGCCGGCGGTGGCCGAGGCCGGCGCGCAGTTCTACCAGCAACTGCGCGACAACACGCCGGGGCTCGACAGCATGCAGGTGCATGACGACGACCAGCGCGCGTTCGCGCACAACCTTCCGATTGCAGCCAGCGGCGACGACTGCGACAAGTCGGTGTCGCCGTATCTCGGTCATTGCGGTTTCGATGCCGCCGGCGAAATCTTCGCGCAGATGTTCGGCAAGCCGACGCATGCCGCGGACATGGCGCACGGCGAACTGCGCACCTTTGACCAGGACGCGCTGCGCCCCGACGGCGCCGATGCGTTCATGTCCCGCATGGGCTACGCCTACCTGCCGCCTGATTGCCTCGCCGGCAAGCCCTGCGGCGTGATGGTCGCCTTCCACGGCTGCAAGCAAAACGCCGAGGCGGTGGGCGAGGCTTTCGTCAAGGACGCCGGCTTCAACCGCTGGGCCGATGTCTACGACGTGGCCGTGCTATATCCTCAGACCCGCGCAAGTTTCGCGCCCTTGAATCCGCAAGCATGCTGGGACTGGTGGGGATATTCCGGAGCCGATTACGACAGCCGCCATGGTGTGCAGCTGCGCTGGCTGGTGAACGCGGTTCACGCGCTGGGATTGCCCGCGAAACATTGATGATGCCGTGCCACTTCTACTCCCTCTCCCCCAACTATGTTGGGGGAGAGAGTTGGGGTGAGGGGGCGCTCTTGCTCTGGGTGTTTACTCGGTATCACGAGAAGAGCTTTCGTCCTCCTGCGGAGGGTGAGTCACTTTTCTCTTGCGTGGCCAAGAGAAAAGTAACCAATAGAGAAGGCCACCCCGCTTGGCGCTTGCCGGGCATCCATGCCCGGCAAGTCCGTGAGTCGGGGCCGGGCTTTTCGCCGGCACATCCCTGTGCTGGCGAAAAGGAATCGGCATCCTGTCGATTCCCGCTACGCGGCCTGTCGACCCCGACTCACCGCCGCACAGGGGCCCCGAGTAGAGCGGCGCGCTTCCTGCGCGCACTGTTGGAAGGGCAACGTCAAATGCGAAAGCAAATGTCACACGGCCTTGCATGCTGAGCGCCGGCGTCATCGCCTTCGCCGCGCTGTGCTGGCTCGGACTGCTATTCGGAGTCGCCCTGCTCGGCGAACGCCGGCCGCATATCTTCGAAAAGCGCTGGGCGATCGTGTACGCGCTGTCGCTGGCGATCCACTGCACCTCATGGACGTTCTACGGCACCGTGACCCAGGCCAGCCGTTCGGGCTGGTGGTTGCCGCCGACATTTGTCGGGGCGATCCTGATGTACCTGTTCGCGCTGAAGTTCCTGCGCCGGATGGTGCAGCTGGTGCGCGAGTACAACGCCGGCTCGCTGGCCGACCTGATCGCGGTGCGGCTGGGGCGACACTCGGGGTTGGCGGCGTTGGTCACTGCCGTGGTGGTGATCGGCATCGTGCCGTATATCGCGCTGCAGCTGAAAGCGGTGGCAATGAGTTACGGCATCTTGAGCCACGGCCAGTTGTCCGAATCCGATCCGTGGCAGGACAGCGCGCTGTACGTGGCGCTGCTGATGGCCCTGTTTGCGATGTTGTTCGGTACGCGGCGCGCGTCGACCATGGCGCACAACCGCGGGCTGGTGCTGGCGATGGCGTTCGAGTCGCTGTTCAAGCTCGGCGCGATGCTGGCGCTGGGCAGTCTGTTGTTTACGGCATTGCCGGCGGGATTGCCGGTGAACGTGCCACCGCCACCGGACAGTGGCGGTTTCCCCGCGCTGATCCTGCTTGGCGCGCTGGCGATGTTCACCATGCCGCACCAGTTTTACGCGGGCATCGTGGAGTGTCGTGAGGATGGTCAGCTGCGCACGGCACGCTGGCTGTTTCCGCTGTACCTGCTGCTGATCTCGCTGCCGATCCTGCCGCTGGCACGGCTGGGCGATGCGTGGCTGGGAGCGAGCGGGGTGTCGTCGGACATGTACGTGCTGGCGCTGCCGCTGGCGCGCGGCGAGCACGGGCTGGCGCTGATCGCGTTCCTCGGCGGCTTGAGCGCCGCCACCAGCATGGTGGTGATCGCCACGCTGACGCTGAGCCTGATGGTGGTCAATCATTTCGTTGCGCCCTTGCGCGTGCGCGCTGGCTGGGGTCGCGACGAGCACGGCGATCTGCGTGGCGAACTGCTGAACTACCGGCGCGTGGCGATCCTGGTGGTGATCCTGCTGGCGTGGGCGTACAGCCGCGTGCTGGCGCGCAACGAGGCGCTGGCGGATATCGGCGCGATCTCGTTTTCCGCGCTGGCCGGGCTGGCGCCGGCGCTGCTGGCGGCGATGTATCGGCCGCAGCTGGGCTCGCGTGCTGTGATCGCCGGACTCGCTGCCGGCACGCTGGTGTGGATGTACGCGGTGCTGCCGGCGTTGCTGCCATCGAATCCGGCGTGGTTGCAGAGCGGTCCGGTCGGCCTGCACTGGCTGGCACCGGAGGGTTTGCTGGGCCTGGGCAACTGGAACCGGCTCGGTCGCGCCGTGGTGGTGAGCCTGCTGGTGAATATCGCGGTGATGCTGATGGTGGCCGGGTCGCGCTACGGCCGTGCCGCGCGCGCTGTCAGCGTGGGCGAGGTGGGCCTGGTCGAACTACGCGCACTGGCCGCACGCTTCCTGCCACCCGAACGAGTCGAACTCCTGCTTGCCAACGCGCCGAGGGTGGGGCCGGCGGGCAGCGCACGGGTTGCCCAGGTGGAACATGAACTGGCCGCAGTGATCGGAGCGGCGTCTGCGCGTCTGTTGCTGGAAGTGGTGCACCGGCAGGGCCGCGACGATCTGGATACGGTGGTCGCCATCGTGGGCGAAGCAGCGCAGGACCTGCGCTTCAACCAGCGCGTGCTGGAAGCGGCGCTGGAGAACATGAGTCAGGGCATCTGCGTGGTCGACGCCGCGCTGCATCTGGTCGCCTGGAATACGCCGTACGCACGGCTGTTCGACTATCCACCGGAGCTGCTGCAGGTGGGGCGTCCGGTCGCCGAGCTGACGCGTTACAACGTCGACGCCGGCATGCTGGGTCCGGGCGACGCGGACCCGCGCGTACAGCGCCGACTCGCGCACATGCGCGCGGGCACGCGGCATTTGTCCGAGCGGCGTTTCCCTGATGGCACCATCGTCGAGATCCGTGGCAACCCGATGCCCGGCGGCGGCTTCGTCGCCACCTTCACCGACGTTACTGCGTTTCGTCAGGCGGAAAATTCACTCAAGCGCGCCAACGAAACGCTGGAACTGCGGGTGGAGGAACGCACCCGCGCGCTGACTGTCGCCTCGGCCGAGGCTCAGGCAGCGAACGAGGCGAAGAGCCGCTTCCTGGCCGCGGTCACCCACGACCTGATGCAGCCGTTGCATGCGGCGCAACTGTTCGCCCATTCGCTGACCGAGCGTGGCAGTGATGCCGTCACCGCGCAGCATCTCAACGGCGCGCTGGCAGCCACCGAAGGCCTGCTCACCGGTCTGCTCGACGTGGCCCGGCTCGAAGGTGGCCGCCTGCATCCGCAGCTGCGCGCCTTCCCGCTGGCCGAGGTGCTCGATCCACTGGCAGCCGAATTCCGCGCGATCGCGCTCGATCGCGGCGTGCGCCTCGACGTGGTCGGCACGCGCGCATGGGTATGTTCCGACCCGCAACTGCTGCGCCGCGTACTGCAGAATTTCCTGTCGAATGCCTTGCGCTATGCCGAACACGGCCGCGTGCTGCTGGGCGTGCGCCGGCGTGGCAACCAGTTGCGCGTGGAGGTATGGGATACCGGTCCGGGTATCGCGCCGGGCGAGCAACAGCTGATCTTTCAGGAATTCCGTCGCGGCAGCGCCGCAGGCGGGCAGGGGCTCGGGCTGGGTTTGTCCATCGCGCAACGCATGGCCGGTCTGCTGGATCACCCGTTCGGGCTGCGCTCATGGCCGGGCCGTGGCAGTGTGTTTCATCTCGATGTGCCGATGACACGCGCGGCGATACGACTACCACCGATCGCCGATGCTCAACAGCCGTTGCCGGCCGGTCGCGTACTCGTACTGGACAACGAGCCGGCCGCGCTGGCCGCGCTCAGCACCCTGCTGACGAGCTGGGGCTGGCACGTGCACGCCGCCCGTGATGCCGAACAGGCACTGGCTGCGCCGTGGCGACCGGACCTGCACATCCTCGATTTTCATCTGGATGGCGGCCACACCGGGCTGGATGTGTGGCAGCTATTGCGCGAGCTGCATGTCGATGTGCCGACGGTGATGCTCACGGCGGATCGGGACGGGGAGCTGCGCCAGCGCTTGCTCGATGCAGGGATCGGGGTGTTGTACAAACCGCTGAAGCCGCTGGCGTTGAGGCAGGTGTTGCAGCGGGTTGTGGTCGGGGCACGATGATAAGTGCAATCCGTGTCCCCATTCGTGGGTCTGACTTTTAGCGAGCTTGAATATCGAAAGTCGAAGTTCTACAAGTGTCTTCTTTCGGCGGAACCGGACTGTTGACGTTGACCGGAGCGGGGCTTACCACGCTACTAACAGTCCGTCGCTTACTTCGGTATGCGAGCGGTGGTGACTCACCTGGCGACCAGATTATTTTGTGGCCGTTGTCGATGGGGGAGTCGCCTGTTCCGCGGCAACAGCCAAAGCCTGACGGATGGCGTCAATGACGATCTCTGGCCGGTCGTAGTTAATGAGATGGCCCGCGCGCGGCACGATCTCGTTGACGCCATGGGTGGACATGGCAGCGACCTCGTTGTGCATCTGCTCCCACGTGGCGGTGCGTTGGTCCTGCTCCTGCTGGGTCAGCGTCTTGTAGCGGGGATATGGGGCATGCGTGAGTACGATGATCGGCATGTCACCGAAATCCCGCCGGGTTGCGCGGGTCTGGTCGGCGCTTGCACCGTAAAAGTTCTGGTACTCCGAGGCGACGGCCGCCTGATACTTCAGCTTGGCTGAGTATTCCAAACTTGCATCGTTGATCGCCTGGCTGAAGCGCCACTCCGGTTCACCGACACATTTTTTGTACACGGGTGAGTCTTTGGCGATCTCGCCGCCTTTTGCGGCGTCCGTGCAGGTCGTGTCTTTCCGGTCATCCTCCCAAGTCGCCTGGACCTCTGGCTTTGCAATAGCCTTCATACGGCTCGATTGATCTTCGTGCGAGCCGTCGACGATAACCATGCCGACCACTTCGTCGCGATAGCGATCGGCGAAGACACGAACCGCCATGCCGCCAGCCGAGTGCCCCGCGAGGATATAGGGCGGCTTGATGTGCGCGACCTCCAGGGCTTTGTGCAAGTCATCGACATCGTTGGCGGCCGTGCCTGGGCGGGTGGCAGCGTCGCTAAAGCCGAGGCCCGCCCGGTCATACGAGCAGGTCGCGTTGGTCTTGCTGATGGCCGGCTGGACGAGTGCCCACGCGATCGCCGAGTCATTGAGGCCGGAGTCGAAGATAACTGCGGGTGACCCTGTGCCACGGCAATGGAGGTTGAGACGTCGGCCGCCGCCGACGTCCACGAGCTGATCAGGCTTCGTGTAGACCGGGTCGGTGATGAGTGGCCTGGCGGGCGCCAGTTGCGCGGTAGCCAGCGCAGAAATCGATAGACAGCTGATCCCCAGCATCACGGCCACCGTCTTTCTGTTCATCCTTTTTCCCCTGTGCTTGAAACTTCGGCATGGCCGATACGGCCGGTCAGAACTGTTGCGAAGCTTGCCAGCGAGGCTCCGTCCCCGCCAACGATTCTGGTGTGGCCCGCCTTTTTAGGAACGCATGTCCGCTTCGGGTCCAGACTGTGTGAAAACGCAAAAGAGGATTCTTGCTTGATCATTTTTGCTCAAAACGACGCGCGTAGATTCGTTTCTAGACTGCTCGTGCTCAATGAAGAATCCAGAATTCGCGTATGTGGCACATGTGCGCGAGCGGCTCTGAGTTTTCACACAGCCCGGGTCGAACGCGGACACCGCGCAGCGAGAGGCATAAGCCAAGGCTCCCTCGTCGGAAACTGGACCATTCATACCACTCGCCCGGGCTCGCCCAGATCCAGCGACCGCAACAACATCCCCGCCTGCGTCCGGTTCCTCACCCTCAATTTCTCGAAGATCGCCGTCACATGCGCTTTCACCGTGCGCTCCTGGATCGTCAGGCGATCGGCGATCTGCTTGTTCAACAGACCTTCGGCGAGCAGCGCCAGCACGCGCGACTGCTGTACGGTGAGGCGGGCGAGGCGGCTTGCCAAATCGGTGTCGACGGGATCAACGGGCAGGGCGGCGACGGCGGCGGCGAGGCCGGGTGGCAGCCAGGTGCCGCAGTCGAGTACGTGGTGGATCGCTTCGCCGATTTCGGCGGGGCTGGCGCTCTTGGGGATGAAGCCGGCGGCGCCGTGGTCGAGCACGCGGCGCACGATGCGCGGTTCGTCGTGGGCGGAGACCACCAGCACGGCCACGCCGGGATGCTGGCCGCGCAATGCGGCGAGTCCGGACAGGCCTTGGCTGCCGGGCATGTGCAGGTCGAGCAGGACCAGGTCGATGTCCGGCTCAGCAGCTAGTGCGGCGAGTACGCCGGGCAGGTCGGCGGCTTCTTTCACTCGGCAGTCGGGCAGGCTTTCGCTGGCCGCGAGGCGCAGCGCGGCGCGGAACAGCGGGTGGTCGTCGGCGATCAGCAGGCTCGTCATGCCGTCGACGTTAGCGGGCGGTGGTGTTGCCGTCGAGCCGCAACCGTCAATTCATGCTGCATCGGGCGAGGTCGAAGTCATGCGGCGCGGCTTCGTCGGCTCATCGCTGATGCTGGACTTTCGTACGATGGCGGGTCGTGGCGTGCTTGCTATGGTGAGGTGATGAAGAAATCTGCCCGCCTTTCCAAGTTGCTGTGCTTGCCTGTACTGGTATCGGTCATGCTGTCGGCTTGCGCCGGCAGTCCGGTGACCGGGGAACCTGCCATGCGTGATGTCGACTACGGCGAAGTGCGCGTTACCGAGCATCGCGGTCACGATGATCTGCTGAGTGCGGGGCTGGGACTGAGCGGGCTGGCCGGTATGCCATCGCCGTTTGCCAACGCGCTGGACCCCACGGCGGCCGAACTGCGGCAACGGGCGATCCAGACGAACTGGAAGGGCATTGCCGATCTCGGTCCGCTGGGCGGCTACGGCTCGGTGTACGGCGGCGTGCCGGATGTGCCAGGGCGCGAGTATCAGGCGTTTGTGCGTATCCCCGGCGCCCGCGCGCCGCATCGCGTGTTGCTGCAGCTGCCCGACCATTTCGATCGGGAGAAGCGCTGCCTGGTGGTGACCGCTTCATCCGGCTCGCGCGGCATCTACGGCGCGATCGCGCTGGCTGGCGCGTGGGGGCTGCCGCATGGATGCGCGGTGGCGTACACCGACAAGGGCGGCGGTGCCGGTTATTTCGATTACTCCGACGACAGCGGTGTGGCGCTCGATGGCCGTCGTGCGAAACGCGGCGAGGCGGAGCTGGAGTTCCAGCCGCCCTCCGCGCCGCCGACCGCAGGCATCGCGGTAAAGCACATGAACTCGGGTGACAACCCCGAGGCCGACTGGGGCGGACACGTGATCCAGGCCGCGCAGTTCGGACTGGCCATGCTCGACCGCGCGTTTCCGGACGACGCACCCTTCACACCGCAGAATACGAAGATCATCGCCACCGGTATCTCCAACGGCGGTGGTGCGGTGCTGCAGGCGGCCGGTCTCGACAACGAGCATTTCTTCGCCGGAGTGGTGGCACTCGAACCGAACGTGTACGTGGCGGAGCACGGCCGCGCGATGTACGACTACGGCACCGAGGCGGCGATCTGGTTGCCGTGTGCGCTGAGCAGTGACCGCTTCACCAGCGCTCCGTTTGCACGGATGCCGAATGGCATGCCACCGCCAGTCTGGCCGCTGCGTTGTGCCAGTCTGCGCGCGCAAGGCAAGTTGCGCGGAAACACGGTGGCCGAACAGGCGGAGCAGGCGTACCAGTACCTGCATAGCCGAGGCTGGACCGACGAAGTGATGAACACGGCCGCCAGTTCCACCGTGTTCGATTTGTGGCGGGTGATCACGGCCGGCTATGCCTCGTCCTATTTGCGTCGCGACGCTACCGACATGGCGTGCGGCTTTCACTACGCGGCGAGCGGCGTCGGTGGCTTTCCGGGCGTGACTGATCCCATTGCGCGGGCGACATGGTGGGCGGACGGCTCGGGCATTCCGCCGGGCAACGGCATCGGGCTGTTCGGCGGCATGAAGGTCTCGGCCGATCCCACCTTGAGCGGCAGCGAATGCCTGCGCGCGCTGTGGACCGGTGACGATCACGAAGCGCAGGCCTTGCATGCTTCCATTGCCGCCACGACGGCGAGGTTGCCGCGCAACGACTTGCCGCTGTGGATCGTGCATGGCGCCGGCGACGGGTTGCTGCCGACCGCCTTCACCTCCGAGCCGTATGTAGCTTGGCTGCGCGACGAGGGGCGGGAACCGATCTACTGGAAGGTACCGCACGCCCAGCACTTCGATGCGTTCCTGGCCTTGCCCGGTTTTGGCGACCGGCACGTGCCGCTGCTGCCGTATGGCTATGCAGCGCTGGACCGGTTGTGGGCGCATCTTTATGAGGGAGCGGCATGGCCCAAGGATGTGCCGACGCCGGTGGCGCAGCCGCGCGGGGCAGGGACGCTGGAACTCAGCACTCTTAACTTGCCATAGTTCGCGTAGGAGCCCTCTTGTGGGCGATGCTCTGTGCCCATTCGATCAGGAGCATCGCCCACAAGTGGGCTCCTACAGCCATATTTGAGTCTTCGTCAGCGCCATCGGCGGCACTGGGTTATTCTTTGCAGTCGCGCGCCAATGCCGCCCGGCGCAGTGCAGCTTTCGAACCCAAGGATTTGCGATGACCATCAATGTCACCTTCACCACCAACCGCGGCCCGATCCACCTGCGTCTGCATGAAGACAAGGCGCCGGTCACGGTCGCCAACTTCGTCAACCTGGCCAAACGCGGCTACTACGACGGCTTGTCGTTCCATCGCGTGATCGCCGACTTCATGGTCCAGGGCGGTTGTCCCGAAGGCAGTGGCCGCGGCGGTCCGGGCTACAAGTTCGAGGATGAGTTCAATCCGTCGCTGCGTCACGACAAGCCGGGCGTGCTGTCGATGGCGAACGCCGGCCCGCGCACGAACGGCAGCCAGTTCTTCATCACCCATGGCGCCACGCCGTGGCTGGACGGCAAGCACAGCGTGTTCGGCGAAGTGGTCGACGCGGCCGACATGGCCGTGGTCAACACGATCCAGCAGGGCGACACGATCGAGAAGGTCACGGTCGAAGGCGACGTCGACGCATTGCTGGCCGCGCAGTCCGATCGCGTGAAAGAGTGGAATGCGGTGCTCGATCAGCGCGGCTGAGTTTTCAGTTTCGCGATGCGCAGGAAACCGCCGGTTTCAGCCGGCGGTTTTTTTGTGGGTGAATGGCAGGCAGTGCTGGTTTGGCGGGTTTATGCTCCGCCGGCGGCACGCTCATTCATTCATCAAGGAGAACGACCATGTCATTCCTCAACGATTTGATTGGCGGTCAGGGACAGCAGGCGGGTGGTGGCTCGCTGATTGGGGTCGTCGGCCAGCTGATCGAGAGGGCCGGCGGGGTGCAGGGTCTGATCAGCATGTTGCAACAACACGGGTTGGGTGGCGCGGTGCAGTCGTGGGTCGGCACCGGGGCGAACCAGCCGGTATCCGGTTACCAGCTTGGCCAGGCGCTGCAGGGTGGCGGGATGGGCTCGCTGGTGCAGGAAGCGGCTGGCAAGCTCGGTGTCGATCCCAATGTCGTGTTCGGTGGGCTATCGAAGGTTTTGCCGCAGGCGGTTGACCACCTGACCCCGGATGGCCAGGTGCCCGTCGAAGGGCAGGGCAGCAGTTTCAATCTGGGCATGCTCCAAGGCTTGGCCGGCAAGTTGCTCGGTGGCGCTGCGCAGCGTTGAGCAGCTTTGCCCGCCCCGATCCCGGCGGAGTTTCGCTCCGCCGGGATCGGGGGTTACGCGGACTTGCGCCGGAGCAGGTGATAAATCAACAGCAGCACGATCGCGCCGATCACCGAGGCGATGAAGCCGGCCTGCTGGCCTTCCTGATACCAGTGAAACACGTTCTGGCCGGCCCAGGTCGCCAGCAGCGAACCGAGGATGCCGATGATCGCGGTGATGATGAAACCGCCCGGGTCCTTGCCCGGCATCAGCAGTTTGGCCACCAGGCCGACGATCAGTCCAATCACGAATACCCAAAGCCAATGCATGTGGATCTCCTTTGTTCGTGAGGTCACGGTGCCCGTCGCGCGGACGTGCGCATCATGGCGTGTTCGCGCCGGCCTGGGCAGTAGACGGCAGGCGCTGGCCGCGAGCGGTACTGCAGCGTGATAAAATCACCGCCTTTGCTTCCTCCCCCTGCGTGAGATACCCATGCCCCAGCTCGCCCAGCGTGTCGGTCGCGCCAAACCCAGCGCGATCATGGTCATTGCCGAAAAGGCCCGCCAGCTCAAGGCTGCCGGCCGCGACATCATCAGCTTCTCGATCGGCGTGCCGAACTTCCTGCCGGGCGAGCATGTGTACGCCGCCGCGCGTGAGGCGCTGGCGCACGACAGCGGCCAGTACGGCAGCAACCGCGGCGCCGAGGCGTTGCTGGATGCGTTCCTGAAGCATATCGAGGCATTGGGTTTCAGCGGCTATACCCGCATGAACCTTTCGATCGGCATCGGCGCCAAGCATGTGCTGTACAACCTGGCCGAGGCGCTGCTCGACGAGGGCGACGAGATCTGTTTCGCCGCGCCGTACTGGACCAGCTACCACGACATCGCGCAGATCGTCGGCGCGAAGATCAACGTGCTGCCGTGCAGCGCGGAGCAGAACTACAAGCTCACGCCGGCGCAACTCGACGCGGCGCTGGCGCGCAAGCCGAAGGTGTTCCTGTTCGGCAACCCGTCCAACCCGACCGGCATGGTCTACACGCGCGAAGAAATCGCCGCGCTGGCCGACGTGTTGGTGAAATATCCGGACACCTGGATCATCACCGACGACATCTACAACTCGATGGTGTTCGACGGCATCGGCTATCACAACTTCGTGTTCGCCCGACCTGAGCTGCGCGAGCGGGTGATCTTCGTCGACTCGATCTCCAAGACCTACGGCATGCCGGGCTGGCGCGTCGGCCTGATCGCCGCACCGGAAGTGGTCGCCAAGGCGGTCACCACACTCAATTCCAATCACATCACCAGCCTGCCGGAAGTGATTACCGCCGCGGCAGTGGCGGCGCTGAGCGGCCCGCAGGACATCCCGAAAGCCAAGTGCGCCGAGTTCGCCGGCAAGCGCGACACCGTGGTCGCTGCGTTGCGCGCGATTCCCGGCGTGATTTGTCCGCAACCGCAGGGCGCGTTCTACGCGTTCCCGGATATTTCCGTCGCGTTCGGCAAGAGCCACCACGGCATGCGCATCAACAACGACGTGGAGTTTTGCGCCGCGCTGCTGGAAGCCAAGGGCGTCGCCTGCGTGCCGGGC
>JBEPVP010000033.1:0-21678 GCA_041690935.1 Rhodanobacter sp.
TGGCACGGGCATTGCTGAGCATCGCTGCAAGATACCGCCATCCGCCCCCGAGGTTGCTCCATGACTGCCAACAAAGTGCTCGACCTGATCCAGGAACACGAGGTCGAGTTCGTCGACTTCCGCTTCGCCGACATGCTCGGCGTGCATCACCACGTCACCTTTCCGGCCCACGCGATCGACGAGTCGACGTTCGAGGACGGCAAGATGTTCGACGGCTCCTCGATCACCGGCTGGAAGGGCATCAACGAGTCGGACATGGTGCTGCTGCCCGATCCGGACACCGCGCATCTGGACCCGTTCAGTTCGCATGTGCAGCTGATCCTGCATTGCGACGTGCTGGAGCCATCGACCATGCAGGCCTACGGCCGCGACCCGCGCTCGATCGCCAAGCGCGGCGAGGCGTTCCTGAAATCCACCGGCATCGCCGACACCGCGTTCTTCGGTCCGGAGCCGGAGTTCTTCATCTTCGACTCGGTGCGCTGGCAGAACGACCCGGGCCGCGTGTTCTACGAGATCGGTTCGGAGGAAGCGGCGTGGTCGTCGCGCTACAAGTACGAAGGCAGCAATACCGGCCACCGTCCGGGCGTGAAGGGCGGCTATTTCCCGGTCAGCCCGGTCGACTCGCTCGGCGACCTGCGCGCGGACATGTGCAAGGTGCTCGAATCGCTGGGCCAGACCGTCGAAGTGCACCACCACGAAGTGGCGAACGCCGGCCAGTGCGAGATCGGCGTACGCTTTAACACGCTGGTGAAAAAGGCTGACGAACTGTTGACGATGAAGTACGTCATCAAGAACGTGGCGCACCAGAACGGCAAGACGGCGACCTTCATGCCGAAGCCGCTGGTCGGCGACAACGGCAGCGGCATGCACGTGCACCAGTCGCTGGCCAAGAACGGCGAGAACCTGTTCGCCGGCGACCTCTACGGCGGCCTGTCGCAGACCGCGTTGTGGTACATCGGCGGCATCTTCAAGCACGCCCGCGCGATCAACGCGTTCGCCAACTCCACCACCAACAGCTACAAGCGGCTGGTGCCGGGCTTCGAGGCGCCGGTGATGCTGGCCTACTCCGCGCGCAATCGCTCGGCGAGCTGCCGCATCCCGTACGTGGCCAGCCCGAAAGGCCGCCGCATCGAGGTGCGTTTCCCCGATCCAATGAACTCCGGCTACCTGGTGTTCACCGCGCTGATGATGGCCGGCCTCGATGGCATCCTCAACAAGATCGACCCGGGCGCACCGGCCGACAAGGACCTGTACGACCTGCCGCCGGAAGAAGAGAAGAACATCCCGCAGGTGTGCTCCAGCCTCGACGCCGCGCTGGAGGCGCTGGACAAGGATCGTGAGTTCCTGAAAGCCGGCGGCGTGTTCACGGACGACTTCATCGACGCCTACATCGAGGTGAAGATGAAGGAAGTCACCCGCTACCGTGCCAGCACGCATCCGCTGGAGTTCCAGATGTATTACTCGCTGTAACCAAGCGTCAGCAGGGATGACGCAGACAGCGTCATGTCGCAACAGAACGGGCGCTGCGGCGCCCGTTCTGTTTCAACTTCGTGGATTCGGCCGCGAGGCGTCATGGTCGTATCCGGCGCACAGCTAGAACGTCAGCCGCGCCCCAAGCAGCCACGTGCGATCAGGGCCCGGTTCAAAATAGCGGCCGTTGCCGTCGTTGACGATCACCGAGCCGATGGTGCGGCGGTCGGCGAGGTTGTCGACGCGGGCGCTGAGTTGCAGCCGCGTGTCGGCATTCAGGGCGAAGGTGTAGCTGGCATCAAGATCGAGTAATCCGTAACCCGCGGCACGCTGCGTATTCGCGTCGTTGACGGTGACCGCGCTGACGCCCTCCACGGTCAACCCTTCGCGCCAGCCCAGCTCGTGGCCGTGTTCGACTCGCAGCGAGCCGTAGCTATCGGGCACGCCGGGAATGCGCGAGCCGGCCTGCACTGGCGTGGTTGGCGTGACGCACGGCGTAGCCGCACAGGTGAGGAAGCCGCTGCGGAAACGCGCCTGCAGACGGGTGACACCGGCACTGATCCGCCAGTCGTGACCGAGCTCGCCGCTCAGCGAGAGTTCGACGCCCTGCCGTCGCGCATCGCCCACATTGCGATAGGTGGCGCGGCCGTTCTGGTTGCTGGCCACCGCCAGTTCGTTGCTGGTGTCAGCGCGGAAGGCGGCCGCATCGAATTCCAGCGCGCGGGTGATCCGCCACTTGGCGCCGACTTCCAGGTTGCGGCTGCGCGCCGGTTGCAGGTCGAACGCCAGGCCGGCCTGGCCGTCGCTGCGGTAACCCAGCTCGTTGTAGCTGGGTGTTTCGAAACCTTTGCCGTAGCTGGCGTACAGCCGCAGGTTGGCGCCGGGCCGGAACTCCAGCCCGAGCACCGGTGTGGTGGCGCCGTAGGCTACGTGACCGCTGTCGTCCGGGTTGGCGGGCGTGATGTAGACATCATGCTCGCTGAAGCGCACCTCGTCGTGGCGCAGGCCGAGCAGCAACGACCAGCGCGCGGCAAGGTGCCAGTACCACTGCGCGTACTCGGCGACA
Organism: Rhodanobacter sp.; assembly: GCA_041690935.1. GTDB lineage: Bacteria > Pseudomonadota > Gammaproteobacteria > Xanthomonadales > Rhodanobacteraceae > Rhodanobacter. Next base: position 2,537 of record JBEPVP010000033.1, read on the forward strand.
TTGTTGACGTTGTCGTCTTCGTCGCGGCGCGGCGCACCGCGCACGCCCAGACTGTCGCCGACGAAATTTTCGTAACCCGTGCGGTGCTGGCGCTGGTAGTCGCCGCTGGCGCCGAGCACGAATTCGAAGTCGCGGCCGGCCAGCGTGCCGTGCCGCGTCCAGCGCAGGTCCAGGCCGCCGTAGTCGGTATCCGGCGCGATGACGCCACCGGACTGCAGCGGATTGGCCTGCGCGCCCGGCGGAATCGACAGGAACTGCACGATGCTGCGCTGGCCGTAGTAGCCCATCGCGCGCCACTGGTCGGCGTCGTCCGGTTGTTGCTCGTAGATCACGCCCAGCTGGTTCTGCCGGATGCTCTTGCGCGTGTTGAACTGGCTGGCCACCGCGGTGGCCAGGGTCGGATCGGCATCGACCTGGGCGCGGGTCAACCCCAGCGGGTCCTGCGTGCCGGGCTGGTACAGCCGGTTCAGCACCACGGTGAGCTTGCGCTGCTGGCCCAGGTCGATGCCGAACTTCGCGTTGTCCGATTCGCGCCGCACGCGACTGTGCGCGCGATAGCCGCCGGCGAGGAATTCGGAAACGGCGATGTTGTAGTCGACCGGCCCCACGATGCCGCGCGTGTTGGCGCTGTAGCGGAAGCTGTCGTGGCTGCCGGCGGACACGCCCAGCGTGGTCTGCGGCGTCGCCGTGCCGTCCGCGCTCCACAGCTGCACCACGCCGCCGGCGGCATTGCCGTACAGCACCGAGAACGGGCCGCGCAGCACCTCGACGCGGTCGGCCGGGTCGAGGTTGAAGTGCGAGACCTGGCCCTGGCCGTCGGGCAGCGTGGCCGGAATGCCGTCCACGAACAGGCGGATGCTGCGCACGCCGAAGCTGGCGCGTGCGCCGAAGCCGCGGATCGAGATCTGCTCGTCCTGCGCGTAATTCTGCCGATCGCGCGCGAGAATGCCGGGCACGCCGACCAGCGCTTCGGACAGGTTCACGCCCGGCTGGCCGGCCTCGGCCGGCGCGACGCGCACCACGCTGAGCGCCGCGGGGATGTCGAACGCGGGGATGTCCAGCCGGCTGGCGTTGACCACGATCGGTGCCAGCGCTGTCGGCTCGACCTGCGGATCGGGCGAGCGCGACGGCACCTCTTGCGCCGTAGCTGGCGCGCCCAGCAAGCCGAGCACGATCGCGACGACATAACCCAGCTTCGCCGTGGCCCGCCCATGTTGCCGCCGCTGCGGCACTCCATTCGTCACACCGGTCTCCTGCCGTTTTCGCTGCAGCGCTGGCGCCGGGAAGGAGGCGGCCTGCCGCATGCCGTTGCTTTCAGCGTGCACGATAGATCAACGGCAGCGTCGATGGCCTGGCCGAGCGGCAATCGGGCGAGCAACCCGCGAGCTGATGAGGCGGTCAACGCCAGCAGCGGAAACACCGCCGTCGCCGCCAGCTCAACCGCCGATGACGTCAGCCCGAATGAAGTGAGCCGGTGGCGGGCCGCGCAAACGTCAGCAGAGAACACCACCAACGGTAGATTGCACCAAGCCGACGCATTGCCCATCATGGTGCAATGAACGTGATGGCTTGGCGCACAGGGGCGGAGCAGATGGCGACCGGGCTGGCACTGGTCGATGCCGAACTGTGCGTGGAATGGATCAACCCGGCTCTGGCCGAGTGGCTGGAACTGGGCGCGCGCGGTGCGATCGGACAGCCGTTGGGCCGATGGCTGGGCGAGGCGGAGATGTCGACCCAAGCCGGGCGGGCGTTGGCGGAGCAGCGGGCCTTGCAGCTGCGCGGGGTTTCGCTGACCGCGGCCAGTGGCCGCGAAAGCAGGGTGGATATCGCGCTGCAGCCGTTCGAGGCAGGCCTGTTGCTGGAAGTGCACGCACTGGCCGAACCGATGGCGAGCAGCTCGCCGTTGTCGGCCACCCTGCGCGGCTTTGCGCACGAGGTGAAGAATCCGCTGGCCGGGCTGCGCGGCGCGGCGCAGCTGCTGCAGCGGCGGGTCGACACCGCCGACCTGCGGGCGCTGGCCGGACTGATCATCGACGAGGCGGACCGGCTCGGCACGCTGGCCAATCGCCTGCTGCATCACGACGGCGCGGCCCAGCTCGGGCCGGTGAACATTCATCAGCTGCTGGAGCGGCTCGGCGACCTGCTGCAGGCCGAACCGGCGCCGCCGCAACTGCGCCACGACTACGACCCCAGCGTGCCGGACCTGCGCGGCGACGCGGACCGCTTGCAACAGGTGCTGCTGAACCTCGCGCGCAATGCACTGGAAGCGGGCGCGCGTACGCTCACCCTGCGCACGCGGGTCGAGCACGGCTTGCGGCTGGCCGAACGGGTGCTGCGCATGGCGCTGCGGGTGGACGTGATCGACGACGGCCCCGGCGTGCCGGCGGCACTGCGCGACACGCTGTTCCAGCCGCTGGTGTCCGGCCGCGCCGACGGTACCGGTCTCGGGCTGGCGCTGTCGCGCGAGATCGCCCACGAACACGGTGGCGAGCTGCGCTGCACCAGCCGGCCGGGCGAGACGGTGTTTTCCCTGTACCTGCCGCTGGAGCGCGCGCATGACTGAAAAAATCTGGATCGTCGACGACGATCGCGCGGTGCGTTTCGTACTGGCCGAAGCCCTGCGCGATGCCGGGCTGGCGGTGCGCGAGTTCGGCGAAGTGGCGAGCGTGCGTGCGGCGCTGCGGGAAGTGCGTCCCGTACTGATCGTCACCGACGTACGCATGCCGGGCGAGGATGGCCTGAATCTACTGACTGAGTTGCAGGCGCAGGGCATCGGTCCGGTAGTCGTGATGAGTGCGTACACCGATGTGGCCACCACTGCCGCGGCGTATCGCGCCGGCGCGGTGGATTACCTGGCCAAGCCGTTCGATCTCGATCACGCGGTGGCATCGGTGCAGCGCGCGCTGGCCAGTGTCGCGTCGCCGACCGTGACCGGCAGCCACGTCATCGCGCCGGACCATGCGCTGCTCGGCGAAAGCGCGCCGATGCGCGAGGTGTTCCGCCTGATCGGTCGCGTCGCCGCCAGCGACCTCAATGTGTTGATCACCGGCGAAACCGGTACCGGCAAGGAGCTGGTGGCGCGTGCGCTGCACGAGGAAAGCGCGCGCCACCAGAAACCCTTCGTGGCACTGAACACCGCCGCGATCCCCAACGAGTTGTTGGAAAGCGAGCTGTTCGGCCACGAGGCCGGCGCCTTCACCGGCGCCACCCGCCGCGTCGCTGGCCGTTTCGAGCAGGCCGAAGGCGGCACGCTGTTCCTCGACGAGATCGGCGACATGCCGCTGGCCCTGCAAACCAGACTTTTGCGCGTGCTGGCCGGCGGCGAGTTCTACCGCGTCGGCGGGCGCGAACTGATTCGCGGCAACGTGCGCATCGTCGCCGCCACCCATCAGGATCTGGCCCAGCGCGTGGCGGCCGGCCAGTTCCGCGCCGACCTGATGCACCGCCTCGACGTGGTGCGCATCGAACTGCCGTCGCTGCGCACGCGGCGCAGCGACATCCCGCTGCTGGCGCAACACTTCCTCGCCGCCACCGCGCACGAGCTGAAGCTGCCGCCGAAGCGCTTCTCGCGCGCCGCGCTGAAACTGGTCGCGCAGCGTGACTACCCGGGCAACGTGCGCGAGCTGGAAAACTTGTGCCGGCGACTGGCGGTGATCGCGCCGGGCAGCGAGATCCTGCCGGCGGATCTGGGCGGCGGGGTGGTTGCGCCCAGCGGTGGCGAATGGACCGATGCCTTGCGTGAGTGGGCAGTGGCCGCACTCGCCGGCGGTGAGGCGGACATCCATGCGCGCGCCCGCGAAGCGCTCGATCAGACTTTGCTGCAGGCCGCGCTGCAGGCCAGCGGAGGGCATCGGCAGAACGCCGCGCAGACGCTCGGCGTAGGACGCAACACGCTGACCCGAAAACTCGGCGCCTCACGCGCCCGCAAGCGCTGATGCCCTGCTTGTCGCAGGAGCGCACCCTGTGCGCTCCTGCCAGCGTGCAATTCAACCCAGCGTGATGCGCAGCTGGTGCGCGCCACCGTCATCGAGCAGCATGATGGCTGCATCGGCCGCCAGCGTTTGGCCGTCCAATTCAACACCTTTCACGCCACGGCAAACCTTGTCAGGGTTCTCCACGCGGATCTCGTAGCGAGTGACGTGCTTGCGGCGATGCCGGTAGGTCAGCTCAAACCCCGGCCAGTGCTTCGGCACGCACGGCTCGATGCGCAGCTGCTCGCCGCTGAGCTGGAAACCGAGCACCGCCTCCAGCCCGGCGCGATACAGCCACGCGGCGGAGCCGGTGTACCAGGTCCAGCCGCCGCGGCCGACATGCGGCGCCACCGAATAGACGTCCGCGCAGGCGACGTAGGGCTCGACCTTGTAGCGCGCCACGGCCTCGGCATCGGCGCTGTGATGGATCGGATTGAGCAGGTCGAACAGCGCGCCGACGCGGTCGCCGTCGCCGAGACCTGCCCAGGCGAAGACTGACCAGATCGCACCATGCGTGTACTGGCCGCCGTTCTCGCGCACGCCCGGCGGGTAGCCCTTGATGTAGCCGGGGTTCTCCTTGCTGTGGTCGAACGGCGGAGTGAACAGGCGGGCGATCTGGTTCGGGTGGTCGATCAGCAGCCGGTCGACCGAGGCCATCGCCTGCGCGGCACGCTGCGGATCGGTGGCGCCGGCCATCACGCTCCACGATTGCGCGATCGTGTCGATGCGGCATTCGTCGCTATCGTGCGAGCCCAGCGGCACGCCGTCGTCGTAGTAGCCGCGGCGGTACCACGCGCCATCCCAGGCTTTTTCCAATGCGCCGCGCAGGTCGCTGGCGTAGTCGCGCCAGCGTTGCGCGCGTTCGCCATCGCCACGTTGCTCGGCGCACGGCGAGAACGCGCCGATCGAGCTGAGCAGAAACCAGCCGAGCCAGCTGCTTTCGCCGCGGCCCTGTTCGCCGACGCTGTTCATGCCGTCGTTCCAGTCGCCGGTGCCGATCAGCGGCAAGCCGTGCGCTCCGCGGGTGAGGCCGGCATCGAGCGCGCGGGCGCAGTGCTCGTATACGCTGACCTGCTCATCCGATAGGGACGGCTGAAAGAACGCGTCGGTGGCGCCCGCGGGAATCGCCTCGCCGCACAGGAACGGCAGCGTTGCATCCAGCACCGCCGCATCGCCCGTCACGCGCACATAGTGCATGGCGACATAGACCAGCCAGTTGCGGTCGTCGCTGATCTTCGTGCGGATGCCCGCGCCCTTCGGCGGCAGCCACCAGTGCTGCACGTCGCCTTCGGCAAACTGGCGGCCGGCCGCGCGCAGCAGCTGCTCGCGGGCGAGATCGGGGCGGCTCACGCACAGCGCCATCACGTCCTGCAGCTGGTCACGGAAACCGTACGCGCCGCTGGCCTGGTAGTAAGCGGTGCGCGCCCACAGCCGACAACTGGTGACCTGGTACAGCAGCCAGTCGTTGAGCAGGATGTCCATCGCGCGGTCGGGCGTGCGTACCTGCACGGTGTCGAGCAGGCCGTTCCACTGCGCGGCGACCTCGGCGAGCACGCCGTCGATATCGATCGCGCGGTACTTTTTGACCAGCGCCTGCGCGGCCGCTTCATCCGCGGCGTCGCCGAGCAGGAAGACCAGGTCGATCTGCGTATTCGGCGGCAGTTCGATGCGGGTCTGCAGGGCGCCGCAGGGATCCAGCCCCGCGCCGAGGCGCCCGCTCAGCGGTGCGTTGTCACGCAACGCGGCCGGCCGCTCGACGCTGCCGAGCGGCCCGAGAAACTGCGCGCGATCACCGCTCATCGAATGCTGCGCACCGGCCAGGTCGATGAACGCCACGCGCTCGCCGAAATCGGCGCGCCAGCGGTTGCGTGCGAACAGCGCGCCGGTGGCCTCGTCGCGGGCGGTGATCACGAATGGCGCCGGCGTGGTGCCGTTCGCGCCGAGCGCCCATTCGACATAGCCGGTGATCGACAGGCGGCGCGCGCGGGTAGAGCGATTGCGCAGGCGCAGCCGCGACAGCTTGAGCGAGTCGCGGGTCGGCACGCACTGGATCAGCTCCAGCTCGATGCCGTGCGCATCGTTGTCGAAGCGGGTCCAGCCCTTGCCGTGGGTAGCGGTGTACGCCGCGCCGGACACGCGGATCGGCAACGCGGTGGCGCTCCACACCACGCCGGTGTCCTCGTCGCGCAGGTACAGCACCTCGTGCGGGCTGTCGCTGACCGGGTCGTTCGGCCACGGCGTCAGCGGATTCTGCTGGCTGTTCAACGACCACGTATAACCGCCGCCCTCGGCCGAGACGACGAAGCCGAACGCGGGGTTGGCGATCACGTTCACCCACGGCGCCGGCGTGGGCTGCGCCTCGTCGAGGTGGATCGCATAGGCGCGGCCGCCATCGATGAAGCCGCCGCAGCCGTTGGCGAACTCCAGCATGCCGGCCGCGGTGGTGGCCGCGGCGGCCATCGGCGTGCTGGCGGGCAGCGTCGCCGCGAGGGTCAGCGCCGCGGCCGGCGTTGCCGCGGTTGGCTCGGCGTCGGCGGGGTTGAGCAGCACGCGTGCAGCGGTCAGCAGACCATCGCGCAACTCGTCGTTGAGTGCGGATTGGCGCAATGCGAACAGCTCGGCCTTGGGCAGATCGGCGGCGGCTTTCAGTTGCACCTGCTGCGCGCCGGCCAGCGGCGCTAGTGCCTCATGCAAGGCATCGCCCGCGGCGTCGTCGGCGGTGTTCAGCAGCACCACGTCGACCGCCAGCCGCTGGCCTCGCCAATACTTTTGCGCGCGCAGCAATTCGTGCACGCGGGGCAGCTCGGCGTTGTCGCCCAGGCGCAGCAGCACGATCGGACGATCGCCGGAGATGCCGGCGGCCCACAGCGTGGGCGGGCCGCCGTGCCCGCGCACCAGCGCATCGGGCGCCGCGCGCTGGCCGCGCTCGCTGCTGATCAGCGCGCTCATCCAGTGCGCGAAGCGTGCGGCCTGCGCGGCATCGATGTCCAGCTGCTGCTGGGCGGTCGCCGCGTGCGCCGCCGCATCGGCGAACAGCTGCTCGGCGGCGTTCGGGTCGTCCATCAGCGTGGTCAGCGTCAACGCGCCATCGCGGGTGTCGGCCAGCTGCGTCCACAGCAGCAGCGTCACGCTGGCGCCCGGGGCGAGCGTGACGGTCTGGCGCAGGCTGAACACCGGATCGAGCACGCAGCCGCTGGTGTTCGACAGCGCGACGCCACGCTGCATCGCCAGCGCGTGGCGTAAGCCGCGGCCGCGGCCGAGAAAGCGCGCGCGGTCGGTTTCGTAGGCGACGCCGGTGTCGGCAGTTTGCGCGTGCACGCGCAAGGCCTGCGCGGCCCACATTTCGGGCTCGCGGGTGTCGCGGCGACGGCGGGTGGCCAGCAGCAGCCGCTGCGCCGCGTCCCATGCGGTCTGCACGAACATCTTGGAGAACGCCGGATGCGCGTTGTCGGCGCCGATCGGGCCCAGCACCAGTTCCGCATAGGTGGTCAGCGACAGCGTGCGCGTGCGGTCACCATGGTTGGCCAGGGTGAGTCGACGCAACTCGACGTCGGCTGCGCTGGCCACGGCCACTTCCAGCAGGCTGTGCACGCTGTGATGGCGACGGCTGAAGCTGGCGCGGCCGCTGCCGAAGCTGACCGCATCGTCGGGCGCGCGCTGGCCGTACGGCTGCTGGCTGGCCGACCACACGGCGCCGCTGTCCTCGTCGCGCAGCAGCAGATAGCTGCCCCAGCCGTCGACCGTGGGGTCCTCGCGCCAGCGGGTCACCGCCAGGTCGTGCCAGCGGCTGAAGCCGGAGCCGGCCTGGTCCAGCATCACCGAATAGTGGCCGTTGGACAGCAGTTGCATCGTGGGCGTCGCGATGGGTGACGGGCGCGTGGTCATGGGTGTGAAACACTCCAGTGGATGATCCGTTTGCCGACAGGCGCGCGGTTCGGCCGGCGCGGCTTCGGTGCGCGCGCAACCCGTTGATGAAAGGCGATGCTGCATGAAGGGCGCGACTACGCTCCGTTAATTTCACGCGCGGCGGTGCAAGCTGCTTGCGGGGTGGAGCGCAGCTGCGTGCGTCCACACTATTCCACCCACCGTGACCATCGGGAAACCCTGGATGACTGGCAGCACGACTCCCACCGACGACACCTGGCTGGATGGCATGCAACGCGCCGCGTTCGAGTATTTCGCGCAGCAGGTCGATCCGCACAACGGACTGGTGACCGATACGTCACGCGCGAACTCGCCGGTCAGCATCGCGGTGGTCGGCTTTGCACTGTCGTCGTATCCGGTGGCCGTGGAGCGCGGCTGGATGAGTCGCGCCGACGCCTTGCGCCACAGCCTCACTGCGTTGCGCTTCTTCCGCGACAGCGACCAGAGCGGCACGCCGCAGGCCACCGGCTACAAGGGTTTCTACTACCACTTCCTGGATATCCGCAGCGGCGCGCGGGTGTGGCAGTCGGAGCTGTCGATGATCGACACCGCGCTGCTGATCGCCGGCGCGCTCACCGCGGCAATGTATTTCCGCGCCGATACGCCCGACGAGCGCGAGCTGGGCCGGATCGCCGACGCGCTGTACCGGCGCATCGACTGGCGCTGGGCACAGGACGGCGGCGAGACGATCCGCCAGGGCTGGAAGCCCGAATGCGGTTTCCTGCACTACGGCTGGGAGGGCTACAGCGAGGCGATCGTGCTGTACGCGCTGGCGATGGGTTCACCGACCCATCCGATCAGTGGCGGCTGCTACCACGCCTGGACCGCGACCTATCAGTGGGAAAACCTGTACGGCTACGACTATCTCTACGCCGGGCCGCTGTTCGTGCACCACTTCTCGCATGCGTGGATCGATTTTCGCGATATTCGCGACAAGTTCATGCGCGAGAAGCGCTCGGACTATTTCGAGAACAGCCGGCGCGCGGTGCTGGTCCAGCGCAAATATGCGTGGCTCAATCCGCACGGTTTCGCCGGCTACGACGACAACGGCTGGGGGCTGACGGCGTGCGACGGGCCCAGCGACGAGATGCCGGACGTGGCCAACGAGACGCGCCACCTGTTCGGCTATGCCGCCCGCGGCGTGCCGTACGGACCGGACGACGGCACGCTGTCGGCGCCGGCGGTGCTGGCGTCGTTGCCGTTCGCGCCGGACATCGCGCTGGAAGGCGTGCACAGCATGCTGCTGCGCTATCCGGAGATCCTCAGCGAGGGGCGTCTGGCCAGCGCGTTCAACCCTTCGCTCGCGCGTGCCGATGGACCGGCCTGGGTTTCCGCCGGTCACTACGGCCTCGATCAGGGCATCGTGTTGATGATGATCGAGAACCATCGCAGCGGGCTGATCTGGCGGCTGATGCGCGCCTGTCCGTACCTCATCGACGGTCTGCACCACGCCGGTTTCCGCGGCGGCTGGCTGTTGCAGCCGACCCCTCACGGAGCACGCTGATGCCGCACTTCGACGCCTCCATCACCACCCCGCAGGACGCGCATGAGCACGCGCGGCTGGCCCATGTGCATCCGGCGGCGTGGACCAACCCGACACCGGCCGCGTGCTATCAGCTGCTGATCGTCGGTGGCGGGCCGGCCGGCCTGGCCGCGGCCTCGGCGGCCGCCGCGCTGGGCGTGCGGGTGGCGCTGGTCGAACGCCACCTGCTCGGCGGCACCTGCCTCAACACCGGTTGCGTACCGTCCAAGGCGATTATCCGCACCGCACGGGTATATGCCGAAATGCGCGATGCCGCACGCTACGGCGCCCGCGTGCCGCAGGATATCCAGGTCGACTTTGCCGCCGCGATGGAGCGCGTGCGACGCATCCGCAGCCAGCTCAGCGGCGGCGATTCGGTGCGCAGGCTGGCCGCCGAAGGGGTGGATGTGTTCTTCGGCAACGCGCAGTTCACTGGCGCCGACAGCCTCACCGTCAACGGCGCCCGGCTGTGTTTCGGCAAGGCGATCATCGCCACCGGTGCGCGACCGCACGTGCCGTCGATTCCCGGGCTGCGTGAAGCGGGCTACCTGACCAACGCCAACGTGTTCCGGCTGACCGAACTGCCGCGACGCCTGCTGGTGATCGGCGGCGGCCCGCTCGGCTGCGAACTGGCGCAGGCGTTCTGCCGGCTCGGCGCGCGCACCACCATCGTGCAGGACCTGCCGCTGTTCCTGCCGCGCGAGGAACGCGATGCGGCGCAGATCCTGTCCGACGCCTTCGCCCGCGACGGCATCGAGGTGCGGCTCAACACCCACGTTGTCGGCGTGCGGGTGGAGAACGGGCAGAAGCTGGTCGATCTGATCAGCGACGACTATCGCAACACCATCGAAGTGGATGCCATCCTCGCCGGCGTAGGCCGTGTGCCGAATGTGGAAGGGCTGCAGCTGGACGCGGCCGGCGTCGACCACGCGCCCGGCAAGGGCATCCATGTGGACGACTTCCTGCGCACCAGCAACCCGTGCATCTACGCCGCCGGCGATGTCTGCCTCGACAACCAGTACACCGACACGGCCACCGCCTCGGCGCACATCGCGCTGCGCAACGCGCTGTTCGGCGGGCGCCAGCGGCTGAGCAAGCTGGTGATCCCGTGGTGCACGTATACCGAGCCGGAGATCGCCCACGTCGGCCTGTACGTGCGCGAGGCCAACCAGCTGGGCATCCCGGTGAAGACCTTCACCGTGCCGATGCACGAGAGCGATCGCGCGGTAACCGACAGCGACGAACGCGGCTTCGTGAAGATCCATGTGCGCGGGCGCAGCGATCGTATCCTCGGCGCCACCATCGTGGCCCGGCACGCCGGCGACATGATCAACGAGATCACCCTGGCGATGGTGGCGGGCGTGGGATTGCGCACGCTGTCGCAAGTCATCCATGCCTACCCGACCCAGGCCGAGGCGATCCGCTGCGCCGCCCGCGCCTACAGCCACACGCGGCTGACCCCGCGCGTGCGTGCGCGGCTGCAGCGCTGGCTGACGCGCTGAGTCAGCGGCGCATGCACCGGCGCGTCACACCGATTTATCGCCAAGCCGCCTAGAATCATCCGCTTTGAACCGGCCGTTTCGGCTCGAATACCTCTACTCACTTCACGCAAGGACATCCTATGGAACTGGGCATGATCGGTTTGGGGCGCATGGGCGCCAACATGGCGCAGCGACTGCTGCAGGGCGGCCACAAGGTCACCGGCTTCGACCCGAACGCCGACGCGCGCAAGGCGGTGGAAGCCAAGGGCGCCGGCTCGGCCGATTCGCTGGCGGCGCTAGTCAAGGCGTTGCCGACGCCGCGCGTGCTGTGGATGATGGTGCCGTCCGGCAAGATCACCGACGACACCGTCGATACCCTGCTGCCGCTGCTGGCCAACGGCGACACCGTGATCGACGGCGGCAACTCCAACTACAAGGACACGCTGCGCCGCGCGCAGCGCTACGCCGAGCACGGTCTCGGCTACGTCGACACCGGCACCAGCGGCGGCGTGTGGGGCCTGAAAGAGGGCTACAGCATGATGATCGGCGGCGACGAAAAAACCGTCGAGGCGCTGCGGCCGATCTTCGAAACGCTGGCGCCGGGCAAGGACCAGGGCTGGGGCCGCGTCGGCCCGGTCGGCTCCGGTCACTTCACCAAGATGGTCCACAACGGCATCGAGTACGGGATGATGCAGGCCTATGCCGAAGGCTTCTCGATCCTCAAGCACAAGCAGGATTTCGGCCTCGACCTGCATCAGATCGGCGAGATCTGGCGCTACGGCAGCGTGGTGCGTTCGTGGCTGCTCGACCTCACCACCGACGCGCTGGGCAAGAACCCGAACATGGACGGCATCGCGCCCTACGTGGTCGACTCCGGCGAAGGCCGCTGGACCGTCGACGCCGCGCTCGAGCTCAACGTGTCCGCCCCGGTGATTACCCTGTCGCTGATGGAACGCTTCCGCTCGCGCGACGACGATTCGTTCGCCGACAAGCTGCTGTCGTCCATGCGCAATGAGTTCGGCGGGCATGTGGTCAAAAAAGAGTAGGGCTGCGCTGCTTTGATGTTGTCTTGTGGGAGTGGCTTCAGTCGCGATGCCGTGGTTCTGTTCTGTTCGAAGCGAAGAGCCTTCATCCTCCTGCGGAGGGCGAGTCACTTTTCTCTGCGTGGCCAGAGAAAATTAACCAAAAGAGAGGCCACCCCGCTTGGCGCTTGCCGGGCATTCGGCAACTGCTCCTGCGTTGCTCTACCTCGGGCATCCATGCCCTCACCATGCCCGGCAAGTTCGTGAGGACCGGCCGGGTTTTTCGACCGGACTCCGACAACTGCTCCTGCGTTGTTCTGACTCCGGCATCCATGCCGTCGCCTGTCCGGGCGAAAAATGATCGGCATCCCTGCCGATCACCCTGCGGGCCTGTCGTCCAGTCCTCACCGCCGCACAGGGGCCCCGGGTAGAGCAGCGGGCCATCCTGGCCCGCACTCGGTGCGCAACTGCTGCGCAGTTGCAAGATCGGTAAGCTAAAAGCCGACCACGCGAAGCTCAGGATCTTCCTGATGATTGGCGACGCCGCTTCTGCCCCCTCTCCCCCGGCAAAGCCGGGGGAGAGGGGGGTGAGGGGGTGCTCTTGATCCAGCAAAAAAACAATTCTTCAGGGGCACACAGTTCGACGAATAGATCCTGCCTACAGCAACTCCCCCTGCGGCAACGCATAACTCAGCTTTCCATCCACGATGTGCGACGCCGACGTATACGGGTGCACCGTGCTGTGTTTGGCGTCGATGATGTGGACCACCTCGATGCCGCGCAGTTTGAGCACGTCGGCGATCAGCGAGCGATGGCAGCGCCACCAGACCGCTTCGGCGCACATCATCGCGGTGCGCCGGGCCGCCGCCAGCTTCAGCAGTTCGGCCAGTCCCTCGGCGAACTCCGCGCTGGCCAGGTGATCGGCGTAACCCTGGAACGAGGCATTGCGCCATGCCGTGTTGGGTGAATCCGCCTGCACCTTGCGGCGGCCGCCCAGCTGGGGCAGCCATTGGTACGCAATGCCGCGTGCGGGCAGCGTCTCGGCCAGCGCATCGCTGGCGAAATACGGATAGCGGCGCGAGCCGGGGAAGCGCCGCACGTCGGCGATGGACTCGATGTGGTACTCGGCCAGCAGGCCGAGGAATACTTCCAGCGGGCGGGTCGAATGGCCGATCGTCCAGATCGTTTCCACGACTGCCGCCGGGCGCTTTGCGACCACCGCTCAGCCGACCTTGTGTAGCGCGGCGCCCTTGTGCAACGCGATGTGGTCGGTCTTGTCGCTCTGGATTTCGTACTGCGGATCGTCCTCGCTGCAGCGGTGCGTGTGACCCTTGTAGTCGGTGTCACGCGTGTGCACCTTGATGATCTTGCCGCTCACGCGACCGGCTTCGGAGTCCCAGCGCACGTGGTCGCCGACCTTGAATTCATGGCTCATGACGATGTCCGTTGTGGTCGATGCAGATCTCATTGAAGCAGCTCGCATGTTCAGGCCGCGTGGAAAAACTGGCGACTCGGCACGCCATGCGTGACCATCGGACGCCTCGATACCCACAAGGTCATGCCGCATCGGGCGACGGTCGCCGCTCGCGTGACGGCTGCTTCCGCCACTGGTACCAGCGATGATCGGCGAGGGCCAGCATGGCGAGGTCGTCCTTGGTGTCGCCATACGCATGGATGGCGTCGTAGCGCGCCAGGTCATAGCGCTCCCGGGCGCGCCGTGCCTTCTCCAGGTGCACGCACTGGCGACCGAGATGGCGGCCCGTGAGTATGCCGTCGCGGTGCTCAAATCGCGAGCCGATCAGGTCCAGGTCATGTGATGCGCACCAGGGCGACAGCGCGATTTCCAGCGCCCCCGACACCACCGCGATCGTGTCTCCCTGCGATTGGTGCCAGGCGATGCGCTCGCGTGCCTCGGGTCGCAGGACGCCGGGCAGGAGCTGTATCGTGTTGACCGCTGCGATGTTCACCCCAGCCGCAACAGCTTGCGCACCGCCGGCAAATTGCGCCGGCTGATTTCGGGGTTCAGTTCGCTGCCGTCGAGGCGCGCGAGCACGCGCCCATCGGTGAGCGTCTTCAGCCCGAGCAGGCGTGCCGGTGGCACCAGGCAGTTGCGGTGCAGGCGGATCAGTTGTTCGGGGTAGGCGTCTTCGAGTTGCCGCAGCGAGTCCTCGATCAGCAGCTCGCCGCGGCGGTGCTGCACGGTCACGTACTTCTCGTCGGCAAGCAGGCAGATCACTTCGTCCAGCGCGATGCGCACCTGTTCGCCGCGCAGGCGACCGCGCAGATACGCGGCCGGTTCGCGCGGCGCATCGGCCAGTCGCCGCTGCGCGCGCGCGAGCGCCTCGCGCAGTCGTTCCAGGCGCACCGGCTTGAGCAGGTAGTCGGCCGCGCCTAGCTCGAACGCCTTCAAGGCGTGCGCTTCGTAGGCGGTGCAGAAGATCACCTGCGGTCGCGTGCGGCCGGCCAGGCGCTGCGCCAGCGCGACGCCGTCGAGGCCGGGCATGTTGATGTCGAGCAGCAAGACGTCGGGCTGCAACGGGCCGAGCGCACTCAGCGCCGCTTCGCCATCGCCCACGTTGCCGACGATTTCCACCTCCGCGCATTCGCCGAGCAGGGCCGCCAGCCGCGCCCGCGCCAGCGGTTCGTCGTCGACGATCAGCACGCGCATCACCGCGCGACGCCCGGCAGCTGCAACACCACCACGAAGTGATCGCCCTGCGGCCCGGCCTGCACTTTCGCCAGCGGCCCGTAGCGATAGGCGACGCGCTGGCGCACGCTGTCCAGGCCATGACCGTTGCCGGGTTTGGCCGGCATGTCCGACAGCGGGTTGCTGATCTCGATGCGCACGCCGTCACCCTCGCGCAGGCCACGCAAGGTTACTTCGCCGCCCTCACGCAACGGCTGAATGCCGTGGCGCACCGCGTTCTCCACCAGTGGCTGCAGCAGCAGGCGTGGCAGCGGAAAGTCGGCCGGCAGCTCGTCCAGCTCGCGCCGCACGCGCAGGCGCGCGCCCAGGCGCAGTTGTTCGATCGCCAGGTAACGTTCGACCAGCGCCAGCTCCTCGCCCAGCGTGCCGTCGCCGGTGTCGTGCTGGCCCAGCGCGGCGCGGAACAGTTCGGACAGATCCTCCACGGTGCGTTCGGCCGCGTCCGGATCGACCCGGATCAGTGCCGCCACGGTGTTCATGCTGTTGAACAGGAAGTGCGGCCGGATGCGCGCCTGCAATGCCTCGACCTGTGCCCGCGTGACCGCCGCCAGCCGCGCCTGCCACTGCGCCAGCACATAGAAGTAGCGCAGCATCGCGGCGCCGAGCAGCGCGGTGATCAATACGTTGTCGCGCACGAACCGGCTCATGCTGCTGGCAATCAGCTGCATCTGCAGCGCGCCGTCGAGCCAGCGCGCGACCGTGCTGGCGACCAGCACGATCAGCACGATCAGCAGCCACACGCCGACATACGACATGTGCCCGGGCAGGCGCTGCAACAGCGCGCGCAGCTTGCACAGCGCCACCGCGATCACCAGCGCCAGCCAGGTCACGAACAGCATGCTGACGCTGTACGCCGGCCAGTCGCGCTGGTTGTCGCGCGCCAGCCACATCACCGTCACCGTCAGCGCGCCGACCACGAACAACGCGAACAGCGCCGGCAGCCGACAGAAGTCCGGCAGCGGGCTGTGCTCGGTGCGGCCGCGCGGGCTGCGGGTGGGCGTGGGTTCGCGCATGCGGGCAAGTATGCCGTATGCGCAGGCGGGCTTACGCCAGCTGCTGGCCCAGCCAGTGACGCAGGTCGCCGATCTCCTCGGCGCACAGCGCGTGGGCCATCGGGTAGGTGTGCCAGTCCACCGTGTAGCCGAGCGACTGCAGTACATCGCGCGAGTCGACGCCGCGCTGCAGCACCACCACCGGATCAGCCGTGCCATGACCCCAGAAGATCGGTATGGAGGCGTTCGCCGCGTTGCGTTCGGTGGCAAGCGTGGCGGACATCGGCAGATAGGTGGACAGCGCGACGATGCCGGCCAGGGTCTCCGCATGCCGCAGGCCCGCGGCCAGCGCGATCGCGCCGCCCTGCGAGAAGCCGGCCAGCACGATCCGTTCGCTGGGCACGCCGCGGCCATGCTCGCGCGCGATCAGGGTCTCCACCTCGGCGATCGACGCGCGGATGCCGCCCTCGTCCTGGCGCGCGTGGGCATCGAAGCCGATGATGTCGTACCACGCGCGCATCGACATGCCGTTGTTGATCGTGACCGGGCGCACCGGCGCATGCGGAAACACGAAACGCAGCGCGGGCCATGCGGGATCGACCAGCTCCGGCACGATCGGCGCGAAGTCGTTGCCGTCGGCGCCCAGGCCGTGCAGCCAAAGGATGCTGAATTGCGGGTTGGCGGCGGTTTCGTGTTCGATGGTGGGGAGGGTCATGCGGGGGCTCGACGGATCGGGTCCGTCAGTGTCTCCGAACCGGCGCATCGCTGCCAGTCATGTCGACCAAGGTCGCGATCTCCCGTGCCACGGCGGCGGTGTGTTCCTGCGACATGAAGTGGCCGCCGTCGCAGACCACCAGTGTCACTCCGGGCAGGTCGCACTTGAGCGCATGGGCGGCATCGACGCGGATCGTCCTTGCCCCACACGAGCAGCGTCCGGAGGATGTACCGCCGCGAGTTCCGCGGCGGTTGATCTACCCGGTGCCGTTGCAGGAGCCCGCTGCAACACCACTGCGGGATCGGCAGCGGATAGGCGGCGGTTTCGTGTTCGATGGTGCGCAGGGCCATGCGCCGCCCGGCGGAGTCAGGGGGCCGTGGTGATCGTGGCGACGGTGCTGGGTCGCAGCGGGCTGTCCAATGCCAGCTCCTGCTCAGAGGGCAGCGGGATGCCGGGCTGGGCCTCGGTGGCGGCGTCCTGGCGGACCGCTTCGCGCAGCATGCGGATCTGTTTCATGGTGAACTGCGGCGGGTTCAGGGTGAAGCTCACTGGGATGCGCATGCGGGTCGCCACCGGCTGGTCATCGACCTGTTCCGGTATCGCATGCCAGCGCTTGGCGACCGCCAGCACGGCATTCTTGAACGACGGAAGCGGGTGCCAGCCCTCGAACTTGCTGCTCACCGTCATGTCGGTGAGGCTGCCGTCCGGTTGCACGGTGGCGTTCAAAATGAGGAACGCCGATTGCCGTGCATGAATGGCATCCTCGGGATAGTGCGGCTGGGCATTCAGGGTCTGCAGCTTGGGACCATTGCCGGCGAAGCTGATGCGCACGTCGTAGCGGCCGGCCGCGTTGGGCGTGGCCTGCAACTTGGCAAAAATGAAGGTGTGCGCCAGCACCGGGTGACCATGATTCGTGGCCGGTACAAACTGCCATTGTTTCACTGCCGCAGCTAGCACTGGAGCGATCGACGCCGGCACGTCCGCGTCGAGTTGGGTAACGGTGACACGGCCTTGGACGTCCACGTTGGCGCCGACCTTGTAGGTCATTTCGTGTTTGTCGGCTGCCTGTACTGGCAACGCACAAGCCAGAAGCAGAAGGACGGTGCAGAGGACGGCAGGCTTCATGGTGGTCTCTTCCCTGGTGAACGCCGACGCCCCCGCGTCGCGCGAGCCACCATCATGCCGCAGCCGTGGCGCGCGCACCATGGAAGTGCGCAGCGATGGAGTCGCCGGCCCATCATCCCTGACTTGTGGCACGGCTCTCCCGCGAGATGTTCCTGCTCGGTTATGCTGGTTTTTTTGCCTGGGGAAAATCCATGCGTCGACTGCTGCCTGCTGCCCTCGTGGCCTTCACCGTATTGCCGCTGGCGGCAGCGACCGTGCCCGCATCGGGCCCGCTCGACCTGGAAACCATCATGGCCAATCCCGACTGGATCGGGCAGGCGGTGGAGTCGCCGTACTGGAGCGTGGACGGGCGCAGCCTGTACTACTCGTTGAAGCGCGACGGCAGCCCGGTGCGCGATCTGTACCGCGTCGATCCGGCCAGCGGGCAGGGCGCGAAACTCGACCCGGCCGCACTGGCGCAGGCCGACGGTCCGGCGGTGTTCGACCGCGCGCATCGGCACGCCGCGTTCATCGCGCATGGCGACGTGTTCGTGGTGAATCTGGCCAGCGGCCGGCGCACGCAGGTGACGCGCACGCCGCAGGACGAATCCGCGCCGCAGTTTTCCGCGGACGGTCGTGCGCTGCAGTTTCGCGACGGCAACGACTGGTACAGCCACAATCTCGCCAGCGGCGTCACTGCGCCCGCGGCGGTGCTGAAATTCGCCGACGATCCGCAGGCGAAGCAGCCGAATGCGCTGGGCGCGCGGCAGCTGGAGCTGTTCAGGACTCTGCGCGAGACCAAGGCCGACAAGCAGGCGCAGCGCGACGAGGACAAGGCGCTGGCCACCGCCGACCCCGGCCGTGCACCGCAGCCGTTCTGGCTCGGCGACAAGATCAAGCCGGTCGATACCGAGCTGTCGCCGGACGGCCGCTGGCTGTTGCTGATCACCGCGCCGAACGATTACGAAGCCGGCAAGGCGCCCGAGCTCACCCACTACATCACCGACTCAGGCTATCCCGAGCAGGAGGAGGCGCGCGTGTATGTCGGGCGCAACGATCCGGCACCGCAGTCGCTGCTGCTGCTCGACCTGGCCAACCACCAGCCATATCCGCTGAAGACCGACGCGCTGCCGGGGATCACGGACGACCCGCTGAAAGCCATCCGCGCGCGCACCGTCGCCGCACTGCAGAAAGCCGGCAAGACCGATCAGGTCAAGGCGCTGAAGGCGCCGGACGTGCGACCGGTCACCGTGCTCAGCGAAGACAACGGCGGCGGCATCGTGTGGAGTGACGACGGCCGCAACGTCGCCGTGCAGATACGCGCGATCGACAACAAGGATCGCTGGATCGCCAGCGTCGACTTCAGCCGCCACGCGCTGGTCAGCCAGCAACGACTGACCGACCCCGCGTGGATCAACGGGAACTTCAACGATTTCGGCTGGCTCAAGGACAACCGCACATTGTGGTACCTGAGTGAGCAGACCGGCTACTCGCAGCTCCACAGCAAGCCGCTCGACGGCAAGGCCAGCGCGCTGACGTCGGGCCAGTTCGAGGTCAGCCACCCGCAGCTCAGCGCGGACGGTCAGTGGTTCTACCTGCGCACCAATCAGGTCGCGCCATACAGCTATGACGTCTATCGCGTGCCATCCGGCGGCGGTACGCTGAACCGCGTCACGAGCTACCAGGGCATGGACGATTTCAGGT
>JBEPVP010000034.1:0-21435 GCA_041690935.1 Rhodanobacter sp.
TGTTCGAGACCGAATACAACGGCGTGTGGGATCCGAAGACCGGCCAGGCCGAATACGCCGCGTTCTACGTCGAGCCGATCCAGGGCACCGGCGGCTACGTGATCCCGCCGATGGGCTTCTTCAAGGGCCTGAAGAAGGTGCTCGACCAATACGGCATCCTGCTGGTGGTCGACGAGATCCAGATGGGCTTCTGGCGCACCGGCAAGCTGTGGTCGATCGAACATTTCGGCGTGACGCCGGACGTGCTGGTGTTCGGCAAGGCGCTGACCAACGGCCTCAATCCGCTATCCGGCCTGTGGGCGCGTGAAGAGCTGATCAACCCGACGGTGTTCCCGCCGGGCTCGACCCACAGCACGTTCAACTCCAATCCGCTGGGTACCGCGCTGGGGCTGGAAGTGATCAAGATGGGTTACGAGCTGGACTACGAAACCAGCGTGCCGAAGAAGGGCGCGCATTTCCTCGAAGGCCTGCGCGACCTGCAGAAGCGGCACAAGGAAATCGGCGACGTCGACGGCCTCGGCCTCGCGTTGCGCGCCGAGATATGCACCGAGGACGGCTTCACCCCGAACAAGGCGCTGCTGGACAAAATGGTCGACATCGGCCTGGCCGGCGATCTGGAGCACAACGGCAAGAAGATTGGTCTCGTGCTGGATGTGGGCGGCTGGTACAAGAACGTGATCACGTTCGCGCCATCGCTGGATATCACCCACGAGGAAATCGATCTGGCAATCGCGCTGCTGGATCAATTGCTGACGAAAGCCAAGAAGGCGTGATGCGGGGCGCGCACGGATCGCGCACCCAGAGAGCCCGGCGGACTACCGCCGGGTTCTTCCGTTTCGGGCAGGCGACGGCGACAGCTGCGCGCCAACCCCGTAGGGCGGGCACTGCCCGCCGCTCTGCATCGGCAAGAGCTGGCGGGCAGTGCCCGCCCTGCGAAACATGCGGAGCGTGGTTACGGCGCGCGCTTGAGCGCCAATACCGCGTTGAGCCCACCGAACGCGAACGAATTGCTCAGCGCGGCGCGTACCGGCATCTGTCGACCGACATTCGGCACGTAGTCGAGGTCGCAAGCCGGATCGGCCTGGTCCAGGTTCGCCGTGGGTGGCACCGCGCTGTCGCGCAACGCGCCGATCACCGCGACCAGTTCCAGCGCACCGGAAGCGCCCAGTGCGTGGCCATGCATCGATTTGGTCGAGGACACCGCCAGACGATCGGCATGCGTGCCGAACGCGAGCCGGATCGCCCGTGTCTCGGTGGCGTCGTTGGCCAGGGTGCCGGTGCCATGGGCGTTGATGTAGTCCACATCCTGCGGCGCCAGACCGGCATCGTCCAGCGCCTGCCGCATCGCCGCGGCGGCGCCGTCCGCGCTGGGCATCACGATGTCGGTGGCGTCCGCGGTCATGCCGCTGCCGGCCAGTTCGGCCAGGATCTGCGCGCCGCGTGCCTGCGCGTGTTCCATCGATTCCAGCACGAAGATGCCGGCGCCTTCGCCGAGCACCAGCCCACGCCGGTTCGCGCTGAACGGGCGGCAGGTGTCGTCGGCCAGCACGCGCATCGCTTCCCACGCGCGCAGTGCACCATAGGTGATGCAGGCTTCGGTGCCGCCGGTGATGGCGACGTCGGCCAGGCCGTAGCGGATCATCTGCGCCGCCTGGATGATCGCGTGGTTAGCCGAGGCGCAGGCGCTGGCCACCGCGAAGGTCGGCCCGTGCAGACCGTAGGCAATGCTGATCTGACTGGCCGAGGCATTGGTCATCAGCCGCACGATGGTCAGCGGATGCGCGCGCGCGGCATTCTCGCCGTACAGGCGCTTGCTCTGTTCGTCCTGGGTGGTTTCGCCGCCGACGCCGGTACCGACGATGACCGCCGTGCGCACACCGAGTCCGTCCTGGTGGAAGTCCAGCCCGGACTGCGTGATCGCCTCGCGCGCCGCATGCAGCGCAAATTCCGAGGTGCGATCGAGCAGCGGCAGGGTGCGTTCGTCGATATTCGCCGCGGGGTCGAAACTGGCCGGCACCTGTGCGGCGATCTTCACACGCAAGCGTTCGGCATCCGGATGGAACAGCGGGCCGATGCCGCTGCGACCTTCGCGCAAGCCCTGCCACAACACTTCGGCACCCACGCCGAGCGGGCTGATCGCGCCCATGCCGGTGATCGCGACGCGGCGCAGCGAAATGGTCGGCATTACTTCGACCCTTCGCTCGCGGCAGCCTTGTCGTCGAGTGCCTTCTGCACGGCATCGACCAGGCTCTGCACCGTATCGCTATCGAAGTTGGCGCCTTGCTGGTCGGGGAAGTTGACGTTGAAATGTTCCTCGATGTCGAAGATCAACTCGATCGCCTCGAGCGAGGCGATGCCGAGATCCTTCAAGGTGGACTCGGGCTTGATGCTGGCGATCTCGATCTTGGCCTGCTTGGCGATGATCTCGAACACTTGCTGCTGGGTGGATTCGTTCATGGCGAGTAGGTTCCTGGCTGCACATGACTATGTTATGTCCCAACCAGTCTAGGCAAACTAGCTTACTCATGCCTTTCATTTCGCAACTGGAGCCGGACGCGCTGCTCGCGCAGTTCATGGCGCACCCGCCAGTCGGCTTCGCGGTCGAGCTGTCGCCGCAGGGGATGCCGAGCTTCGTGGCGCCGTTCGACCTGCTGACCACGGCGGACGATGCGCTGCGCCAACGCGTCAACCACTGGCCGCTGTATCGCCACTGGGGACACCTGCTGCGCTGGCGCACGCGCTTCGCCGGCAGCACCGTGTCCGAATACGCGCCGCTGCCATCGAACGTGTCGCCGGCCGCCTTGGCGCACGGCCTCAAGGCGGCCTACGGGCGCGACTGCCGACTTCTGATCGTCAAGGACATCGCGCAGGATTCGCCCTTGCTCGGCGACGCCGACAACGCGTATGCGCACGCCTTCGCCAGCGCCTGCGAGGCCGAAGGTTATGTATTGATGGAAGGACAGGCGCTGGCATGGGTGCCGATCGATTTCGCCTCGACCGACGAATATCTGGCGCGGCTGTCGTCCGGTCGGCGGAAAAACATCCGGCGCAAGCTGCGTTCGCGGGCCGACCTGGAGATCGAGGCGGTCCGCACCGGCGATGCGCGATTCAACGACGAGACCACGCTGGCCGGGTTCCACGCACTGTTTGACAACGTGTATGCGCAAAGCGAGATCCATTTCGACCGGCTGACCGCGCCGTTCTTCCGCGCCTTGCTGCAGGATGCCGACAGTGGCGGTGTGGTGTTCGTGTATCGCCATGCCGGCCAGATGATCGGCTGGAACCTGTGCTACGAACATGGCGGGAAATTGATCGACAAGTACGTCGGCTTCGCCTACCCGCAGGCACGCGAACACAACCTGTATTTCGTCAGCTGGATGCACAACCTCGACTACGCGCGGGAACATGGCCTGACACATTACGTGGCCGGCTGGACCGATCCCGAAGTGAAATCCTTTCTCGGGGCACGCATGACCTTCACCCGGCACGCGGTGTATGCGCGCAACCCGCTGCTGCGTGTGCTGCTACGTCGGCTCGGCCGTCATTTCGAAAGCGACCGCCAGTGGCAGGCGGCCACGGAATCCAGCGATGAATAATCTGCCGAATCGACCCGTCGTGCTCGACATCGACCGTTCGGTCGGGCCGTTGCCGGGCCGGCTGGTGCTGCCGCTGGAGCACTGGCAGGAATCGATTCGCTTCAGCTGCTCGCTGGCGACCATGCGCCGGTTCCGCACGATGCTGGACGAACTGCTGCCGGCGCGCTACGGCACGGTGTTCACCGGCAGCGGCGATTTCCATCACCTCAGCTGGCCGCTGATTGCACGATTGCAGACGCGCACGCCATTCCAGGTCGTGGTGCTGGACAATCATCCGGACAACATGCGCTTTCCGTTCGGCGTGCATTGCGGTTCGTGGGTGCGCAAGGTCGCGCTGCTGCCGCAGGTCAGCCATGTGCACGTGCTTGGCATTACCTCCAGCGATATCGGCGCCGGTCACGCGTGGGAGAACTATTTCACCCCGCTGCTGCGCGGCAAGCTGACCTACTGGAGCATGGGCGTGGATACCGGCTGGTCGCGCCGGCTCGGCCTGGCGCAGGCGTTCCGCGGTTTCGATACGCCCGTGGCGATGGTCGACGCGTTTGTGGAATCGCAGCGCACGCAGGCCGCACCGACTTACCTGACGATCGACAAGGACGCGTTCGCGCCCGAGGTGGCACATACCAACTGGGATCAGGGCCGGCTGTTGACCGAACACGCGCTGGCGCTGATCGGCAGCCTGCGCACCGGCCTGATCGGCAGTGACATCAACGGCGAGGTTTCGCACTACCGCTACCGCAGCTGGTGGAAACGCAAGCTGTCCGCGATGGACGAGCAACCCGCGATTGATCCGACGGAACTGGCCGGCTGGCAGGCGCAGCAGCATGCCTTGAATCTGCAACTGCTGGCGGCGATCGCGGTGAGGTCCGGCTGAGTCAGGCCAGCGTCGCTTCCAGCGTGCGGCAGATCGCTCCGAAATCGTCGTCACCCAGCCAGGGACTGTTGCTGATGCTGAGGCTGCGCCCGGCGAAATTGCGTGCGTTCGGTACATCCTGCGCTGGCACCCTACCGGCGAGGTAACTGTAGTCGGGCAGTGCGTGGATGAACAGGCGGCTGACGCCGAGGCCGGATGACCACAGCTGCGCCAACGCGGCATCACGGCGTTCCTGATCAGGCAGCAACAACAGCAGGAATGGCCAGGTGCCATGTGCATCGGCGGGATCATCGAGTACCTCGATGTCGTCGATCCTGTGCAGTCGAGCCAAACGGTGCCTTGCCTGCGCAGACAGCTGATCGAGAAACGCCGGCAGGCGGGCGGCGGCATGCGCACCCACCGCCTGGCGCCAGTGGCCGACGCGATGCAGCGGTATCGTCAACGGGAAATCGTCGCCCACTGCGGCCACCGGATCGCCCCGCCGCAGGGCGCGGCGGAGTGGACGGCCATACGCCAGTCGTAGTCCGCCGGGACGGTACAGCGCGGCATAGCCTAGCAGTTCGATACTGCGCCGACATTCCATGCCGATACTGGCCGGTACGATGCGCGCCGCGGTGCGTGCGAGTTGTTCGCGCAGCACGGGATCGCGCGCCAGCAGCAGGCCGCCTTCGTAGATCGACAAGCCCTTGCCCGCGGCGAGGCTGAAGAACCCGATGTCGCCAAGCATCCCCACGCTGACGCCGTTACGCCGCGCGCCGAGCGCCTGCGCGGCGTCCTCGATCACCCCGGCGCCGACGCTCCGCGCGACCACGACGGCATCATCGACATCGGCGACGCGACCCGCCAGATGGGTGGGAATGATCGCCAGCGTACGTTCGTCGCAGGCGGCGCGCAGTGCCGCCGGGTCCATGTCGTAGTGACCGGCGCGCAGGTCGCACAGCTGCAACTCAAGCCCGGCCTGATGCACCGCGATGGCGACCAGCGGACAGGTGAAGGCTGGCACCACCACACGGCGGCGCGCTGGCTGCAATTCGCTCAGTGTGATCAAGGCGATCAACAGGCTGGCGGTGCCGGAGCATTCCAGCTGCAGCGGTGGCGTACCCAGTTGCGCGGCGATGTCGGCCGCCAGCGTTGGCGCGCCCGGTCGCAGGTCACTCAGCCGCAGCGGCAGTCCGGCGGTGGGCGGCAGTTCGTGTGGGCGACGGGGCAGCATGCGCGCAGCGTAGCCGAGCGCTCAGGCTTGTGCCGGAGCGGACGCCGCGTCGGACACGTGCTCGCGGCTTTCGGCCAGGCCCAGACAGACGATGCCGGCGATGATCGCGATCGCGCCCAGCACGCGGGCGAGATTCAGGTGCTCGTCGAACAGCCACACCGACAGCAGCATCACCGACACCACTTCCAGATGCGAGGCGGCGAACGCCGGGCCGATCGGCGCGTGTTTGAGCAGAGCCATCCAGGTGAAGAACGCTCCGACATAGCCGATCAGCGCGCCGTAGATCCACGGCTGGCCGAACACGCGCAGCAGCCACGCCAGCGTCGCTGCCACCGGCAAGGCATGCGTGCCGGCGTACTTGAAGCTGATCTGCGCCAGCGTGTCGAAACCCATCAGCAGCAGGAAGCCGAACAGGTAGAAGCGCTTCATCCGCCGACTCCCACGATCACCACGCCCAGCGTCACCAGCGCGATGCCGATCACCCGCAGCCGGGTGAGTTTTTCGCCGAACAGGAAACGTCCGGCGAGCATGATCGCGACGATGTTGATCGAGCCCAGCAGCACGCCTTCGGACAGCGGGATCAGCGACAGGAACGCGATCCACACCAGAAACTCGATCACGTAGCAGCCGATGCCGAGCCACAGCCACGGCCGTGCTGCCATGTGTTTCCAGCGCGCGAAACCGTCACCCGCGTCGGGATTGCCCGCGGCGGCCTTGAACGCGAGTTGGCCACCGGTGTCGAGCACGATATTGAACAGCCACAGGCCGGCGACCAGGGAGGAGATGGAACCCGTCACCGGCATGCTCAGGCCGCGACGCGTCGCGGCGCGGTATCGGCCGCGGCGATGCTGTCGAAGAAAGCCGCCGAGCGATCGATCAGGGTGCGCCGTTCCTTGTCGATGGTGATCATGTGGTAGCTGTCCTTGAGCAACAGCAGCTCGGCCGGCGCGCTGACTTCGCGCATGACCAGCTCCGCATTCTTCAGGCTGGCCACATCGTCTTCGCTGGCGTGCGCGACCAGGCACGGCGCGGTGACGTGCGGCAACTGGCGACGTACGTCGGCGGCCAGCCCGTACATCTCGGCCAGCGAATACCACGGGTTGCCGGGCAGGCCGGCGGCGGCGCTGTCGCCGCTGAGCATCGCGGTGCTGACCTGCGCGCGCAGGCGTTCGTCGCGGATGCCGTACGGCGGCTGTTCCATGAAGCTGCGTCGGCGGCCGATGCCGAGCTTCTTCAACAGCGGCAGCATGAACGACAGCCGCGCCAGCCACGGAATGCTCCAGCCGTCATAGCGGAAAGTGGCGCCGTACACGCCGACGCCGGCGATCTGTTGCGGCCGATCCGCGGCCAGTTTCAGTGCCAGCAGCGCACCCATCGAGAGCCCGGCGACAAACAGATGATCGACCTTGCCAAGCAGCTCGTCCGCGGCCTGCTCGACGCTGGCGTACCAGTCGCGCCAGCCGGTGGCGAGCAGATCCTCGACGTCGCCGCAGTGACCGGCCAGCTGCATGCCGTGCACGGTGAAGCCGGCACGGTTCAACCCCTTGCCGAGCAGCCGCATTTCCATCGGCGTGCCGGTGAGGCCGTGGATCAGCAGCACGCCGCTGCGACCACCCTCGAAGAAAAAGTCGGTTTGCTGGATCACGCGGTTGACCTGTACATGCGGGGTCACGATCGGATGATCGGGAGCAGCTTTCGCCAGGGCAAAGCCTGGCAGATGGCAGTTTCTTCAGTCTTTCGACACAGCCGGGGTTGCGGCTTTCGGGGCGCCGAAACGCACCAGCACGCGCTGGCCGATACGCAGGTTCCGGATTTGATCGGAGTCGGGCTGGTCGAACGCCAGCACGCATTCCACCGTGCGCGCGTTGGCGCGTACCTGCGGATCGTTCTCCAGTGTCGCCGGACCATACACCTGGCCGATGCGCAGCACGTGTGCACTCCAGTGCGCGCTGTCGGCATCGCCATTGGCGACCACGTCGGCCGGCATGCCCGGGTGGACGGTTCCGACAAAACTCTCGTTGAGTTCGGCGCGGACGATCCGCGGTTTCTGTGGCAGCAGGGTGAACAACGAACCGGAGGATGGCGAGGCGGTGGCGCCGGGCTGGGCCGACACCTGCACCACCCCGGCATCGAACGGGGCGCGCAGGCTGCGTTGCTTCAGCTCGTAACGCGCCTCGTCCAGTTTCTGGCCGGCCATGCTCACGGCCGCACGTGCCGCCGCCTGTTCGGCGTCGAGCTGGGCGACGGCCTCGCGGGCATCATCCGCGCTCTGGCCATCGCCGGCCCCGGCGGCGACCGCGGCGACCAGGCGCTGAGCCCGCTGTTTCGCCGCGCTCTGCTTGATGCCCAGCAACTTCAGTTGCGCCTGTGCCTGCGCCGATTGCGCCTGCGCCGCGTCCACCGCCAGCGCGGCCGGTTCGGTGTCCAGTTCGGCGAGCAGCTGACCCTGCCTGACGTGATCACCTTCATGCACGGCGACCTTGGCCAGCGTGCCCTCGCGCGGCATCGACAGCGCCAGCAGGCCGCCTTCGATATCGATCCGGCCACGCGCCACGGCGGCATAGGAAGTGGTGGCGCTGGCGCTGGTCGGCGTGTCGGCGGCCTTGGAACAGGCCGCCAGCAGCCACGCGGCGGACAGTGCCAGGCAGCCAAGCCGAATCAGGCGCGCGCTGTCGGCGCTCCCTGATGGGCGGAAAGCGAGCGGCTTCATGATGGAATTTCCTTGCTTGCGTTGACCGCTGCGTGCGTGCGTTGGTCGCTGAGAATGCGACCGTCCTCCATCGCCAGCACCCGATCGGCGTGAACCACCAGGCGTGGATCGTGGCTGACGCACAACACCGTGGTGCCGTGGGTATGCGCGATCCGGTGCAGGATGTCGATGATCATCTGGCCGTTGGCGGCATCCAGCGCGCTGGTCGGCTCGTCGGCGAACAGCAGCTCCGGCTCCTTGGCCAGCGCGCGGGCGATCGCCACGCGCTGCTTCTCGCCGCCGGACAATTCGGATGGGCGCAGCCGCATGCGATGCGCCAGGCCGACTTCCTCCAGCGAGAGCTGGGCGCGCCGACGCGCCTCGTCGCGCGACAGGCCCATGTGATTCAGCGGCAACTCGACCTGCTCGAACGCACTCAATGCCGGGAACAGGTTGAAGCCCTGGAACACGAAGCCGGTGTGCTGCAGGCGGAAGCGTTCCAGAGCGCGCAGGTCGAGTTGACCCAGTTCGCTGCCGAGCGCGTGCACTCGACCGCTGTCGACTTTCTGCAGGCCGCTGAGGATCGCCAGCAAGGTGCTCTTGCCACAGCCGGAGGGACCCGAGATCAGGGTCAGCTCGCCGGCATCGATGCTCAGCGTGAGGCCGTCGAGCACCTGCGTGCGCTGGTGGCCGGAGACGAACGCCTTGCTGACCCCTTCGGCGAACAGGGCGGGTCCGGGAAACGGTTCGATGGCCGTGGCAGGATGCATCGCGATTACCTCAACAACGTGGCGGGATCGGCGCGGCGCAGGCTGCGCATGGCGGCCAGCCCGCTGACCGCGGCCAAGCCCATCACCAGCACGATGCAGGCCAGCGCGGCCGGCACGTTCAGCACTACCGGTACATCCTGGCTGCGCGCCAGCACCATCAGCACGATGCCGAGCACACTGGCACCGAGCAGGCCCAGCGCGCCGACCCAGAACGCCTGTTCCAGCACGACCCGGCGCAATGCCGCCACACCCACGCCGAGGGCGTTGAGGGTGGCATATTCGCGCACCGAACCATTGACGGCGGCGATCAGGGTCTGGCTTGTGATGGCCGCACCGACCAGAAAAACGATGCCGGCCAGGAACAGCACGCCGGCACCGGCGCCTGTATCGAACAGCCAGTACATGACCGAGCGGTGCGCAAAATCGCTGGCGCTCCAGGCGGTGTACGGGCCGAACGCCTTGTCGCCACGCAGGCGCGTGGCCACGGCGTCGGCCTGGTTTGGGTCGCGCAGGCTGGCTACCAGGTAGGTTGGCCCGTCGGCCGGATCGCTGTCCAGCCGCCGCGCGGTATCCAGCGAGCACAGCACGTTGACGCCGCCCAGGGCACGCAGGCCGCTGCTGATGCCGACCACGCGCACCTGTTGGCCGTTGATGGTGGCGGTCTGGCCGATGCCGACGCCGAGTTGGCCCAGCGCCGAGCGATCGACGACGATGGCATCCGGTTCCGCCAGCCGTGCGCGCAGGGTGGGTGACAACGCCTTCGAAAACATCAGACCATCGGCGCTCGGGTCGATGCCGGAGACGAAGACCGAGACGCCACCGGTTTCACCCGGTCCGCGCCAGTCGCCGTCGACCCAGAGATACGGTTCGACGCGCCGCACCGCGGGATCCATCAGGATGCGCGACTCCACGTCCGCATCGATCGAGCGGCCCAGGCCCACGCTCTGGGTGCCCGGGTAGCCCACCCATACGTCGGCGGAAGAACCCGTGATGTAGAGGCTGGTGCTGCCGAAGATGCCCAGCACCAAGGCGATCTGCAGCAGTTGCAGCAGACCGGCGAAACCGACCGCCAGCATCGCCGGCAGAAAGCGTCGCCATTCATAGATCAGCGTCTTGCGCGCAAGGGCGACCATCAGCGGAGCGCCTGGTCCGCGTCGGCGGACGCGGGTGAGGTCGCCGGGTCCGTCTGCTGCGCATCGGTCGCCGGCAGCGGGGCGCCGCCCAGGGCCTTGAACAGCGCCACGTAAGCCAGGCTGTGGCCCGCGCGGGCCTCGGCCAGTTCCAGCGCGGCCTGAGCGGCGGCGAGCTGACTTTCGACACGCTCAAGGGGGCTGCTCAATTGCAGCCCGATCCGCACCTGCATGGCGTGGTCGGCGCGCTGCAGCGCCAGCCACGCGAGCTTGTCGTGGTGTTCGCGTTGTTGCTGCTGCTGCAGGCTGCCCAGCGCCGTTTCCACCTCGGCCACGCCCTGCAACACGGCCTGCCGGTAAGCCAGCACGCTGGCTTTCAGCTCGTACCCTTTGGCGTGCGTGGCGGCCAGCCGCAAACCCCAGTCGAACAACGGGATGTCGATGACGGGCCCCACGGACGCGATGCCGTTCGGCGTGTTGGAAAACTTGTGGTTGTTGTTGATATCGGCGGCCCAGACCATCGATGCGCCGAGGCCAACGCTGGGAAACATGTCGGCGTGGGTGAGTGCCAGTTCGCCGGCGGTACGTAACACGTCCGCCTCGGCCCGCGCGATTTCCGGTCGCGTGCGCAGCAGGTTGGCCGGGGTGCCATCGAGTTGCCATGCGCGCAGTTCCGGCGGTGGGCCGGCCTGCAGCCAGGCCGGATCGGGCTGGTTTTGACCCAGCAGGACGGCCAGCCGCTGCGCGCTGGCATTGATCGCCTGCCGTGGCGCCGCCAGTGCCGCCTGCGCCTGGGCGAACGCTGCTTGCGCCTGATCCACGGCGCCGGGCGCCACCAGGTTTAGACGTTGGCGCACCTGCAGCAACTGCCACTCGCGCTGACGGACCTGACTGACCTGCAGCAGCAGATGCTCCTGTTGTTGTGCGGTGCGCAGGCCGATCCACTCGCGCACTACCTCGGCGACCAGGCTGACCTGTGCGGTACGCAGATCGGCGACGCTGGCGTCCAGTTCGCCTTGCGCTTCGCGCCGGGTGCCTTCGGCACGACCGAACAGGCCCAGCTCCCACGTGGCGTCGAAGCCGGCCACGAAGAACGATGCGCTGGCGTCGGGGTCGATCGCATCAGCGGTATGCGCACTCAGCGCCGGCAGGTAGCGCGCATGGGCGCGGCTGTGCAGTGCGCGCGCCGCATGCAACCGCTCGACGGCCTGCGCCACATCAAGGTTGCTGGTCAGGGCGCGATCGACCAGCGTGTCGAGGTCGGTATCGGCGAAGGCGTGCCACCAGCCATGCAGGTCGGTCGGCCTGGCCGGATCCGAAGCCGCCGCATGCTGCCATTGCGCGGGCACGGGCGGCATCAGTTTGGGCAGCGGTGCGGCGCAGCCGGTCAGCCCGAGGAACAAGGTTCCGAACAGGCACACGCGTAGCCGGTTGCCGGGAATGGCCTGATTCAGTCGAAGTGGCACGGTGTGCATTTTTCCGTGGCGATGATTTGGCGCGGATACATTTGCCGGGGTTCGGTGATGGTCATCCGAGTCATTGTCGTGGCGCAATCTTTGTTTCTTCTGACGATGGGGCGAAACGCCAGTACCGGGCGGGTCAAGCTTGTAGCAGAGAGTGGGCGAATCACTCACCGATAGCCATCATGATGCCGCCGAGGGCGGTGGTGGGAAGCGCACTTCCACGCGCAGTCCATGTTCTCCGCCGAGCCGGTAGACGACTTCGGCATGATGCCGTTCGGCAATCCGCTGGACGATTGCCAGCCCCAGGCCGCTGCCTTCCTCGCTGTTGTCGGCGGCGCGAAAGAAGCGCTCGCTGAGCCGCGGCAGCAATTCGGGGGAGACGCCGGGGCCATTGTCCTCGACGCTGAGCTCGGCGCCACCATCATCGCGCGCCTGCAGATGGACCGTGACCGTGCTGCCACGGCCGGCATAGCGCAGAGCGTTGTCGATCAGGTTGTCCAGCAGATCCTGCACGTTGGCCGCTTCGCCGAGGATGTACAGCGGTCGTCCGCCGCCCTCGTAGCCAAGGTCGATCCCGGCGCGGATTGCTTCATGGACGCGCTGTGTCACCGCTTCGGGAATCAGCTGGCCCAGATTGAGCAGGTGCGGCTCTCCCGTGTCCAGCGGTACGGCCTGCGCGCGCGTCAACGCCAGCAGTTGCGAGGACGTGCGCGCGGCCCGCTGGGTCAGCCGCTGGATGTGCAGGAAGGCATCGGCCACCGTTTCCGGACGGGGATCGGCGAGCGCTCGCTCGACGTGCAGGCTCAGGCCGGTCAACGGCGTGCGCAGCTGGTGCGCGGCATCGGCGATGAAACGGTCGTGCAGGGCCAGCATGCTGCGCAGGCGAGCGAACAGGGCATCGATGGTGCGGGTCAGCGGCTGGATTTCCTGCGGCACATCGGGCCCATCGATCGGCGTCAGCTCGAGCGAGCGGGCGGCCAGCCGGGTAGTCAGCGGATCAAGCACGCGCAGGCCGCGACTAACCCCTAACCAGACCAGCACCAGCAGGCAGGCGATCAGGAACGACTGCATGAGGATCGCCAGCAGCAGGATCTCGCGTGCCTGTTCGTGTCGATCGTGCAGGGTTTCGGCGACGGTGACGATCAGGCTGTCGCCGGCATCGTGGCGTGCGGTTGTGCGGACCGTCGCCGCACGCAAGGCGCGTTTTTCGAGCTGGGTGTCGTACAGCGTCGGCGCGGCACCAAGCAGCGGTGCCCGTGCCACTTGCGGCAACTGCACATTGCCGGCGAGCAGTCCGTGCCTGCTGCTGTGTACGCTGAAATAGGTGTGGCCGTCCGGATCGTACTCGAGCAGAAAACGCGCCTGCGCGGTCAGCTGGCTGCCGAGCTGGTCGTTGCCGAGCATTTTCGCCAGCGCCACCGCGTCATCGCTGAGGTCGCGGTCGTGCACGCGATTGGCATAGGTCAGTGCCACGCCATAGGAAAGCACCGCGTCGAGCACCAGCAGCGCGCTCATCGGGATCAGCAGGAACACCAGCAGGCGGCGGCGCAGGCTCGGGCGCAGACGGGGCGGGCGGGGCGCGGTCATGCGGGATCGTTCCCGGCTTCCACGGTTTCTTCCAGCAGGTAGCCGAGGCCCCGGATCGTGCGCACGCCGGTGCCGCTGCCATGCAGCTTGCGCCGCAGGCGGTGGATCGCGATGTCCAGCCCGTTGTCGGTCAGCTCCTGATCCCAGTCGCACAACGCCTCGACCAACTGCGCGCGGCTGGTGATGCGGTCGGCGCGCAACGCCAATGCTTCGAGCAGACCGAACTCGCGCGCGGTCAGTTCCAGCGGGGCCTGATCGATCCATGCGCGATGGCCGGGCAGGTCCAGCCGCAAGCGACCGAGCAGGAGTTCCGGCTTGCCATGGCTGCTGGCCCGTCGCAGCAGCGCGCGCACGCGCGCCTCGAATTCGGCCAGGGCAAAGGGCTTCACCAGGTAATCGTCGGCGCCCAGGTCCAGCACGCGGATGCGTTCGGGCAACCCGTCGCGCGCCGTCACCACCAAGACCGGCATGCCGGTGCCGCGGCTGCGCAGCCGGCGCAGCACTTCGCTGCCATTGATCGCGGGCAGGCCGAGATCCAGCACCAGCAGGTCGTAGACGTGATCGCGCAGCGCGGCATCGGCGAGGTTACCGGCAGCCACATGATCCACCGCATGGCCGCCGTGACGCAGCGACGCGCAGATGCCCTCGGCGATGGAAGGGTCGTCCTCGGCAAGCAGGATGCGCATGGGGACTCCAGGTGGCGGGCGCCGGCGGGTAGCCGGTTGTTTCGGTGCTGATACTAGTGGGTGCGGCGACGCAGACAGACGGCCCTGCTGGAATATCCGGTGGCGGCGCACATCCAGACCACGCCGACCCGCCGCAGTTCCCATGGGCGCGGTTGCCGGCAGGATGCGGCGTGTCGGCATGACCTATGGCCTATGCTGCACCGGCCGGTTGCGTGCAACTCTGCGAGGATCGTCCGGGGGAGCAGCAAACATGCGGCCAGCAGTACGCAAATGGGGATATCTGTGTGTCGTGACCTTGTCGGTCGCGGTCTGGCCGTGGGCGGCGATGGCGCAACTGGCCGTCGCGCCGGCAGCCGCAGCATCCGTGGCGCCTGGTGCGACCCCGGCGCCCGCCAGTTCGACGACGTTGGCACCCGTCGACATTCCGTTCGCCCGTGCCGATGCGGCCGCGCCGCTGGCGCCCAGCGCCGCCGATGCGTGGGGTGGAACACGCACGGGCAACGAGGCGACCTTGTCCGATCGCGTGGTGAGCTATCAGATCGACGCCGAACTGGATGCGGCGAAACACGCGGTAACCGGCAAGGAGCACATGACGTGGCGCAACCGCAGCGATCGTCCGGTCAGCCACGTGTTTTTTCACCTGTACCTCAATGCCTTCCAGAACGAGGGCAGCACCTGGTTCACCGAACGTGACGTGTTGACCGCGCACGGACGTTCGCGCGGGGCGGCGGCGCTGAAAAAAGGTGAGTGGGGCTGGATCGATCTGAAGCAGGTCAGGCAGGGCGATGCCGTGCTGAAGTGGCGGTACGTGCAGCCCGATGGCGGCCCGGCCACCGACCAGACCGTGGTGCGCATCGATCTGGCCGAGCCGGTGGCAGCCGGTGCCACGCTGGCGCTGGACATCGACTTTCTGAGCCAGCTGCCGCGGGTGGTCGAACGCACCGGCTGGTTCGGCGACTTCAACCTGGTCGGCCAGTGGTTCCCCAAGATCGGTGTACTGGAACTGGCCGGCGAGCGTGGTGCCACCGCGCCGCGCTGGAACGTGCACGAGTTCCATTTCAACAGCGAATTCTACGCCGACTTCGGTCTGTACGACGTGCGCCTGACCGTGCCCAGCGATTACACCGTCGGCGCAGTCGGCCAGTTGCAGGGGCAGCCGCAGGCGGCGAACGGCAAGAGCACGTATCACTTCGTGCAAGGCGACGTGCATGACTTTGCCTGGGTCGCTGCCAAGGGCTACAAGACGCTGGATGGCACCTACGAGGGGCCGGGCAGCCCGAAGGTTGCCGTGCGGGTGATCTATCCATCCGAATACGCGGCCAGCGCCAAGCCGACGCTGCAGGCCACCATCGATTCGCTGGGCTATTTCTCGAAGACGCTGGGCGCCTATCCGTACCACACGGTGACGGCGGTGGTGCCGCCGTACAACGCCGACGAAGCAGGTGGCATGGAGTACCCCACGTTCTTCACCGCCGAAGGCTATGCCAAAGTGGAGTCGGGCACGTTGACGCAGTACCTGCTGGATTTCGTGACCATCCACGAATTCGGCCACGGCTACTTCTATGGACTGCTCGCCTCGAACGAATTCGAGGAGCCGCTCCTCGATGAGGGCATGAACGAGTATTGGGACAACCGCATGATGCGCGAGCGCGACGAAAAGGTATCGCTCGCCTCGGGCTGGACGAAGCGTCTCGGCATCATGCCGTCGATGACCGGCTTCGAGGCGGACCGCCTCGGTGCCAGCCTGCAGCGGCCGGCCGATCCGCTCGGCGAGAACGCGTGGGATCGCCTGTCCAGCAGCAGCTACGGCACGGTGTATTCGCGTACGTCCACCGCGATGCATGATCTGGAGGAGCGTCTCGGCACGCCGGTGCTGGAGCGCGCCATGCACGAGTACTACCGTCGCTGGAGCTTCCGCCATCCGTCCTCGGCCGATCTGCGCGCCACCCTCATCGATGTCTCCGGCAACGCGAAGGCGGTCAACGAGATCTTCGACCAGTATGTGTACGGCACCAAACACATCGACGACCGCATCACCAGTATCGACACCAGCGAGGTACTTCCGCAGGCCGGCAGCGTGCTGAAGGACGGCAAACGCACTGAAACCAACGCCAGCGAGCTGGACAAGCAGATCGACCAGCAACGCGAGGACTGGGACAAGGCGCATCCGAACGCGAAACCGGGCAGCGGGCCTTTCGCCTGGCGCAGCACCGTCACCGTACGCCGCGATGGCGCATCGGTGCCGCAGCTGTTGCGGGTGAAGTTTACCGATGGCAGCAGCGAGGATGTGCGCTGGAACGACGATCGACGCTGGGTTCGCTTCGACTTCACCAAGCCCGCCAAGGTGGTCTCGGCCACCCTCGACCCGGAGCAGAAGATCCTGCTGGATGCGAACAAAATCAACGACAGCCTCACCGTCAAGGCCGACGGCACCGCCTCGCGCCGCTGGAGTGCGGATGTCGCTTCCTTGTTGCAATCCTTCTACGCCTTGGTGGGGTCACTGTGATGATGAACAAACATGCCTCGCGCCGCGTGGATCTGGGTGCCGCCATGCATGCCCCGCTGGCGGCCATGCAATGGCGCCTGCTATTGCTGTGGGTATTGGTAATGCTGCTGCCGACGGCGGTGGTCGCGCTGCCGCTGTGGCGCACGCTAAGCGGACTGCTCGACCATTCGGTGCACGCGCAGGCTTGGGCCACGCATTTCAGTGCATTGATGTTCGGCGACACCCTGTCGGCGTTGAGCGACAACACGGGCTGGCTCAATGGCGTGGCCCTGCTGGGCCTGCTGCTGACCCTGATGCTGTCGCCGTTCCTCAACGGCATGGTGATTGGCAGCGGGCGCGCCGGGCGCGTCCTGGGCTTCAGTCACCTGCTTCAGTGCGGTGTGGTCGAGTACGGCCGCATGTTCCGCCTGATGCTGTGGTCAATCCTGCCGTATGCGGTGATGGCGGCGCTGATCGGCGTGGTGTTCCATGCGTTGGGCCGGGTCGACGACAAGGCGGTGCTGGAGTCGTACGTGGACAGCGTCACGCACATGGCCACCTGGGCGAGCGTGCTGCTGTTCGTGCTGGCGCAGGCGATCGTGGAATCGGGACGGGCCGCCTTCATTGCCGACAGCGGCTTGCGCTCCGCCACGCGTGCGTTCGGTCGCGGCTTCATGCAGTTGCTGCGTCGGCCGTTCAGTACGCTGTTCTGCTACCTGCTGATCAGCGTGGTCGGTTACGCGATCGCGCTGGCGCTCGGCGTGGGCCGCGTACACACCCCGGCGGTTGGCGTGGTTGGCCTGGTGCTGGCCGTGCTGCTGGCGCAGCTGGTGGTGCTGGTGCTCGGCTGGGTTCGCGTGGCCCGGCTGTTTGCGCTGGCCGAGGTGGCGCGCTCGCTGTCGTCGTCGCGGCGCAGCAGCGGAATGCCAGCAGCGCTGTAACTGCCTGGCAATGGTTGAAGCGCCGCCGGCGCCTCAGGCGTACGCGCGGCGGTGCTCGCGATGCGGCGGGTAGTAGGCGAAGACATGGCTATGGCTGCCATAGAAATCCATGTCTTCGATGTGTTCGCCGCCTAGCCGTTCGGCCACCCGGTCGGAGGCTTCGTTGCCGATCCGCACCAGGCTGATCACGCGCGGCGCATGCAGTTGGCTCCAGGCGAAATCGAGTACGGCGTTGCCCGCTTCGGTGGCGTAGCCGTGGTGGCGATGCGTGGGTTTGAGCATCCAGCCCAACTCCAGATCCGGCCAGCCTTCGGGGTCCATCAGCCCGGCGCGACCGATGAACTCGCCGGTGGACTTCAATTCCAGCGCCCACATGCCGCAGCCACGCAACTGCCAGTGACCCAGCAGCATCGCCAGCGAGCGCCAGGCGTTGGTGCGATCCAGCGGCTGGCCGTCACCGACCCAGCGCGTGCTGTCCGGATCGCCCAGCATCGCGGCGTAGTCGTTGAAGTGCCTTTCGGTCAGCGCGGTCAGGCGCAAGCGCGCCGTTTCAAGAGTAGGGATATCGAACATCACGATCAGTAGTGGGCGGCGTCCAGCAGTTCGGCCAATGCGCGAGTGCTGCTGGCAAGACTTTCTTGCCAAGACAATCCGGTGATTGTCGCACCAGTGAGCGAATCGACAAAATCCTCGGCCTGGCCCGGCGGCAGGAGGTGGCGGTAGTCCACGGTGATCTCGGTGCCGGGGGGCAATTCGGCCAGTGCAAACACGAAACCCAGGTGCCACAGGCCGTTCGGTGTGAAGCTGTGGTTGATGTAGCACTCGTCCGGCCAGTCCGGCGACAGCGTGTAGCGATCCTCGAACCAGCGCGCGCTGGCGTGAAACTGGGCGCTGAGTTCGGGCGAGGCGGCGATGTCGGCGTGCCGGAAGGTCTGCTCGATGGCATCCGGCGCCGTGATGATGCGCCCCGCCGTCACCGTCTCATCGAGGAACAGACCCTTGCCAGCACCGCGGATGGCAGAGGCGGCAATGTGGTAACGCGGCAGGATCATGGGGGCGCGGCAGCAGGAGGGGCGCGCGAGTGTAACGCAAGCGGCGCAACCCACCATGGATCGCGCCGCGTGCGTTCCTCGGGCCGGCTTACTCTTCGACGGCGGCTTCCACGACGGCCGCCTTCTTGCGCTTGTGCGTGGCTTTGGCCGGCGCATCGGCCGTGGCGACGGCACCCACCGCGTCGTCGGTGAGCAGGATCGCCTCGCGGTTGCGCTCGATCGTGGCCTTGCCGATGCCCTTGACGTGGTGCAGGTCGTCGGCCTTCTTGAACGGGCCGTGGGCGGTGCGCCAATCCACGATGGCCTGCGCCCGGGACTGGCCGATGCCGTCGAGTGACTTGGCGATCGTGGCCGCGTCGGCCTGGTTGATGTTGACCGGCGTGGCGGCGAGCAACAGCCCCGGCGTGGCGAGAGTCAATGCGAACGCAAGTGCGGCGAGTTTGTGGAACATGGTCTTTCTCCTTGAACGGTGATGAGAAACGAAGCGGTGATGGCGGCAACCAGATACCGCGAACGCACTTTGCGTGGCCCGTGGCCCGGCGTGCAGTCGGAGGCGCCGCAATGGTGGCGTGCGCCATGGCCGCCGGCGCCTGTGGGCGCTTCCCGATGGGGTGTCAGGGCCGACAGGCCGCGCGGTACAATGGAAATCTGACCGTCGAGATGGAGTTGCTTGTGGATACTGCCCGTCTTTCCCGCTTTGTCAGCGGCCTGTGGGACGACGAAATCGTGCCGCAGCTGGTTGAATACATCCGTATTCCCAACAAGTCGCCGATGTTCGATACGAAGTGGGTCGAGCACGGCTACATGGACGCCGCGGTCAAGCTGATGGAAACCTGGGCGCGCTCCAAGTTGAGCCAGTTGCCGGGCGCTACGCTAGAAGTGGTGCGGCTGGAAGGGCGCACCCCGCTGATCTATATCGAGATTCCTGCGTATGGCGCGGACGCCGAGGCATCCACGGCGGGCTCGGGCGGCGACACCGTGATGCTGTATGGCCACCTGGACAAGCAGCCGGAAATGACCGGCTGGGCCGACGGGCTCGGTCCGTGGACGCCGGTGATCAAGGGCGACAAGCTATATGGCCGTGGCGGCGCCGACGATGGCTATGCGATCTTCGGCTCGCTGGCCGCGCTGCTGGCACTGCATGAGCAGGGGATTCCGCACGCGCGATGCGTGGTGATGATCGAGGCGTGCGAGG
Organism: Rhodanobacter sp.; assembly: GCA_041690935.1. GTDB lineage: Bacteria > Pseudomonadota > Gammaproteobacteria > Xanthomonadales > Rhodanobacteraceae > Rhodanobacter. The sequence goes on from JBEPVP010000034.1 coordinate 19,682, forward strand.
AATCGGGCAGCTACGACCTGCCGTTCTACGTTGACCACCTCGCTGCGCGCATCGGCAGCCCTACCTTGGTGGTCTGCCTGGATTCCGGTTGCGGCAACTACGACCAGCTGTGGCTGACCACCTCGCTGCGCGGCATGACGGGCGGCAACCTCACCGTGCAGGTGCTGGAGGAGGGCGTGCACTCGGGCGACGCCTCCGGCGTGGTGCCGTCGAGCTTCCGCATCCTGCGCGAGCTGCTGTCGCGGCTGGAGGATCCGGCCACCGGCCAGATCAAGCCGAAGGAGCTGTATGTCGAGATCCCGGCCCAGCGGATCGAGCAGGCCAGGCTCTCGGCCGAAGTGCTGGGCGAGGATATCTATGACAAGTTTCCGTGGGTCGACGGCATGCAGCCGGTCACCCACGATCTGGCCGAGCTGGTGCTCAACCGTACCTGGCGGCCGCAACTGGCCGTGACGGGTGTTGGCGGCATGCCGTCGCTGGACAGTGCCGGCAACGTGTTGCGGCCGCACACGTCGGTGAAACTGAGCCTGCGCGTGCCGCCCACGCTTAGCGGCGCCAAGGCCGGCGAGTTCCTGAAACAGCTGCTGGAAAAGGATCCGCCGTACGGCGCCAAGGTCAGCTTCATCCTGGAGAAAGACGGCAGCGGTTGGAACGCGCCGGCGCTGTCGCCGTGGCTGGAACAGGCAGTCAGCGATGCCTCACAGCATTACTTTGGCGCGCCGGCCACCTCGATGGGCGAGGGTGGCAGCATCCCGTTCATGGGCATGCTCGGCGAGAAATTCCCCAAGGCACAATTCCTGATCACCGGCGTGCTCGGGCCGCATTCCAATGCGCATGGACCGAACGAGTTTCTGCACATTCCCACCGGCAAGAAGGTCAGCATGGTGGTGGCCGAGGTGGTGGCACGACATCACCAGCACGGTAGCAAGACCTGAGCTCGGTCGTCGCCGCATGAACACGGACACCGCGTGGCTGGCGGACAACTGGGCGCAGATCCGCCGTCGCGTCGACGAGGCTTGCCGCAGCGCCGGGCGCGATCCGGCCGAGGTCGACATCCTGCCGGTCAGCAAGACCTTCGGCCCGGAGCTGATCCGCGTCGCGGTCGCGCTGGGCCTGCACCGCTTCGGCGAGAACAAGCTGCAGGAGATCCGCGACAAGTCTGCGCCGCTGGCCGATTGCGGCATCGACTGGGTGATGATCGGCCACCTGCAGACCAACAAGGCCAGGGATGCGGCGCGGCTGGCCAACGAGGTGCAGTCGCTGGACCGGCTGGAGCTTGTTCAGGCGCTGGATCGGCGACTGCAGCACGAGGGTCGCGCGATCGAGGTGCTGGTGCAGGTCAAGACCTCGCACGAACCCAGCAAGTACGGGCTTCCACCCGAGCAACTGCCCGCCTTCCTCGATGTCGTGCGCGGCTATGAGACGCTGCGGGTGCGCGGTCTGATGACGCTGGCGATCCACTCCACCGAGCCGCTCGAAGTGCGCGGCTGTTTCCGCCTGCTGCGTGAACTGCGCGACCAGGCGACAGCGCAGGGGCACGATGTACCGCGGCTCTCCATGGGCATGAGCGGCGATTTCCCGCTGGCGATCGCCGAAGGTGCCACCGAGGTGCGCATCGGCACGGCGATCTTCGGAAGCCGGCCCTATCCGGACTCTCATTACTGGCCGGAAGCGCCTGCCGAAGCCTGAAATGATCACGAACAGGGCATGGTTTCGGCCAATGATCTGTTGTGAATCAGTGGCTTGCGTGGGAG
>JBEPVP010000035.1:0-21434 GCA_041690935.1 Rhodanobacter sp.
TTAAGGAAACCAGGCCCAGGTTTTGGTGTGTATCACCCGAGTTGGCTAGCCACCGCCCCCCCCCTCGTCCCCCGCGCGTCCGCCGGGGGAAACCCACGACCAGGATGATCTCAAGTCAATGGATGACAACTCACTGGATGACAGCAGCATGGCGCTTCCGGGAAGGCGTATCGAACATGCCGGCACTGTCGCATGAACGATCAGTTGCTTGCGGATTCAGCGCATTGGTCGTGGTTGCAGGCAAAATCGACCTCGGCACCGCCACCCACCGTGAGCTTGATGTTCCTGCGCGTATCGACGCTTTTCCCGTCCTTCTCCAGGGCCACTTCGTAAATCCCCATGGACAAGGAGCCGATGGTGTAGCGACCCTTGGCGTTTGCCGTGGAGTGACGATGCACGCCGGAGGTGCTGTGAGCCGTGATGGTCTGGCCTGAAGGCGCCCAGCCAAAAATCTTGCCGACGGTGGCTTGCGCATGAACCGGCGTGAATCCGGTGGCGCCAAAAACGCCCAATGCGATGACCATGGCCAGACCCCATGCGGAGAAACCCGTGCGGCGCGGAGCATGGTTGAATTCGTGGTAGCTGCTGTTTTTCATGGAACTCCCTGATTTCATCGGTGACAACTCCGGCAAGTTGGATGTGCCAAACGATCGATGATCGATTCGCCTGCCTGGTGATTTTACGGCACTTCTGTTCCGCCCATCGCTCAACGGCTGCCGACAGCCAGCCGTGTGCGGGCCTGCCAAAGCCATATACCGTCGGGCCGCGATCAGCCTAAGCTGGCCCAGGGTGTTTGCCGAAGGGTCAAAGGTCATGGCGCCACGCGATCACCTGGCTGTCGTAGTACCGGTGTCTTCAGCTTCACGGCTGGGTGACCGAAAAAGGATCGACCGAGCTGGCCGCGAAAAAGTGATGGCAGCGCTTCCATCCACCGCTGGACATCGTCAGCGGCGCTGCGTGCAGCGTCGACCGATCATCAGCGGCTTCAACACCGGCGAACAAGTTTGGGGCAGTTCCCGGAGGACTGGTAGCGACGGATGGGTGAAGCACCCGACGCCGGCATGGCCGGGTCGCATAGCAAGATGCCCGACGCCTTGCGGCACCGGGCATCTTGTTATCGACGTAACTTCAGGGCGGCTGGCTGCAGCCAAGCTGCGTCTGCACCTGTCTCCGCGTTGCAAACAGAACGCTGGCACTGTCGGGCCGGTTCGGCGCTTTACTGATTGCCTGCCGATTCCGTGCACTGGCCCTGGGCACAGGGGAAGTCGACCTTGATGCCGCGACCCACGGTGAGCTGAACGTTGGTGTGTTGCAGAACGGGAGTGCCACCCTTCTCCAGCGCTACCGTATATACGCCAATTGGCAGCGCGCCGATGCTGTAGCGACCCTTGGCGTCTGCCATGACATGGCGGCTGAGTCCGGTCGTGGTGCTCTTCGCCGTGATGGTCTGGCCTGCCGGCGCAATACCGAAGACATTACCCGCGGTGGATTGCGCATTGACCGCAGCGGACCCGGCTACGCCACCAATACCGATGATGACCGCCATCGCCAGGCTCCGAATGGAAAAGCCGGGGCGACGCCGGTTTTGGTTGTTTTCGAGGGAACTGGTGTTGTTCATGAGAATTCCTCGTTTCACTTTAGTTACAACTAGGGGGACACGAGCCTGCCAGGTGATTGGCGAACAGCTCATGGGGGATTTTTGGACGCGTGGCCGCACATGCGTATGGCCATCCATCCGCAGCCTCATGGTCAATGGCTGACGCCAAAAACCCGAAGGCCGCGCGCAGCCTACGCTCGCCCCAGCTACCGCCTAAGGGTCAAAGGTCACGAACTTTCGCCGAATAGCCATAGGTCATGGGTCGGCGCAAACTGATCCGCGCCGCATTGATCCAGAGCCATTGCGAACGCCATGCGGCGACAGACTGTTTCCCTTACGCTCGTTCCCACGGGCCACACGCCGTCCCATGTTGTCCGCCATGCATCCATCGGCGTGACGCCGCAGCAGGAGAACCACCATGATTGAACGCAGACCCTTCGATAGCCTGGGTGGAGCCGACCACGGCTGGCTCAACGCCAAACACCACTTCTCGTTCGCCAGCTACAACGACCCCGGGCGCATGGGCTGGGGTGCGCTGCGCGTTTGGAACGACGACACCATCGCGCCGCAGACCGGCTTTCCGCCGCATCCGCATGCCGACATGGAAATCATCACCTACGTCCGCGAAGGCGCCATCACCCACCGCGACAACCTCGGCAACGAGGGCCGTACCGAGGCCGGCGATGTGCAGGTAATGAGCGCGGGCAGCGGCATCACCCACTCCGAATTCAACAAGGAAGCTGGCGCCACCCGCATCTTCCAGATCTGGATCATTCCCGACCATCACGGCCAGCCGCCGGCGTGGGGCGCGCGGCCGTTCCCGAAGGGCGAGCGCTCGGACCGTTTCGTCGCCCTGGCCAGCGGCTTCCAGGAAGATGCCGAAGCGCTGCCGCTGCGCACCGATGCGCGCGTGCTGGGCGCCACGCTCAAGGCTGGCGAATCCACCGAGTACACGCTGGGCGCGGGCCGTTACGCGTATCTGGTGCCGGCAAAAGGTTCGGTTGAACTGAATGGCGTGAAGCTCGACGCGCGCGATGGCGCCGCCATTCGTGACGAGAGCGTGCTGCGCGTGACCGCGCTGGAAGACGCCGAACTGGTGCTGGTCGACACGGCGCCATGAACTGACTACTACGGAGTTTGCCCACCATGCAGGCCATCGAGATCACCCGCCCCGGCGCGCCGGCGGTATTGCAGTTGACCGAACGGTCGATCCCGACACCGGGGCTGGGCGAGGTGCTGATCAAGGTGGTGGCGGCCGGCGTCAATCGCCCGGATGTGTTCCAGCGCCAGGGCAACTACGCGCCGCCGCCGGGGGCCTCGGATCTGCCGGGACTGGAGGTGGCAGGTGTGCTGGTGGAAGGCGACTTCGGCCACGGCAACCCGTTTGGGCTCAAGCCGGGCGACACGGTGTGCGCCCTGCTCGCCGGTGGTGGCTACGCGGAATATGCGGTGGCGCCGCTGCCGCAATGCCTGCCGCTGCCGAGGGGCCTGTCAATGATCGAGGCCGCCGCGCTGCCGGAAAATTATTTCACCGTGTGGAGCAACCTGTTCGAGCGCGGCCAGCTCGGTCGCGGCGAAGGTGGCGCGCACGAAACCGCGCTGGTGCAAGGCGGCTCCAGCGGCATCGGCGTGACCGCGATCCAGCTTGCACATGCGTTCGGCCATCGCGTGTTTGCCACCGCCGGTAGCGCGGAGAAATGCGCCGCATGCGAAGCACTCGGCGCGGAACGGGCGATCAACTACCGCGAGCAGGATTTCGTCGAAGTGGTGAAACAGGCGACGGCGGGGCGCGGCGTCGACGTGATCCTGGACATGGTGGCCGGTGACTACATCCCGCGCGAACTCGAGGCGCTGGCCGAAGGCGGCCGACTGGTGATCATCGCCACGCTCGGCGGCCGCACGGCCGACATCGACGCCGGGGTCATCATGCGGCGGCGGCTCACCGTCACCGGCTCGACGCTGCGAGCGCGAGCGGTGGCGTTCAAGGGTGCCATTGCCAGCCAGCTGCATGACCAGGTCTGGCCGCTGCTCGAGGCCGGCAAGATCCGGCCGGTGATCCATCAGGTATTTCCCGTCGCCGAAGCGGCCCAGGCGCATGCGCTGATGGAAAGCAGCGCGCATATCGGCAAGCTCATGCTGCAGTGGTGAACCACGATTTTTTTGTAGGAGCGATGTGCCGCTCGAATTCAAGCGCAAGAGCCGGAGTGCTGCAGGGGTTGCCGATCCGTAGATTGGGCCATACGCGATAATCTTACGGAAGGAACAACCATGAAGACTTTCGACAAACATGCCGCACTGGCCGCCGCCACGCTGAACGACCCACGCTGGGCCGCGCTGCAGGCCCGCGATGCGCGTGCCGATGGCACATTCTTCTATTCGGTCAGGACCACCGGCGTGTACTGCCGGCCCTCCTGCGGCGCGCGTCCGGCGCGGCCGGAAAACGTGATGTTCCACGATTCCGCCGCGGCCGCGGAACGTGCCGGCTTTCGACCGTGCAAGCGTTGCAAGCCGGATCAGCCGTCGCTGCCGGAGCAGCATGCCGTGATGGTTACCGAAGCCTGCCGGTTGATCGAGCATGCCGAGACCGCGCCCACGCTGGAGCAGCTGACGCAACCGACCGGCCTGAGCCCGTTCCATTTCCATCGCATCTTCAAGGCCGTCACCGGCGTGACGCCGAAGCAGTACGCCGCCGCGCATCGGGCCAGCCGCGTGCGCAGCGAACTGGGCCGCGGCGGCACGGTGACCGAAGCGATCTTCGATGCCGGCTACAACGCCAGCAGCCGTTTCTACGCGACCTCCAACCAGGTACTGGGCATGACGCCGTCCCGCTACCGCGCCGGTGGCGTCGACAGCGATATCCACTTTGCGATTGGTGAGTGCTCGCTGGGCGCGATCCTGGTGGCCCAGAGCGGACGCGGCGTCTGCGCGATCCTGCTCGGCGATGATCCGGACGCACTGGTGCGTGATCTGCAGGATCGCTTTCCCCGGGCCAACCTGATTGGCGCCGACGCTGCCTACGAGCAACGGGTGGCCACGGTGATCGGCTTCGTCGAGGCACCGGCAATCGGCCTCGACCTGCCGCTGGACGTGCGCGGCACCGCGTTCCAGCAACGCGTGTGGCAGGCATTGCGGGAAATTCCGGCCGGCGCCACCGTCAGCTACAGCGAGATCGCCCGGCGCATCGGCTCGCCCAACGCGGTGCGCGCGGTGGCTGGTGCGTGCGCGGCGAATGCGCTGGCGGTGGCGATCCCGTGCCATCGCGTGGTGCGCAACGACGGCGGCTTGTCCGGCTACCGCTGGGGCGTGGAACGCAAACGCGCGCTGCTGGAACGCGAGGCGCAGGCATGAATGCGCAACTGCAACCAATCATCGAGACCAGCACGCGGTTGCAGGTTTTCGACTGGACCGGCATCGCCGACGAACTCGACACGCACGGCTGCGCGATGCTCGACGCCTTGCTGTCGCCGCAGGAGTGCCGCGCGCTGGCCGGACTGTATGCGCAGGACGCACTGTTTCGCAGCCGCCTCGTGATGGGCCGCCATGGTTTCGGTCGTGGCGAATACAAATACTTCAGCTATCCACTGCCGGGCGTGGTGGCCTGCCTGCGCCGCGCGATCTATCCGCGCCTGGTGCCGATCGCGAATCGCTGGAACGCGGCGATGGGCAGCGACGTGCGCTACCCCGACACGCATGCCGAGTTCCTCCAGCACTGCCACGCTGCGGGCCAGTGTCGCCCCACTCCGCTGCTGCTGCAGTACGGCACGGACGACTACAACTGCCTGCATCAGGATCTGTACGGCGAGCACGTGTTTCCGCTACAGGTCGCGATCCTGCTGTCCGAACCGGGCCGCGATTTCAGCGGCGGCGAATTCGTGTTGACCGAGCAGCGCCCGCGCATGCAGTCGCGCGTCAACGTGGTGCCACTGCACCAGGGCGACGCGGTGATCTTCGCGGTGCATCAGCGGCCGGTGCAAGGTACGCGCGGCAGCTACCGGGTGAACCTGCGCCACGGCGTCAGCCGCGTGCGCAGCGGCCATCGGCATACGCTCGGCATCATCTTTCACGACGCCACATGATCACCACCGATCTGTTCGCCGATGCGCCGCATCCCGAACGCCGGGACGAACCGCTGGGCGAAGGCGCGGTGGTGTTGCGCGGGTTTGCGCTGGCGGACGACAAGTCGCTGTTGCAGGCGCTCGACCGCATCGTGGCGCAGGCGCCGTTCCGTCACCTGGTCACGCCAGGCGGCTTGCGCATGTCGGTAGGCATGACCAATGCGGGGCCGCTGGGCTGGGTCAGTGATCGGCGCGGCTATCGCTACGAGCCGGTCGATCCGCAGAGCGGCAAGCCGTGGCCGCCGCTGCCGGAGCTGTTTCTGAAACTGGCCGGCAGCGCGGCCGAACACGCCGGCTTTCCCGGCTTCGTGCCGGATGCCTGCCTGATCAACCGCTACGTGCCGGGCACCCGCTTGAGCCTGCATCAGGACCGCGACGAGCGCGACTTTGCGCATCCGATCGTTTCGGTGTCGCTGGGCATTCCGGCGGTGTTCCTGTTCGGCGGCATGCAACGGGCGGACCGCCCGCTGCGCGTACCGCTGGCGCATGGCGACGTGGTCGTCTGGGGTGGCCCGGCGCGGTTGCGCCATCACGGCGTGCTGCCGCTGAAACCGGATCAGCACGACGCGCTCGGCGCCTGTCGCATCAACCTGACGTTTCGCCGCGCCGGCTAGTGCCGGCCTCCGCCACGTTTCACGCCGGTGGCAACGGCGTGACGCCGAGCCGGTGTCCGTAGACAAGCTTGCCGCCGAACCAGCCGGCAGCGCACAGCAGCAGGAAGCCAGCCACACCCAGACCGATCGCAAACGGACCCGGTTCGCCCAGGTGCGACCCCTGCAGTCGCAGAAACAGGCTGGCCGTATAGAAGGCCAGCGCGCTCATCACCAGAATCATGTGGCGATTGACGTCCTTGAGCGCCGGGCTGCCCTCGGCGACCTTTGCCAGCTCGATGAAACCGGCCAGCATGGCGGGGATCGAGAAGCCGATACCCGCCACCAGCAACACACCGGCCATGCGCCATGCCGGCTCACCCCAGATCAGGCTGGCCAGATCCGCCGCCGTGGCCAGCGACCAGCAGGCAATCGGAAAATGGACCAGTGCGGGATGCAGTGGATGGCGCATGTCGGCCGCTCAACCCAGCAGAAGACTGAGCAGGGTCAGCACGCCGGCCACGGCGACCCCGGCGTGGACGAACACGACCGCCTTCGGCGCGATCTGCTTGCGCAGGTGGAACGAAGCGAGGAAGAACCCGCCCAGTGCCGCCACCACCAGCAGCCCCAACGCGGCGGTGAGTCGACCCGGCGCTGCGCCCTGCAGCACCATGAGGATCAGCAGCACCAGGCCACTGGCGCCGAGTAGTGCGTGCAACACCGAAACCATCCATGGCGCCAGCTTGCCACGCAGCACGCTGGAGGCCAGCACCAGGCCACCGATGGCGGCGATCGCAAAAATCAGAACTGCATAGAGCAACATGTCGTTTTCCCCTGGTTGTGCGTTGATGAAATGAAACTCCCATGGATCGGATGCATCCGCGCGCCCGAGGTTCCCGCATCACCCGGGTGTGCCAGTTTTCGATCGATCACGTCTCGATCGATCACGTCTCGATGGATCTGCCAGCGAATCAGTAGATCAACCGGATGCCCAGCTGCAACTGGGTGACCGCGGACGCCGGCGCCAGGCCAACATCCGCGCGCTGCGTACGCACGCTGTCGACGCGCAGCACTTCGGCGGTCAGCCGCAGCCAGTCGCATGGCCGCCAGTTGAGTGCCGCGGTGATCGCGTTGCCGTGTTCGCCCTGGCCGCGGCCCGCGTCCGAGCGCGGATCGCGCGTGCTGAAGTGTTCGACGCGCAGCGTGGGGCGCCAGCTGCCGCGATTCCATCCGGCCAGCAGGAACGCCGAGCGGAAGTGCGTCTCGAAATACAATCCATCCGCCGGCTCGATCGCCGTGTCGCCATCCATCGCCTGGGCGATCCAGGTGATCGGGCCGGTATCGGTGGCGGCACCGAGGGTCCAGAAGTAGGTATGCCAGGCGAACACGCCGCTGTCGCTATGCGCCGCCGGATCGGCGCGGTTGTCATAGCGCATCAGGCTCACCTTGCCCCAGCCGGGCGCACGCCAGCTCAGGTCGGCGTACCAGCCGTTGCGGTTGCCGATGTTCTGGAACGGGTCGTAGCGGCCCGGCGGTTGCCGGCCATCCTCGCGGACCATCGCATCGGGCTCGCGCAGCCGGCTGCCCAGCCCGTAGGTGAGGTCGCTGAGCGACCAGCCGCGGGTGGACAGCAGGTTGCCGGCCGGAGCGTTGCGTCGGAACAGCGCGCTGCGCAGTTCCCAGGTGTCGACATCGCCGCGCCATTCGACACGTCCCTCGGCGCCGACCGTGCGCAGCTCCTCGCCGACCCAGCTGTTGATGGCCGATGGTGTGAGCGTCCACGGACTGGTCCAGCCGATCGCATCGTTTTCCAGCGAAATCGGCGGCACGAAGGCACCGGCTTGGACCGACCAGCGCCAGCGCGAGAGGGAGATCGGGCGGTACCGCAGGTACGCCTCGACCACCGCCATCGTGGGGTAGTCGGTGTTCTGGAACTGGACATCGACCAGCGCCAGCAGCGCGGGCGTGAACTGGATGGTACCGGCCAGCCCGGCGCCGCCGAACCGCGCATCGACGCCACCATCGCCGAAGCGCGTCTTGCCCAGGCCACCATTCGTCCAGCTGCTTTCACCAGGCGCCGCGACCAGCCGACCGTCCAGCCAGCCATGCAGCTTGAAGTCCTGCGCGCACACGACCGGCGAGGACAAGCCCAGCAGGCAGAGCAGCCATGCGCGCCTCATCGCAGCGATCCTGCGGACGCGTGGCGGCGCTGCCCCGCAACGAGCAGAGCGAAGGCGTCGGCGGGCATCGGTCGGGCAATGAAATAACCTTGCGCATGGTCGCAGCCGATCGAGGCCAGATAGTCCTGCGCGCCCCGGTCTTCCACGCCCTCGGCAGTGACGCGATAACCCAGCCGATGGCTTAAATCAACGATGGAACGCACGATGATCTGGTCGTTCGGATCGGTGGCGAGATGCTTGACGAACATCTGGTCGATCTTCAACTCGCTCACCGGCAGATGTCGCAGGTAGGCGAAGGTGGATTGCCCCACGCCGAAATCGTCGATCGCGATATCGATGCCCTGCTCGGCCAGCCGACGCAGGATGCGGATCGCGGTGTCCGACTCGCTGATCACCGCACGCTCGGTGACCTCCACCGTGAGACATCGCGCGGGCACGCCGTGGATCGCCAGCAGCCGGGTGATCCGCGCCGGCAGTTCGGCATCTTCCAGATCGCGTGCCGACAGGTTCACCGCGATGTGCAGCGACCGGCCCAGTTCGATCCATTGCTGCGCCTGCGCCAGCGCACTGGCCAGCACCCAGCGACTGACCCGGTGGATATTGCCGGTGTCCTCGGCCATGCCGATGAAGCTGTCCGGTGGCACCCAGCCGCGCCTCGGGTGATCCCAGCGCAGCAGCGCCTCGGCGCCGTCGATCCGGCCGCTGGCAAGTTCCAGCTTGGGCTGGTAGTGCAGCGACAACCCGTTGTTGTCGAGTGCGTCGCGCAGGTCACCCATCAACGACAACCGTTCGGGGCGGTGCGGATCAATCGCTGCGTCGTAGAAACCCAACGCACTGGCCGAGCCGCTGGCAGCGAACTGGGCCACCTCGGCATGCCGCAGCAAGGTGCCCGCCGGCGCGCCAGCCACCGGCGCCATCGCGACGCCCACCGCCGGCAGCCGGTCGATGCTGAGGTCGGTTTCCTGGTAGGGCTCGTTGAGGACATCGAGGATACGCAGTGCCACCGCGACGGCCGCCGCCTGATCGGCCCTGGACAGCCACAGCATGAACTGGGTGTCGCTGGTGCGCGCAAGGTAGGCGCCGGCGGCGACCCGCTGGATGCGTTCGCTGGCGTCGCGCATCAGCCGATCGCACAGCGCATGGCCCATCGTCTTGATGATCTCCGGCACGCGGGTGAGGCCGATCATCAGCAAGGCACCCTGGTGTGCACCTTCGGCAGCACGCGCCTGGTCGATGGTGCTTTCGGCGGCCACCCGGTTGGGCAGGTCGGTGACACTGTCGTGCATCGCCTGATGGCGGATGCGTGCCTCGCGCTGACGCACCGCCTCGGTCATGGTGCCGAACGCCGTAGCCAGCTGACCGATCTCGTCACGCCGCTGCATGCTGGCCGGCGCACGGTAGTCGCCGGCTTCGATGCGCCGCACGGCGGCGGCAAGCGCCTCGATGGGGCGCGATACGCTGTGCGCGGTGAACCACGCACCGAGCAGGCCCACGCCCAGCCCCAACCCCAGCAGCGTCGCCCAGGCGATCGCCACGGAGCGGAACGGGCTCAGCGCGTCATCCAGCGAATAGCCCAGCACGGCCACCACCGGTGTGCCCTGCTTCGGCTGTTTCAGGGCTTGCGCGAGCACCATGTATTCCTTGCCGTCGACCTTGGTCAGCAGCGGTTTCCACGGCAGCGGCTGGCGCGCCTTGGTGAGGCTGTCGACCAGCCCGGAGCGGCGGTCGCCACGCGCCACCACGGTCCAGTGGCCGGATGCGGACTGGCTCGCCAGTTCGATGTCACGCGGCAAGGCGGAGAGCCGTTGCATATGGGTCAGCAGCGCGTCGTCCAGCGGCACGTTCACCACCACCAGCCCCACCGGCTGCGGCGCATAGATCGGTACCACCACCATCCACGAGGCCTCGCCGTCCAGTGCCACCACTGCGGCGGTGCGCCGGTCATACGCGCTCTCGATCAGATCGGGAAAGGGAAAGCGCGCGGGCGTGCTCGCGGCCGCAGCGGCGCCGGTATCGGCCTCGACCGTTCCGTCCAGATCGATCAGCAACATGCGCGAGGCACCGACCCGGCGGCCGTGGTTGCGCAGCACCGACAACACCGTGCCACGGTCGCGTTCGGCGATGGCCGAGCGCAGGGCGTAGTCGAGCGAGAGTACCTCGACGTTGCCGGCGATCCGCGCCGAGATGTCATCCATCTGCGCCACGAATGCCTTGGCGTTGGCAGTCAGCTGACGCTCGCCTTCGGTCACCAGCGCACGCCGGGTCACCCCGTAGACGAGGGCGGCGGTGAGCAGTTGCACCGTCACCACGGTGGCGACGAAGAACAATGCAAGGCGGAGGCGGAAGCCCATGGTTCGCATGGCGGGTCAGTAGTCCAGGTGCTCGCGATCCATCGACATGCGCGGATCGGGCAACAGTGACAGCGTGAGCGCCAGAGGGACCACGTCCGCATCGCTTGCGATGACCACTTTCAGGGTCGGTTCCGGATGCCCTGGATGCAGTTGCGGATGCCACACATGTGCCGTGTAGTGGCCCGGAGCAAGATGGTCGAGCACGGCGTCGCCGCCATGACGGGACAGCGCAATAGCGGGCACCGAAGACACGAACAGGTAGGTGCTCATGTGGTCATGGATATTGCAGCCGACGGCGGCGATGCCGGTCTTGTCCATGCTGAGCTCGGGCGAACTCTCGCCCGGCCGCAACACGAACTCGAACGTCTTGATGGTCGCGAAGGAATAGACATGGTGCCGCGTGGTGTCGCTGTTGTGGAACACCACCTTGTCGCCGGGGCGAAGCACCTGCACATAGGGAATGAAGGCTTCCCTGCGCTGGTCGATAAAGCGGGTGACCGCGGGCTCGGGTGCGGATGCCGGCAACGGGGACACATCCGGCGTCAACATCACCACGGCATCGTTGACGGCGTGGCCTTGGCCATCGCTGAGGTGAATGGTGACTTCCGCCGCCGGGGCGACGCCTGCCCATCCCAGCAACAGCGACGCGACAACGAGCAGACAACGCATTGACGGATTCCCCCGATTCCCCCATGAGCATCTAGCCTACCGCAGTTCGTCCGCGAACCGGAACGACGCTCGCCCGCCGACCAAGGTGCAAGTGTCGGGTCTGCGCCGACTTGCTACCCTCATGGATCGACTGATCGCGAGGCAGGCATGACTACCCACGGCATCCACACCATCGACACCGGTTTCGTGCGGCCGCAGTTCGACGCGGCGTATCTGATCGTCGAGAACGGACGCGGGGCGTTCGTCGACTGCGGCACCAACTTTGCCGTACCGCGCATGCTGGAGGCACTGAACGAAGCCGGGATCACCGCCGCCGACGTGGACTGGCTGATCCTCACCCACGTGCATCTGGATCATGCCGGGGGCGCCGGCGAGCTGATCGCGCAACTGCCGCACGCGAAACTGCTGGTGCATCCGCGCGGCGCGCGGCACATGATCGACCCGTCGGCATTGTGGGCGGGCGCCAGCGCGGTCTACGGCGAAGCGGTGATGGAGCAGACCTACGGGCGGCTGCGGCCGATCCCCGCCGGGCGCGTGGTCGAGGCCGCGGATGGACATGTGGTGGAGCTGGCGGGACGCGCACTGCGTTGCATCGATACGCCCGGCCATGCGAAACATCATCTGACCGTGTACGACGCGCGCGCGCATGTCTGCTTCACCGGCGACGTGTTCGGCCTGTCGTATCGCGAATTCGACACCGCGAACGGCCCGTTCATCCTGCCCACCACCTCGCCCGTGCAGTTCGATCCGGACGCGCTGCACGCGTCGATCAAGCGGCTGGTCGCGCTGCATCCTTCGGCGATGTATCTGACCCACTATGGCCGGGTCGAGCACGTGGAGAAGCTCGCAAGCGACCTGCATCAGCAGATCGACGCGATGGTGGCGCTGGCGCGTGCTGCAGACGGCCTGGGTGATCGCCATGCCGTTCTGGTCGAAGCACTGACTGATCTCTACGCTGCTCGCGCCGAGGCCCACGGCTGGACGCGGGGCCGCGACGCGCTCGCCGGATTGCTGCACATGGACATCGAATTGAATGCGCAGGGCCTGGCGGTGTGGCTCGATCGCTAGCGCGCCCGCTCGACGAATCGCCCGGGTCAGGCCAGTCGCGTACCGTTCGGCACCGGACGCTCGATCGCGGTGATCGCCACGCCAGCGTCGGTGTGGAACCCCGTAAGCAGGAACTGCGAGCGGAACGGGCCGATCTGCTTTTCCGGAAAGTTGATGACCCCGACGATCTGTCGACCGACGAGTTCGTCGGCGCTGTACAGCGCGGCGATCTGCGCGCTGGTCTTCTTCTCGCCGTAGGGACCGAAATCGACCCACACCTTCCAGGCCGGCTTGCGCGCCTCGGGGAACGGCTCCACCCGCGTCACCGTGCCGGCGACGATCAGTACTTTCTCGAAATCAGTCCAGCTGATTTCTGCGATATCCGCTTCACTCATCCTTCCAGCCTCGTCTTCAACCAGTCGTGACCTTGCTGCCACCAGTATGTGGCCTGCGCACCCAGATAGCCGAACGGCCGGTGCGTGCTGCCCAGGCCGTAGTCGGCAAATTGCTTCCAGCCATCGTCGCCATCGGCAATCGCCGCCGCCAGCAACTCACCGGCTGCACAGGTCGGCGCCAGGCCGTGGCCACCGAACGCCTGTGCCCACCACAGGCCATCGTCGCCACCACCGAGTCCTGCTCCGATCTGGGGCATCTGGTGCCGCGCGTAACTCATCAGGCCGGACCACGCGTAGTCGATCTTCACGCCGGTCAGCTGCGGAAATACCCGCAACAAGTCCTTCGTCAGCAGGCGCTGCACCGCACGCGGCGAACGGTTGTGGATCGAGATGCGGCCGCCCCACAACAACCGCGTATCCGGCAGCGCGCGGTAGTAGTCGAAAGCAAAACGGCTGTCGTAGACCGCGGCGCGGGTGTGCAGGCAATCGTCCATCCGGCCGCCGAGCGGCTCGGTCACCATCACATAGGTGGCGATCGGCAGGATCGCCCGGTCGATCGGCTTTTGCAGGCCGGCCAGATAGCCGCCGCACGCCAGCACGACCTGATCGACCAGCAGCTCGCCCTGCGCCGTGCGCAAACGCCATTGCAGACCTTCGCGGGCGAGGCTGCGCACGCCACTGTTCTCATGAATGTGCACGCCCTGCCCGGCCGCGGCGGCAGCGAGGCCAATAGCGTAGTTCAGCGGATGCAGGTGCAGAGCATCCGGCTCGTACAGGCCGTCGTGATAGCGCTCGCTGCGCACCCGGGCGCGCAGCTCGGCCTCGGGCAGCCATTGCCAGTGCACGCCATAGTGCTCGGCCAGCAGCTGCTGGCGCTGGTGCAACACCCCCGGATCGCGGAACCAGTTGGCCCAGATCACGCCCTCGTCGACCACATCGCAGGCAATGGCGTAGTCGGCAACGCGCTGGCGGATGCGCTGCACCGCCCCGCTGGTGAGCTGGAACAGCGCCCGTGCGCGCACTTCGCCCAGTTGGTTGAGCAGCGCCTGCTCACCTAGCGAATACCCGGCAAACACGAAGCCGCCGTTGCGACCGGACGCCCCGAAGCCGATCTGTTCGCGCTCCAGCAATACCACGTCGCGCACGCCACGCTCGGCCAGCCCCAGCGCTGTGTTGAGCCCCGCAAAACCACCGCCGACAATCGCCACCCGTGCATGCGCACTGCCTTGAAGCGGCGCATGCGCCGCGTACGGTGTAGCGGTAGCCCGATAGTAGGAGGACGGTTTCATCATGCTGCGAGGGGCGGCACCGACGTGCGGGATCGACCGAGCATATTCCCGAAATGGCCACGGCATCGAACGCACGACTCACGCAGCCGTGGCCGCATGAATCGTGCATACCTCAAAGCTGGTCGAGAAATGCGCGCACGGTGGGCGCGAGTTTCGGATCCTGCATGGCCATGTGCATGGTGGCGCGCACCAGCCCGGCCTTGTTGCCGCAATCGAAACGGGTACCTTCGAAACGATAGGCCAGCACCTTGCCCTGCTCCATCAGCAAAGACTCGATGGCGTCGGTAAGCTGGATTTCGCCGCCCGCGCCAGGCGTGGTCTGTTCCAGCAGCTGGAAGATGCGGCCGGGCAGCACATAGCGACCGACCACGGCCAGATTCGATGGCGCATCGGCCGGCTTGGGCTTCTCGACCATGTAGCGGATCAGGGCGCTGCGCTCGTCGATCGGTGTGGCGTCGACGATGCCGTACTTGTCGGTCTCGTCGTGTGGCACTTCCTCGACCGCGATCACGCCGGCCTGCTGTGCATCGGCAAGCTCGGCCATTTGCCGCAGCGCACCCTTGCCGCTGCCGATGGCGCCGTTCCAGATCAGGTCATCGGGCAGCACCACGCCGAACGGCTCGTCACCGACCACCGGCCTGGCGCACAGCACCGCATGGCCCAGGCCGAGCGCCTCGGGCTGGGTGACGAAGATCGCGCGCACGTGCCGCGGCAGGGTGCCCTGCACCAGTGCCAGCAATTCGTCCTTGCCCTTTTCCTGCAGCTTCGCTTCCAGCTCGTAGGCCTTGTCGAAGTAGTCGGCGATGGCGTGCTTGTACCGATTGGTGACGAAGATCAGTGTGTCGGCACCGGCGTCGACCGCTTCGTCGACGGCATACTGGATCAGCGGCTTGTCGAGGACCGGCAGCATTTCCTTGGCGACCACCTTGGTCGCCGGCAGAAAGCGCGTACCGAGTCCGGCTACGGGAAACACCACCTTGCGCAAGGGTTTGCTCACTCACTGATCTCCGGGTTGGCACGACGAATCGACACGACATTGTCCGGCTGTGCCGATTCGCTCCAGCGGAACGAAGGCAGCAGGCTGGAGACGCAGCGTCGAAGTTCTTCTTCATTGAAAACGGTGTCCGCCTCGGCGGCCTTGCCCAATAACGCTAGCAGCAGTTCCCACGAAACTTCGCGATGCTGTGCGAGGAAGATCTTGGCATGCTCGGTGGCGCTGTAGTTTTCCAGCGGGTGGAACAGTTCCTCGAACAGCTTTTCACCGGCGCGCAGGCCCGTATAGACGATCGGGATCTCGCTGCCCGGCTTCTTGCCGGCGAGGCGGATCATCTGCTCGGCCAGATCGCGGATCTTGACCGGTTCGCCCATGTCCAAGGCAAAGATCTCGCCACCCTTGCCGATGCTCGCCGTTTGCAGGATCAGCTGGCAGGCTTCAGGAATGGTCATGAAGTAGCGGGAGATTTCGGGATGGGTCACGGTGACCGGACCGCCATCGCGGATCTGCCGCCGGAACAGCGGCACCACCGACCCGGCCGAATCCAGCACGTTGCCGAAACGCACCGTCATGAAACGGGTATCGGCATGCGCATTGAGGTTCTGGCAATAGATCTCGGCGACGCGCTTGCAGGCGCCCATGACACTGGTGGGGTTGACTGCCTTGTCGGTGGAGATCAGCACGAAACACTCGACCCCGAACTCGCGGGCCACGTCGGCCACGGTACGCGTGCCCAACACGTTGTTGCGGAAGGCCGCGCGCAACTGATCCTGCAGCATCGGCACGTGTTTGTAGGCCGCCGCATGGAACACCACCTGCGGCATGGCGTCGGCGAACGCCTTGTGCATCGCCGGTTGATCGCCGCAATTGGCGAGGATGCCGTTGAGAATCAGCTCCGGGAAATCAGCACGGAGTTCCTGGGTGATCCGGTACAGGTTGTATTCGCTCTGCTCGACCACGGTAAGCGACTGCGCACCCAGTCGCGCCACCTGCCGACACAGTTCCGAGCCGATCGAACCGCCACCGCCGGTGACCAGCACGCGGCGCGCGCTGAGGGTTTCGCGGATCGCGGTCCAGTCCAGCTCCACCGTGTCACGGCCCAGCAGATCCTCGATCGCCACTTCCTTGATCTGGTTGAACTGTGCACGGCCCGCAACCACGTCTTCGAGTCGTGGCACCGTCCGATACGGCAGATCGGTTTCGTCGCACAGCGCCACCACACGCCGCATCTCGACGGTCGACGCACCCGGCAAGGCGATCAGCAACATGTCGACCGCCGCCTCGCGCGCCACCTCCGGCAACTGGTCGAATCGGCCCAGCACCGGATGACCGTTGATGCTGGCGCCACGCAGGCTGGCCTTGTCGTCGACGAAGCCGACCACGCTGTATCGACTGTCGTGACGAAGATCGCGTGTGAGGACCTCGCCAGCGCGATCGGCGCCGACGATGAGGACGCGCTTCACGACCTGGTTGTGCAGCAGGTCATTGCGGCTGTCTTTCCAGTACCGGTAAGCCAGCCGCGGCGTGCCCAACAACACCGCCAGCAGGATCGGGTAGAGCAGCAGCACCGAGCGCGGCACGCCTTCGAGGCGGTTGTACAGAAACAGGGCGAGGTAGATTGCTACCGCTCCGGTGACCGCCGCACGCAGAATGTTCCACAGGTCGGGCAGACTGGCAAAACGCCAGACGCTCTTGTACAGCCCGGTCCAGCGGAAGATCAGGCTCTGCACCAACAGCACGACCGGGAACTCCATCAAAGGGAAGTTGACGATCTCGTCCGGTTTCAGGGCATAGCGCAACAACTTGGCAATCCACCAGGCGAGCGCGGTCACCGCCAGGTCGTGAATCACGACTGCGATGCGCGGGTGAATGAAGCCGACGAACTTACGCAGAGACATGGGGTGCCTTGGACGGTTGGCGTCGCAAACAATGACGTTTCAGCGCCAGCCATGCGACTGCCGCCCCCAGATAGACCACCATGGTAACCGGCAGCGCCATGCGCAGATGACTCCCGGCCAACCAGGCCAACGGCGCCGCAATCAGCAGATTCCAGCCCAGATAGAGGGCATCCACCCGTGCATGCGTTGCGCCACGACGTACCAGCCACTGGTACAGGTGTTCGCGGTGCGCAGTGTACCAGCGCCGTCCCCGCCACATCCGCGTCAGCAAGGTCAGGCTGGCATCCACCACGAACGCCGATGACAGGATCAGCGCAGGCCACAGCAAGGCGTGGTCCACCCGCCACAGCATCGCGCTGAACGCGAAGATCAGCAGGCCGATACTGCCACTGCCGACATCGCCCATGAAGATGCGCGCGGGCGGCCGGTTGTAGCCGCCGAAACCCAGCGCAGCCGCTGCCAGACTGACCGCAGCACTCGCCAGTGCCGGTTGCGCAGCCGACCATGCCAGCCATGCCAGACCGCAACCGACGAAAATGGTCTGCTGCGCCAGCAATCCGTCGATGCCGTCCATGAAGTTGTGCAGGTTGATGCTCCACACCCCTCCGAGCAGCAGTAGCGGCAGCCACCACACCGACAAACCTGCCATCAGCAAGGCGATCGAAAACACCCCCACGCCCAGCAACTGTGCCCCAAGCCGCGGCAAGATCGGCAGTGCGCGGTGATCGTCCCACCAGCCTGCCAGCGCCACCAGAAACAGTGCGACGACAAGGCTCGCGATCACGCCGGGCGTCCATGCAGCGGGCGGGCTCCACAGCGCGCCCGGCAGACAGACCAGCATGGCGATGACGATGCCGATGCCGCCGCCACGCGGCGTCGGCAGACGATGCGAACGGCGCTGGCCGGGCTGATCGAGCATGCCGCGTCGTTGCGCGTAACCAATCGCCCCGCGCACCAGCAACAGGCTGAGCAGGAACGCCGCAAGCGACCATCCGATGGCCATAGTCATTCCCATGCTCATGTCACTCGCTGGCGACGCCATGGATCGGACGGATCGTGCTCCAGCTCTTGCAGCTGGGGCATTGCCAGTGATGCGCCTTGGCACCGAACCCGCAACGGCTGCAGCGATACATCGCCTGCCCTTCCAGCAGCTTGCGGGTGAGGTCGCGCAGGATCAGGAAGTTCTCGCGCGCCTCGCCCTCGATCTTGTCCATGGTCGCGTCGATCAGAGCCATCAGGCCGCGTACCGATGGCCGCTGGCGCAATTGCGCCGTGAGAAAATCAATCGCCGCCCGCTCGCCATCGCGCTGTCGATACAGGTGGGTCAGCGCCAGCACCGGCGACACCCCGTGATAGCGCCCCAGCATGTCGCGCAGGAAACTTTCGGCGCGTTCCATCTGCTGCGAGCGGGCGTAGCTGTTGAGCAATGGCGGCAGGATTTCCGGAGTGAACGCGATGTCGGCATTCACGGCCGCTTCGTAAGCCGTCACGGCTTCGTCGTAGTGGCCGTCCTCCGATTGCAGGCGACCGGTCAGCATGAACGCGCGCACGCAATCGGGCTGACACTCGAACGCCTGCAGGAGGTACGCGCGGGCCTCGGCACGGGCCCCATGCTGGCGCGAGCGATCAGCCAGCTCGCAATAGAATTGGGCGATCATCGGCGTCTCTTCCTCACCGGTCATCACTTCCAGCCGGCGCGCGTGTTCGATCGCCTTGTGCCAGTCGCGTTCGTGCTGATAGATCGCAATCAGGTGGCGCAACGCCGACGGCGCGTGCGCATCCATCGCCACCAGATCGGAGAACAGCGCTTCGGCGCGATCGAGCAGACCGGCGCGCATGTAATCTTCACCCAGTTCCAGCAAGGCCACCGTCTTCATGGCGTCGGACAGACCCGGTCGGGAAACCAGGTGCTGGTGCAGCCGGATCGCTCGGTCCACCTCTCCGCGACGACGGAACAGGTTGCCCAGCGCCAGGTGCGTCTCGACCGTGTCGCGGTTGTATTCGGCCAGCTTGAGGAAGACCTCGATCGCCTTGTCCTGCTCCTCGTTGAGCAGGTAGTTCAGACCGCGGAAATAGTCGGAGGAAAGCTCACTGACTTCGGCGCCGGAACGACGTGCGCCGAGCTGACGGGAGGCCCACCAGCCCAGGGCAAACGCAACCGGAACCAGCGACGCCAGCACATAAACAAGATTCATGGCTTGGCCGGCAGCTTCTTGTCCGCGCGCAATTGATGGTGCCGCAGACGCCGCTGGCTGGAGCTCACCCCGAGCCACGCCGTAAGGCCACCGAGCAGCCAGCCGACGACCAGCGCACCCAGCAAGGCGGCGCCCTTGGGTAGCTGCACCTGGATGAACGAGAAATCGTAGCCGACCAGGTCGGCATTGAGCGCGCCCAGCACGACGCCGGCGGCGATGAAGACGAGCAGGATGATGATGGCGAGCAGTCGCATGTCGCGACTTTACCCGATTGACCATGACAGGCACAGGCAACAAGGGCGATCCGTGTGGCAATGATTCAGAGCTGGCTCAAGTCTCGCCGGATGGCAGACCGAAAAAGAAGAAGGCAGGACCGACTTGCGTCGCCTGCCTTCGAACTCTCCTACCATGCCTGCGAGCCGGCTCAGCCGGCTTGCTGGTCTAGGTCAAGGTTCACGCGTTCGCGCAACTCCTTGCCTGGCTTGAAATGTGGAACGTGCTTTCCGGGCAGTGCCACGGCTTCGCCTGTTTTGGGGTTGCGGCCCATGCGCGGTGGACGGTAATGCAATGCAAAACTGCCGAAGCCACGCACCTCGATGCGTTCGCCGTGAGCCAGGGCATGGCTCATCTGCTCGATCACGCTCTTGACGGCCATCTCGACGTCGGCAAACGCAAGATGGGTCTGGCGCCTGGCCAGCGCCTCGATCAATTCGGATTTGGTCATGGGACCCCAATGTCCGTGACATGAAACAACGGGGCGGCGATGTGCCGCCCCGTGTCAGGCTCTCACACTTGCGCTCAGTCAGCCTTGTTGAACTGCTCCTTGAGCAGTGCACCAAGCTTGGTCGTGCCGCTGGCGGCGGACGAGTAGTCGACCGCCGTATCGGGAGCGTCTTCCTCGTCCTTCGCGCGGATCGAGAGCGCCAGCTGGCGACCCTTGCGATCCATGCCGGTGAACTTGGCCTCGACCTTGTCGCCGACCTTCAGATGCAGCGTGGCATCCTCGATCCGCTCCTTGGCGATGTCATTGGCGCGCAGGTAACCCTCGACGCCCTCGCCCAGATCGATCACCGCACCCTTCGCATCGACTTCCTTGACGGTGCCGTTGACGATGGTGCCGCGCGGATTGGCGGCCATGAACTGGCCGAACGGATCCTGCTCCATCTGCTTGATGCCGAGCGAGATGCGCTCGCGCTCCGGATCGACCGCCAGCACCACGGCCTCGATCTCGTCGCCCTTCTTGAAGTTGCGGACCAGATCCTCACCGGACATCTGCCACGAGATGTCGGACAGGTGCACCAGGCCGTCGATACCGCCGTCCAGGCCGATGAACACACCGAAATCGGTGATCGACTTGATCTGGCCGGAAACCTTGTCGCCCTTCTTGTGCATGGCGGCGAACGCTTCCCACGGATTCGAGCGCGTCTGCTTGATACCCAGCGAGATGCGGCGACGCTCCTCGTCCACGTCCAGCACGGTGACTTCGGTCTCGTCACCGACCTGCACCACCTTGGCCGGATTGACGTTCTTGTTGGTCCAGTCCATTTCGGACACGTGCACCAAGCCTTCCACACCCGGCTCGATCTCGACGAAGCAGCCGTAATCGGTGACGTTGGAGACCTTGCCGAACAAGCGGCTGCCGACCGGATAGCGGCGGGCAATGGCGACCCACGGGTCGTCGCCCAGCTGCTTCAGGCCCAGCGAAACGCGGTTGCGCTCCTTGTCGTACTTCAGCACGCGCACGTCGAGCTCGTCGCCGACGTTGACCACTTCGGACGGATGGCGCACACGCTTCCACGCCATGTCGGTGATGTGCAGCAGGCCGTCGATGCCACCCAGATCCACGAACGCGCCGTAGTCGGTGAGGTTCTTGACGGTGCCCTTGACCACGGCGCCTTCGGTCAGGCGCTCAAGCAGCTTCTCGCGCTCCTCGGAGAACTCGGTCTCGACGACGGCGCGGCGGCTGACCACCACATTGTTGCGCTTGCGGTCCAGCTTGATGATCTTGAACTCGAGTTCCTTGCCCTCGAGGTAAACCGGGTCGCGTACCGGGCGCACATCGACCAGCGAGCCCGGCAGGAACGCGCGGACATCCTTGATGTCGACCGTGAAAC
>JBEPVP010000036.1:0-21404 GCA_041690935.1 Rhodanobacter sp.
TGCCGGCAAATGCCGAAAATCGTTACGAAGTGACGCGCGCCGACCTGCCGCTGTCCTGCCCGATGCCTGGCATGGAGCTGTGGAATTCGCACCCGAAGGTCTATCTGCCGGTCGTCGATGACGACGGGGAATCGACCTGTGCCTACTGCGGCGCCCATTACGTGTTGCGCGACTGATACCCTGGCTGGCGTCGGCCGCTGGCGGCATTGTTTTTGCTTACCTTCAAGGAATGAAAGCCTCCAGCCCAGAGCTCATGTCCAGCATTGCCGTTCCCGCCAAGCTGTTGACCGTGGTCCAGCTGATTCCCGCGCTGCATTCCGGTGGTGCGGAGCGATCGGCGCTGGAGATCGCGCGCGCGCTGGTGCAGGCCGGTCACCGCTCGGTGGTGATCTCCGCCGGCGGACGCCTGGCCGCGCAGTTGCAGGCCGAGGGCAGTGAACACATCACGCTCGACCTGGGTCGCAAATCGCTGCTCACGCTGACCCGGCTCGGCACGCTGCGGCGGGTGCTGCGCGCGCTCAAGCCCGACATCGTGCACGCCCGCTCGCGCTTGCCGGCGTGGATGGGCTGGTGGGCGCTCAAGGGCATGACGCCGCGGCCGCACTTCATCACCACCGTGCACGGGCTCAATTCGCCGGGTCGCTACAGCGCGATCCTGTTGCGCGGCGAGCGCGTGATTGCGGTCTCGCAGACCCTGCGTGACTACGTGCTCAGCCACTACCGCTGGCTGGAGCCGGGCAAGGTGCGGGTGATCCCGCGCGGCATCGATCCGGTGGCGTTTCCCTACGGGCATCGGCCGGACGACGCCTGGCAGAAAGCGTTCTTTGCCGAATATCCGGCGCTGACCGGCGCGCCGCTGCTGACCATGCCCGCGCGCGGCACGCGCCTGAAGGGCCATCACGACGCGATCGAGCTGCTGGCCGATCTCAAGCGCCGCGGCATCGAGGCGCGCTTGCTGCTGCTGGGCGTGCTCGAACCCGGCCGCGAGGCCTACGTAGCCGAGCTGCGCGATCTGATCCGCGTGCGCGGAGTCACCTCGCAGGTCGTGTTGACGCCACCACGCCACGACATCCGTGACATCTACGCGATATCCGCGCTGGTGCTGCAATTGTCGAACCGGCCCGAATCGTTCGGTCGCACGGTGATCGAGGCGCTGTCGCTGTGCCGGCCGGTGCTCGGCTACGCCCATGGCGGCGTCGGCGAGCTGCTGGCCGAACTGTATCCGGCCGGTCGCGTGCCGCCGGGCGATCGCGAGCGGCTGGTCGAGCGCGCCGCCGAACTGCTGCGCGTGGCACCGCCGATTTCGCCCTTGCAAAGTTACCGCCTGACCGACATGCAGGAAGCCACCCTGGCGCTGTATGACGAAGTGACCGCCAGCTGAGGGCCGACCCCGGCTCCATCGAGCCCGCCAGCGTCCGCGCTCGCCTACAATGCGGGATCGTCTCCGCTTCGATCCACGCATGAATTCCTTCGGCACCCCACTCAAGGCTGCGCTGCGTTCCCCGTTGCTGCCGTTCTGGCTGGTGATTGCGCTGTTGCCGTTCGGGCGCAGCTCGGAGCTGGGCACCGCGCTGTGCCTGCTCGGCGTGATTCTGTTGTTCTCGCGCGAGCCGCTGGCGCTGCGCCAGCATCCCGGTGCGCGTCTGCTGCTGTGGCTGCTGGCCGCGTACGTGGGTGCGGCGCTGGTGTCCGCCATCGATGCGCTCATGCCGGGCAAGAGCTGGAGTACGGTGGCCGCGCTGCTGCGGTATGCGCCGCTGGGTCTGTATGCGTGTTTTGCGATCCGCCGCGAGCACAAGCTCGAAGCGCTGTATGTCGCCGTGGCCTGTGTATTGGCGCTGTGGTGCGCCGATGCCTGGCTGCAGGCGCTGACCGGCTGGAGCCTGGGCGGTCACGCCGAAGCGCTGCGCGTCTCCGGCATTTTCGGCGCGGACAATCTGAAGCTGGGTCCGACCCTGGCGGTGTTGTCGCCGTTTGCCTTGTGGGCGGCACGACGGCGCTGGGGCCTGCCCGGCCTGCTGTTCGCGTTCGTGTTGGTGCTGGGCCCGGTGTTGCTGGCCGGCTCGCGCGCGGCGTGGCTGTGCTATGCGCTGGTGGCGCTGGGGTTTGCCTGGCGCGAGGCCGGCTCGCCCTGGCGCTTCGCCGGACTGTGCCTGATCGCCGCCGCGTTGCTGGCTCTGGCCGGCGGCATCGCCTGGAAAACCTCCGGCCGTTTCCAGGAGCGCATGCAACGCACCCTGCTGGTGCTGCATGGCACCGACCAGTCCGTCGATACCGCGCTCAGCGGGCGGCTCGACATCTGGCACACCAGCGTGCGGATGATTGCGGCGCATCCGGTCAACGGCGTCGGCGTGCGCGGCTTCCGCTACGCCTATCCGGCCTATGCGCCGGCGAATGATTATTTCGTGGTTTCCACCGAGGCTTGTGGCGTGGGCGAAGGCGCCTGCCACGCGCATCAGCTGGTGCTGGAGGTACTCACCGAAACCGGCGCGATCGGCCTGCTGCTGTGGCTGGCCGGGTTGGCGCTGGCGTTGCGCGCATGGCGGCGCGTGGGCGTGGCCGCACGTGCCCGCGCCTTCCCGGTCACGCTGGCGCTGGGCGTGATGCTGTTTCCGCTGAATACTCACCTGGCGTTCTACTCGGCGTGGTGGGGGCTGCTGTTCGGCTGGCTGCTCGGGCTGTGGTGCGCCGCGCTGTACGTGGAGGGCGATGATGAGCGGGCGTGAACCGCTGTCGGTGGTGGTGACCACGCTGGACAACGCCGCCACGCTCGACGCCTGCCTGCGCAGCGTGAGCTGGGCCGACGAGCTCGTGGTGCTGGACTCGGGCTCCATCGATGCCACCCTGGCCATCGCCACTCACTACGGCGCGCGGATCCATGCGCAGCCGTTTGCCGGCTACAGCGCGCAGAAGCAGGCGGCGATCGATCTGGCCAGTCATCGCTGGGTGCTGCTGCTGGATTCCGACGAGTCGCTGGCGCCGGACGCCGTCGCGCTGCTGCAACGGGCTCTGATCACGCCCGCGCATGCGGGTTATCAGCTGTGGCGGCGCGAGTGGCAGTTCTGGCGCTGGCAATCCGCACGCAGCCGGCTCAATCACTACGTGCGGCTGTTCGATCGGCAGCAGGCGCGCATGAGCCGCCACGAAGTGCATGAATCGGTGCTGGTGGACGGCTCGGTGGGCGTGCTCGATGCGGTCATCGATCATTACGGCGAGCCGGATATCGCCGGGCGTACCGCCAAGGCCAATCGCTACTCCAGCCTGCAGCTGGCCGACTTGGCCGAGCGCAAGGTGAACTGGCTGCGGCTGCGCATGGTGGCCTATCCGGCGGTGGCGTTCCTGCGCTACTACGTGTTGCGCGGCCATTGGCGCTCGGGCTGGGCCGGTTTCATCGCGGCACGCATCCACGCGTTCTACGCGTTCCTGAAGTACGCGAAGTTGTACGAGCTGCGGCAGCGTCTGCAGCAGCGGACGGGGTCGCCACAGGAACCCGACATCGATCGGTGAACGTGGCGTGCGCCTGGAAGGCTCAGCCCGCCAACGCCAGGTCGCCGTGCTGATCGATTGCGGCAAGCAGTAGCGCGCATGCCTCGCGGCGCAGCGCCTCGCGCTGACGGAAGGCCGAACGATGCTTGCTGGCCACCTGCATTTCGTCGCGGACGGGTTCGCGTGCAGCCAGTTCGTAGAAGCCGGTGTCGTCGAGCACGCCCTCGCACTCCAGCCAGAAACTGTCGTAGTCGGCCTTGATCTTGTCGGCCTGACCGGCGAAGGGATGCACGGCATTGCCGACCCCGCGCACGCGCGAGATGCCATAACGCTGGGCGAATGCGCGCAGCATCGACAGCAACAGGTTCTTCGGACGCAGACCGTGACTCTGGCGGGTCAGCTCGCGCACCGCCTCGCGACCGAGCGCGGCGGCCGCGCCCTGCACGCAACCGAGCAGCAACGTACGGCCGTCATCGGCGATGCTGAAGATCATCGAGGACAGCGACTGGCCGTGCGCATCGACCAGACTCAGGCACAACTCGCCTTCGCGGCCACGGCCGTTGGGGCGGCGCAGCTCGATCGCCAGCGCACTGCCGTCCTTCAGGAACAACGTGCCAACCGGATGGCGACCCTGCAGGTAGATCGCCTCGCACACGGTCGGCGGGAATGTAGCCAGCACGGTGCTGTAGTGATCCGCGATCACCGCATGGCGCTGGGCGCGGCTCAGGCGTCGGTTGATGTAGTGGTGCTGCGCCCGCTCAAGCAGGCGTGGATCATGCGCCAGCATCGCCGACATCAGCGGGGTGCGATAGACGAAATTGAGCCACGACGCATGCAGCCTTGCGGTGCGCACGCTGCGTATCGCGTATTTGATGGCGGCGCTGGTCCGCTTGACGGGGGAGCCGCGCCAGTCGCGGCGATGGCGCAACGAGCGCCAGAAAAAATGAAGTGACATGGTGTCGTGCAGGGGAAAGGACGTGGCATTCTGGTCGACCTGGCTTTTGCCCAGCTTTCAGGGCGTCAATAGATCCCAGGTTGCCCCGGCGGCCGGGTCTTGAAGCGCTTGTGCACCCACAAATACTGCTCCGGTGCCTCACGCACCATCTGCTCGATGCAGGCGTTGACGCGGGCGGTGTCGGCCAGCACGTCAGCGCCGGGGAAATCTACCAGCGGCGCGCCGAGCCGCAGCGCATAGCCCTGACCGTCGGGCAGCCGACGATGGAAGAACGGGATCACCACCGCGCCGGACATGCGCGCCAGATGATGGGTGGCCGTGATGGTGGCCGCCGGCACGCCGAAGAACGGCACGAACACGGTGTCCTTGCTGCGCATGTCCTGATCCGGCGCGTACCACAGCGTGCCGCCGCTGCGCAGATACTTCACGGTGCCGCGGATGTCGTCCTTGTCGAACATCGCCGCGGCATAATGCAGGCGCGCGCGCAGCACCACCCACTCGAACACGGTCGAGTCCATCCGCCGATACATGCCGGCGATGCGGATGCGCTGCGAGACCAGTCGCGCGCACAGCTCCAGATGCGAGAAGTGGCCGCCCACCAGCAGCACGCCCTTGCCCTGCGCGCGCGCGGCCTCCAGATGCTGCAGCCCCTCGATGCGGGTCGGGATGCTGGCCATGCGCCGATCGCTGCCCATCCAGCCCAGCGCGAATTCCACCAGCATCAGGCCGATGTCGCGCAGGTTGGCGTCGACCAGGGTGGTGCGCGCGGCCGCATCGAGCTCGGGGAAACACAGCGCGATATTCGCGGCGGCGATACGCTGGCGCTCGGAGGGAATCCGCAGCACCAGCGCGCCAAGCCGACGCCCCAGCCACATCAGCGCGCGCTGCGGCAGCCGCGCGATCAGCCAGATCACGGCCGCGCCCAGCCATGCCGGCCAATGGCGCGGCGCAAGCAGTGAACGGGTGAAGGCGGGACGGGGCATGCCGGGCATCGTGCGCATTGTAATGGACGGGGGGACGCGTAACGGCGGCGCTTGCTTGGCCGTTGCCGTGGCCCGCTCTCGTATACTGCCGCGTTGAACCGAAAGGCATCCCCGTTGCGCTATCTCTACACACTCGCGATGTTTCTGGTGACGCCGCTGCTGGTGCTGCGGCTGCTGGCGCGCGGCGTGCGTTCGCGGCCGTATCATCGACGCTGGCCCGAGCGGTTCGGCTTTTTCGATGCGCCCGGATTCAGCGGCAGCCTGTGGGTGCATGCGGTATCGGTGGGCGAGGTGAATGCGGCCGAGCCGATGATCAAGGCGTTGCGCCGCGACTACCCGAACGCCCCGCTGGTGATCACCACGGTCACGCCAACCGGCACCGCGCGCGTGCATCAGCTGTTCGGCGACAGCGTGTTTCATGTCTACCTGCCGTATGACCTGCCGTATTCGGTCGGCCGCTTCCTGAAAAAAATCCGGCCGCGGCTGGCGCTGATCGTGGAAACCGAAATCTGGCCGAACCTGTATTTCGCCTGCCGTCGGCGCGGGATTCCGCTGATGATCGTCAACGCGCGATTGTCCGAACGCTCGCTGCGTGGCTACAAGCCAATGCGCGGACTGGTGCGTTCGTCGCTGCGCTGTGTCCGTCAGATCGCGGCACAGTCGCGCGCCGATGCCGCGCGCTATCGGCTGCTGGGCGCCGATCCGCAGCAGATCGTGGTTACCGGCAACATGAAGTTCGACATGCCGATCCCGAACGGCGCGGTGGCCGAGGGCGCGGCGATGCGCGAACACTGGGGGTCACGCCGACCGGTGTGGATGGCGGCCAGTACCCACGAAGGCGAGGAGCTGGCGGTATTGGAGGCGCACCTGCAGGTCTTGCATCGATTGCCCGACGCGCTGCTGCTGCTGGCGCCGCGCCATCCCGAGCGCTTCCGCGCGGTCGAGCATGCGGTGCGCAGCCTCGGCTTCACGGTGGCCACGCGCAGCGCCGAGCAGGTGCCGTCACTATCGCATCAGGTGTTCGTGATCGACGCGATGGGGCAGCTGATGCCGTTCTTCGCGGCCAGCGATGCGGCGTTTGTCGGTGGCAGCCTGGTGCCGATCGGCGGTCACAACGTGCTGGAGCCGGCGGCCTTGTCGGTGCCGGTGCTGGTCGGGCCGCACACGTTCAACTTCGAGGAGATCACCACCAGCCTGATCCAGCAAGGTGGCGCCGAGCGGGTGACGGGCGCCGATCGGCTCGGCCCGGAGATGCTGCGGTTGTTGCTCGATGCCGCCAGGCGCGAGCGGATGGGTCAGGCCGCGCAACAGGTTTTCCAGCGCGAGCGTGGCGCGGTGCAGCGGATCATGCAGCTGATCGACGCGCAATTGCAGGAATAGGTTCCGCGCGCCACTCCGGCAGCAAAACGGCCGGGTGCGAACCCGGCCGTGGGCAGCCGCCAGCTGCCGCGGTTTACTGCAGCAAGCTGTTGATCTCCTCGATGTCCTTCACGTCAGCCGTGCCGACCGTCTGCTTGAGCAGCAGCTTGTTCAGGATGAACTGGTGGCGGGCCTGCGAGTAGCTGCTTTCCGAGGACGTCAGGGTCTGGATCGCCAGCAGCACGTTGGTCAACGTCTGGGTGCCCACCTCGAAGCCGGCGCGGGTTGCCTCAAGCGCCTTCTGACCGGAGTCGACCGAGGCCTTGGCTGATTCCACCTGGGCGATGCCGGCGGTCACCGAGCGATAAAAGTTGAGCGTGTCGCGCACGACCTGGCGCCGCTGCGATTCCATCGCATCGGTGGCGGCATCGCGCTGATAGATCGACTGGCGCACTTGCGACTGAGTCAGGCCGCCAGAGAAGATCGGCACGTTCAAGGTGAGTCCGACCGTGGTCGAGGCACGATTCTGTTGCGAGCTGACGCCGGGGTTCTGGTACCAACTGGCGTTCTTGCCGTAGGTGACGCCGGCGCTGATGGTGGGCAGATGGCCCGCACGGGCGGCGCTGATGTTGTGCTGCGCTGTTTCCACGTTGCTCTTCTGCGCAAGCAGGCTGGGGTTGGTCTGCAATGCCTGCTTGACCCAGCTTTCCTGATCGGCCGGAGACGGCGGCTGCATCGGCAGGTCGTCGCGGAGTTTCTTCAGGTCGGTGGTCGGCGTGCCGGTGATCTGGGTGAGTGCCTCGCGGGCATCGTTGAGCTGATTCTGCGTGGCGATGGTCTGCGATTTGGCCGCCTCGTAATAGGCCTTGGCCTGATAGACGTCGGTGATCGCCGAAAGGCCGACCTTGAAGCGCTGGTCGGACTGCTCGTATTGCTGCCGGAACGCGTCTTCGTTGGCCTTGGCGTAGGTCAGTGCGTCCTCGCTGGTCAACACGCCGAAGTACGCTGTCGACACGCGCACGTACAGCTCCTGCGCCGCCGCCTGATACAGCTCGTCCTGGGCATTCGAGGCCGAATGGGCCGCCTTGAGGTTGGCGTATTTGCTCAGGTCGAAGATGGTCTGGCTGAGCTGACCGTTGATGCTGCGCGTGCGGGTATGGCCGAACTGGCTGGTATTGATGATGTTGCCGGGGTTGTTCGGATCCTGGAAACTGCTGCCGCCGCCATTGGTCTGGCTCAGGCTCATGTCCGCGGAGATCTGCGGCAGCAACAACGCACGCGCCTGATCGACGCCCTCGCCCGTGGCCAGCCGGGTGGCATCGGCCTGCGACAGCACCGGATCGTTGGCGCGTGCGTCACGGTAGGCATCGAGCAGATCCTCGCCGTGGCTGGGCAGCGAAATGGCGGCCAGTGCCAGGGCCAGGGTGAGCAGCTTCAAACGCATGGGTTGCCTCATGGGAAATCGGTCGGGGCGCAATCAGAAGACGAACCGCGGTGGCGGTTCGGCGTGGGTCAGGTAGGGCAGGTCGGTTTCGAACAAAATTTCTTCGCGGTAGCGGCCGGCGCTTTCATGGGTCAGCAAGGTGGCGTGCTGCACCGGCGACTGGCCTCGCACGACCAGCGCGCGGGCGCCGGGTTTGAGCCAGGTCAGCCAGCGCGGCGGGATGGCAAACACCGCACCGGTCACCACCAGCGCGTCGAACAATCCGTCGGGCAGCCATTCGTGGACGGCCTCGGCGGTGACCAGGGTCGCGTTGGTGGTGCCGGCGCGCTGCAGCCGCTGCGCAGCGGCGGCGGTGAGATCGGCATGGATGTCCACGCTGGTCACCTGCGCCGACAACGCCGCCAGGCAGGCGGTGAGGAAGCCCGAGCCGGTGCCGATCTCCAGCACGCGATCGGTGGCCAGCAACTCCAGTGCCTGCAGCACGCGACCTTCCACGACCGGCTTCATCATCACCTCGCCGTGGCCCAGCGGCAGGCACAGGTCGGCGAAGGCAAGCTGGCGATGTTCGGGCGCGACGAAATCCTCACGGTGCACGCGGGCGATGACATCCAGCACGCGGCCGTCCAGCACTTCCCACGGGCGCACCTGGTTCTCCACCATGTTCAGTCGCGCCTGCTCGATATTCATCGCCATCTGCTGGTGTCCCGTGCGGATAAAAAGGTCAAAGAGGATAAGTGCTGCCGCCCGGTCCCACAATGACACTCCCGACGATGCCAAGCCTGCCGGTTGCGCGCCGGCTCACGAAGTGCCGGAAGTCATCGCAAGCAGTTGACGGGCGTCATGCGCGTCGGAGGTCCGGGAATGGCGCCGAAATCGCCGGAGTGGTGCCATTCTGGAAAATAATTGAACCGCTGCGTATAATAAAGCTCAAGTTCCCGTTTGTGAAGGTGGAGGCATGAGTACCAGCGCGCAGATCAAACCCCAGGGCCCCGGTCGCCCGAAGGACATGGAGAAGCGTGCCGCGATTCTGGCCGCGGCCAAGGCGCTGTTCATACGCAATGCGTTTGCCGGCACCAGCATGGACGCGATCGCGGCGGATGCCGGCGTGTCCAAACTCACCGTGTACAGCCATTTCGGCGACAAGGACAACCTGTTCCGCGAAGTGATCCGCTCGCGCATCCAGGACCTGTTGCCGGAAGAAACCTATCTGTTCGACGCGCAGGCCGATATTCGCCAGACGTTGCTGCGGGTGGCGCTGACCCACGCCCACCTGGACTGCAACGCCGAAACCGTGGGCACCTTCCGCGCCATCCTCAGCGACTGTCGTCAAGGCAACCCGCGTTACGGCAAGCTGATCTGGGAAGAGGGCGCGACCCGCACGCACGGCCTGATGGAACATCTGCTGCAGCAGGCGGTTGCCGCCGGCCAGCTCGTCATCGACGACGTGCCGCGCGCCAGCACGCAGTTCCTCACCCTGATCAAGGGCAACCTGATGATGCGCCAGATGTTCGGTTGCACCGAATGTCCCGAGGGCTACCTCCAGGAAATCGAGAGCACCGCCCGCGCCGGCGTCGAGACGTTCCTGCGCGCCTTCCTGCCCCGCTAGGTTTCAGCTGGCCCGGGTGGTTCGCGACCGCGTGTCGGTCGCGCCATCTTCACCTGGCTTTTCCACGGGCGTTCCTACGCTGGGCGGACTTTCGTTGGTGCCGGCCGGGTTATCCGGCGGCATCCACTCCCGTCCGCAGGAGCAAGCCATGGCCAAGACCCAACCGTTCGTCAGCGACATCGAGAACATCCGCAAGCGTGCCCGCCAGGACATCGACAAGGGCGCGATGACGGCCGGCTACAGCGCCGATCGGGAAACGGTGATCAAGCTGCTCAACCACGCGCTGGCGACCGAACTGGTCTGCGTGCTGCGTTACAAATACCACTACTACATGGCGTCGGGCATCAATTCGCAGAGCGTCAAGGCCGAGTTCCTGGAACACGCGAACGAGGAACAGGAACACGCCGACTGGATCGCCGAGCGCATCACCCAGCTCGATGGCAAGCCGAACCTGTCGCCCGAGGGGCTGCTCAGCCGCAGCCATTCCGATTACGTCGAGGGCGAGGATCTGGTCGACATGATCAAGGAGGACCTGGTCGCCGAACGCATCGCGATCGACAGCTACCGCGAGATGATCAACTACATCGGCGCGAATGATCCAACCACTCGCCGCGTGCTCGAGAAAATTCTGGCCATGGAAGAAGAGCATGCTGAAGACATGAACACGCTGCTGGAACAGCTCGGCAAGAAGGGCGAGCCGCCCAAGGCGACGCTGGCGAAGAAGCCTGCCCGCAAAAAAGGTGGCTGATCAACCAAGGAT
Source organism: Rhodanobacter sp. (assembly GCA_041690935.1). Classification (GTDB taxonomy): domain Bacteria; phylum Pseudomonadota; class Gammaproteobacteria; order Xanthomonadales; family Rhodanobacteraceae; genus Rhodanobacter. Next base: position 10,594 of record JBEPVP010000036.1, read on the forward strand.
GGCGTGCGTGCACGCCATCCTTGGCATGCCGTCACCAGCCGGCCAGCACCAGTTTGCCGATGGTGGTACCTGACTCCAGCCGGCGATGCGCCTCGCGCAGGTTCCCCGCGTTGATCGGTGCCAGCGTTTCGGTGCGCGTACTGCGCAGTTCGCCGGCGTCGATCAGGGCTGCCACGCGCTCGAGGATGCGGCCCTGTTCGGCCTGGTCGGCCGTTTTGAAGCGCGGCCGTGCAAACATCATTTCCCAGTGGATGCCGATGGCCTTGGCCTTGTACGGGTCGCCGATCTTCAACGCGCCGGTGGGTTCGACGATCAGCCCGACGTGGCCTTGCGGCGCCAGCATCTCGCCGACGACATCCCAGTAGCGCTCGGTGTCGGCCAGGTTGAGCACGGCATCGACCTGCGCGAAGCCCAGCGCTTGCAGTTGCGGCGCCAGCGGTTGGCGATGGTCGACCACGTGCTGTGCGCCCAGCGTGCGGCACCAGTCGATGGTCTCGCTGCGCGAGGCGGTGGCGATCACCGTGAAGCCCGCGCGGCGCGCCAGCTGGATCGCGATCGAGCCGACCCCGCCGGCGCCGCCGATGATCAGCAGAGATTTACCCTCGCCACCATGTTCGCTATCGAACGGCATGCGCTGGAATAGCAACTCCCACGCGGTGAGCGTGGTGAGCGGCAGCGCGGCGGCTGCGGCCAGATCGATCGAGTTCGGTGCATGGCCGACCAGGCGTGCATCGACCCGCTGGAACTGCGCATTGCTGCCGGGACGGGTGATATCGCCGGCGTAGTACACGCGGTCGCCGCGCTGGAATCCGGTGACGGCTGCGCCGAGTGCCTCGACCGTGCCGGCCGCGTCGTAGCCCAGCACTTTCGGCTGCGCCTCGACTTGCGGTTTCGGCGAACGGACCTTGGTGTCGACCGGATTCACCGATACCGCTTCGACACGCACCAGCAGGTCGTGCTCGCCGGCTGTCGGCTGCGGCAGTTCGACGTCGAGCAGCGACTGCGGGTCTTCGATCGGCAGGTAACGGGTGAGTGCGATGGCCTTCATGCGGGCGACTCCGTGGGGATAGTGAACGGGACCGGCGGCGGGTTGCGCTCGGCGAACATGCCGTTCCAGTAGGGGTAGTAAGGATACGGCGGCATCACCGCGCTGGCAGCGTCCAGCCGTGCGACCTGCGCCGCATCGAGCGCGCCGCCGGCGGCGCCGAGGTTGTCACGCAGTTGCTGCTCGTTGCGTGCGCCGATCAGCACACTGGACACGGTCGGCCGTTGCAGCAGCCAGTTCAACGCGATCTGCGGAATCGTCTTGCCGGTTTCCGCGGCGATCGCGTCCAGTGCATCGACCACGCGGTACAACCGCGCCTGCTCCACCGGTGGTGCGAAGCCGGCGCTCTCATGCAGGCGGCTGCCAGCGGGCAACGGCTGGCCACGGCGGATCTTGCCTGTGAGCCGGCCCCAGCCGAGTGGACTCCATACGATGGCGCCGATGCCTTGGTCGAGGCCGAGCGGCATCAGCTCCCACTCGTAATCGCGGCCGATCAGCGAGTAGTAAGTCTGGTTCGCCACGAAGCGCGCATGGCCATGCCGGTCCGCGGCGGCCTGCGATTTCATCAGCTGCCAGCCGGAGAAGTTCGACGCGCCGAGATAGCGCACCTTGCCCGCGCGCACCAGCTCGTCCAGCGTCGACATGACTTGTTCCACCGGCGTCATCGCGTCGAAGTGATGCAACTGCAACAGGTCGATGTAGTCGGTGCCGAGGCGCTTCAGCGCGCGCTCGACACCGTTGATCAGATGATGGCGCGAGGCGCCGACATCATTCGGACCGTCGCCTGCGCGCAGGCTGAGCTTGGTCGAGAGGATCGCCTGTTCGCGGCGGCCCTTCAGCGCGGCGCCGAGGATCGATTCGGAGGCGCCGTCCGAATAGACGTCCGCACTGTCGAACAGATTGACGCCCGCCTCCAGGCAGATGTCGATCAACCGTTTCGCCTCGGCGATGTCGGTGTTGCCCCAGGCGCTGAACAGCGGCCCCTTGCCGCCGAACGTGCCGGCGCCGAAACCGAGCGCGGGTACCTTGAAGCCGGAGTTGCCGAGATAGCGGTAATCCATGAAAGCCGTCCTTCGAAAGTCAGGGAGTGGTTTCGGCGCCGACCAGCACGGGCGGGCGACGCGGCCGGCGGGTATCCAGCCGCACGCTCCACAGCGCCACAAGCAAACCCAGCACCGGCAGCAATGCCGCCACCCAGGTCACCGCGCCAAGGCCCGGCCCGTGGCTGATCACCATGCCGCCCAGCCAGGCGCCGATCGCGTTGCCGAGATTGAACGCGGCGATGTTGAAACTCGACGCCAGCACCCGGCCGCCGGTGGCTTTCTGCAACACCCGCAACTGCAGCGGCGCCACGGTGGCGAACGCGGCGATGCCGAGCACGCCGCTGAACGCGATCATCGCCGGCTTGCTGTGCAGCGCGAAGGTCATCGCGCCAAGCACGAGTGCCAGCGCGATGAGGGAACCCAGCAAGGTCGTCACCATAGCGCGATCGGCCAGGCGGCCGCCAAGCAGGTTGCCAACCACCATGCCACCGCCGAACACCAGCAGGATCGGCGACACCGCGCTGTCGGCGAAGCCGGTCACCTGGGTCAGGATCGGCTGGATATAGGTGAACACCGCGAACACGCCGGCGAAGCCGAGCACCGTCATCAACAGGCCGAGCAAAACTTGCGGATGCGCGATGCCTTTCAGCTCCGCGACGAACTGCATCGGTGCGCGGTCGCCGCGATCGGCCGGCACCAGAGTGGCGATGATCACGGTGGCGAGCACGCCGATCGCACTGACCGCCCAGAACGTGGCGCGCCAGCCGAAGTGCAGGCCCAGCCACGCGCCGGCCGGCACGCCGAGCAGGGTCGCCACGGTGAGGCCGGTGAACATGATCGAGATCGCCGAGGCCTTGCGGTCCTCCGCCACCAGTCCGGTTGCCACCACGGCACCGACCCCGAAGAAGGTGCCGTGCGCCAGCGAGGTGAGCACCCGCGCGATCATCAGCATCGTGTAGTTCGGCGCCAGCGCGCTGGTCAGGTTGCCGAGGGTGAAGATGATCATCAAGGCGATCAGCGCGGTCTTGTGTGGCAGCCGGCTGGTCGCCGCGGTCAGCAGCGGCGCACCGGCGAACACGCCCAGCGCATAGCCCGAGATCAGCAGGCCGGCCGCGGCGATGCCGACGTGCAGGTCGGCGGAGACCTGCAGCAGCAGGCCCATGATCACGAATTCGGTGGTGCCGATGCCGAACGCGCCAGCGGTCAGCGCATACAGCGCCAGCGGGGTGCGTGGTCGGGCGGAAGGGGAGCGCATGACGACATCCAGAGAGGAACGATGGGTCAGCTTAGGCAGTTGCGTTTCCTCCAAAAACCATCATGATGACTAATCATTTTCAATCAATAGTTGATAATCATGGACCGCGTCGGCGACCTCGGCCTGTTCCTGCGCGTGCTCGATCTCGGTTCGATCAGCGCCGCCGCGCGCAGTCTCGACCTGTCGGTGGCGGTCGCCAGCCAGCGCCTGAAGCGACTGGAACGCGACCTCGGCGTGCGCCTGCTGCACCGGACCACGCGCCGGCTGCATGCCACGCCGGAAGGTGCCGCGCTGGCGGAACAAGGGCGAGCCCTGGTCGAGGATCTGGAGGCGCTGACCGGCGGCCTGCGCCAGTCCGCCACCGAGGTGAGCGGCACCTTGCGGGTCACCCTTCCGGCGTCGTTCGGTCGCCAGTACATCTCGCCGTTGCTGCCGCAGTTCCTCGCGCTGCATCCACGGGTGAAGCTCAGCGTGAACCTCAACGACCAGCTGCTGGATCTGGTCGGCTCCGGTTTCGACCTGGGCATCCGCGTCGGTGCGCTGGACGACTCCGGCCTGGTCGCGCGCCAGCTGGCGATCAACCGGCGCGTGCTGTGCGCTGCGCCGGATTACCTGCGCCGACACGGCGTGCCGCGCACACCGGCGGAGCTGGCCAAACATGATTGCCTGCTGCTGGTCGGCAGCCAGGGTCGGCAGGATGTGTGGCGGCTGGGCGACGGCAAGGGCGGCGAGATCGCGCAGCGGGTGCACGGCCGCTTCGACAGCAACCAGGGCGAGCTGCTGCGCGATGCGGCGGTGGCCGGGCTCGGCATCGCGCTGCACTCGATCTGGCACGTGCACGAGGAACTGCGCGCGGGCCGGCTGCAGGTGGTGCTGCCGAACTATCCGATCGCCGCCACCGGCATCCACGCGGTGATGCCGCAACGCCGGCTGGTGCCGCCGCGGGTGCGCGCGTTCGTCGATTTTCTGGCCGAGCGGCTGGGCAATGATCCGCCATGGGAGCGTTGAGCAGCGACCGGTTCGCACACGGAGCGTCACGGTCGGCGTTGTAAGCTTGCGCATCCACTCGTCGATTCCGCCGGAGCCACCCCATGCAGACCCAGGACACGTCGAAGCCGTCGCGCCGTGGTATCCGCCGCGCCATCCTGGCGCTGCTCGTGCTGCTGGTGCTGTGCGTGGCCGCCTTGATGTGGTGGTGGGACACCGAGCCGCCGCTGTTCGATCCGGTGGCGGTGACCCAGACGCAGATGCAGGAACTGAAGCGTCCGCTCAGCGTCGGTGCCACCACCACCGCTACCTTGATCGCCTCGGTGCGCACCTTGCTGGACAAGCGCGGCGGCTATCTCAGCAACGACAAGCTGCCGCCCGGCGTGTTCATGGACAACCTGCCGAACTGGGAATTCGGTTCGCTCACCGCGTCGCGCGATCTGGTGCGCGCACTGCGCAACGATTTCAGCCGCTCGCAGACGCAGTCGACCGAGGACAAGGATCTGGCCGAGGCCGATCCGCTGCTCAACAGCCCGAACGATCGCTGGCTGCTGCCCAGCTCGGAGAGCCAGTATCGCAAGGCCATCGGACATCTGGACGGCTATCTGGGCCGGCTCGGCGACGCCGAGGACAGCAACGCGCACTTCTATGCACGCGCCGACAACCTGGCCGACTACCTGCAGCTCGTCTCCTCGCGGCTGGGCTCGCTGTCGCAACGACTGTCGGCCAGCGTGGGCCAGATCCGCATCGGCGATGTATCCGCCGCGGACGAACCGACCGGTGCCGGCACGGTAGCCGCGCCCGGTCCCGGTGGCGGCCGCATGGTGAAGACGCCCTGGACGAAGACCGACGACAATTTCTACGAGGCGCGCGGCTACACCTGGACCTTGCTGGAGCAGCTCAAGGCGATCCGGCAGGACTTCGGCCCGATCCTGCGCAGCAAGCACGCCGACGTCAGCCTGGAACAGGTGATCCGCGAGCTGGAGGAAGCGCAGCGTCCGTTGCACAGCCCGATCGTGTTGAACGGCTCGCCGTTCGGCTTCTTCGCCAACCATTCGCTGGTGATGGCCAACTACGTCTCGCGCGCAAACGCGGCGTTGATCGACCTGCGCGAGCTGCTCAAGCGCGGCTGAGCGCGGGAACCTCCGGGTAGAGAGGCGCCCAGCGATCGAGCGGGGCGCCTCTCAGGGAACGACGGTTGCCAATCAGCCGACGGTCGATGGCCATCCTTAGTGCCGGATGGATTCCTACTGGACGGTCAGGTGATAGATGAAGGTCAGATCGGTGCCATTCCGGTCGACGTTGTGCCGCACGATCGTGTGTGCGCCCCGCGAAAGCGGGCGGAACATCATGAAATAGCCGTACACCACATCGGGTTGGTAGGCGCCGGTGACGCACGGGTCGAAGGTCGCCTGCAAGCTGGGGTCGCCCTTGAGCGCGAACAGATCCTCCGAGGTGTAGATGTAGTGCTTGGGGTTGAAGATCGGCCGCCCATCCAGCGACAGATCCAGCTTGGTGACCATGTTGTAGGTCAACGCGTCGGCGACCAGGAAGTCGTACAGCGACTGCCCCGGTTTCGGCCCGAAGGCGGGATCGGGACACGGCCATTCATCGCTGACGCTGCCGATGTTCAACAGGATCGCCTTGCCCCGTGGAATCGTGCAGGTGCGGGTGTAGGTGCCGGACATCGGTGCGGCGATCGGCGCCAGCTGCCAGACCGGCCCATGCTGGTCCACCGCGCAATTGGCGCCGGTGGGATCCAGGAACGGGTTATGCGCGAACGGCTGCGCGTAGATCCATTGCCAGTTGAGCTCGGCCCAGCTGGTGATGCTCTTGTCGAACGGGCGCGAGTCCTTCGGATACAGCATGGGATTGAGCCAGTCGTCGATCGACGACGGCTCGGTCGCGCTGGCGGCGGTCATCACGCAGCAGAGGGCAAGCAGGCTGCAGAGTAGCTTGGTCATGGACTTATCTCCTTGCATGCTGGGTTGGTATGACCGGCAACGGGGGGATGCTGCCGGTGTCCTGGTGGGCATTCCCGGAACGGGAAGCAGGGCCAGCTTTGCGCGGCGGCGGCACCGGCGCTTTCAGAAACCTGCGAAGTGTGGGCATGCCCGCGCCGGGGCATGCGTGGTCCAGGCCCACGCACAAACCAGGTCTTGCCGCTTTCAAAAACGTGCCGGCGAGTTTCGCCCGGGTTGGCGCTGGCTGATCCGCGTGAGCGTATGATTTTTCGCAGGAGTCCGGATACGGGCGGAGCACTGCCGATGTCGATCATGCAAACCGTGTTGCGATCGCCACACTTCATGGTGATCAACCATGTGTGCCAGCGGCCGCGCGTGGACTGCGGTGGTCCGCAGGGCGATGAGCCGGCGCGTTTCATCTTCACCCGGCGTGGCGCGTTCGCGGTGCACGTGGAAGGCAAGACCTGTTTCGCGCGTCCGGGCCAGGCGGTGCTGGTGCGCAAGAACGTCGAGTACCGCATCTCGCACCCCGACCTCGACAGCTGCGACTGCTGCACCGACGTGTGGATCGACGAGGCCACGCTGGAGATGCTCGGCGTTTCCGGCGCCGCGGCGCCGCCGTGCCAGGAGTTCGTCCACGACCTGCAGTTCCAGAAGACCCACGTGGAGATGCTGCTGGGTCTGCGCCACCGCGGCGACGCCATGCCGGACGAGGCCGAGGAGGTTCTGCTGGATACGCTCGGCTGCCTGCTGCAGTCCCGCGCGCCGGTTCGCGCGCCGGCGCGTCACAACGGGATGGCGCGCCAGGTGGCGCGGGTCGAGGAGGCGATCATCGGCCACGTCGGCGAGAACCTCGACGTGCATGTGCTGGCGGAGCTCGCGGGCTGCTCAGCGTTTCACCTGTGCCGGATTTTCCGCCGCAGCACCGGGCAGTCGTTGCGGCAATTCCGCCTGCAGCAGCGGCTCGGCACCGCATTGGGACGTCTGGGCGAGGGTGCGGACGATCTGGCCGCGCTCGCCTGCGACGTGGGCTTCAGCAGTCACAGCCACATGACCGAGGCGTTCCGCCAATCGCTCGGTGCCTCGCCCAGCGAGCTGCGCGAGGAACTGCGGCACAGCGACCTGGCGCGGCTGGGAAGCCGACTGCGTGCCCGCTCCGGGCCGCGCCGCCGACGGGTCTGATCACGGCCGTTTCGAGCGCAGGGCAGGGCTCAGCTTTTCGTGCTGGCCTGGTAACGCCCGATGCCGGCGATGATTTCAGCCTTGGCCTCGTCGGCGCCGACCCAGCCTTCGATCTTCACCCACTTGCCCTTCTCCAGGTCCTTGTAGTGCTCGAAGAAGTGGCCGATGCGCTCCAGCCAGTGCGGCGAGACGCCCTTCAGGTCGGTGATGTGCGCGTAGCCGGGAAAGATTTTCGGCGCGGGCAGCACCAGCAGCTTTTCGTCGCTGCCGGCCTCGTCGCTCATCTTCAGCATGCCGACCGGGATGCAGCGGATCACCGAGCCGGGGATCAGCGACAGCGGCAGGATCACCAGCGCGTCCAGCGGATCGCCGTCGCCGCCCAGTGTGCCCGGCACGTAGCCGTAGTTGCACGGGTAGCGCATCGGGGTGGACAGGATGCGATCGACGAAGATCGCACCGCTCTCCTTTTCCACTTCGTACTTGACCGGTTCGGCATCCTTGGGGATTTCGATGACGACGTTGATTTCGTGCGGCACGTCGCGGCCGGCGGAGACGAGATGCAGACCCATGGAATGTCCTTGCTGCGGAGGGGAAAGTTGGCCCACAAGAATACGCCAAACGCTGCTGCATCGCAGCAACCGGATCGGCCGGGCCGATCCGCGCCGGCCGTGATTCAGGGCTTCTTCGGGCCGCGGTAGGGTCGCTCGCGCAGCCATTTGGTGGCGATCCACTTCTCGCCGCGCAGCACCGGCAGACCCGCATGCAGCGAACTCAGGTCGCCGCCCTCGTAGGCGAAATAGACGGCTGAGCCGCGCCGCGCGGTGATCGTGAGGCCGAGCTCCGGGAAGGCGGTGCCGCCACCCTGCGCGGGTGTGTTCAAGTACATCACCACGCTGGCGATGCGTTGCCCGCCGACGGCCGTGATCGCAGCAAAGCCGGGTTGCTCCGGATCGAACCAGTCGAAGTGCGGCTCGTACTCCTGGCCCGGCAGGTAATGCAGGATCTGCAGGCCTTCGCCGTGATTCACCGGTACGCCGAGCAGGGCGGCCAGACGCTGCTCAATCCGGCCGATCAGCGGCAACTCGTTCAAGCTGAAGAACATGCCCTCGCTGGTGCGCCGCTGGTCGACCTGATGCTTGCCGTCGCTGTCCACGGTGAGCGCGCGCTGCAGCCGCGGCCGGGCCAGCTCGATCAGCTCGGCGCATTCCGGTCCGCTGAGCATGCCGTCCAGCACGCGCAGCATGGGCCTCTCCGCGCTGAGCGGAATTTCGATGGTGTGCCCGTCGATGGTGACTTCGGGTGCCTCGGGATGCTGCGTGCGCAAGCCTTGCGGTGCCACCGTGCCGGTACTCGCATGCAGCGCGGCCAGCGGCAGCTTCAACACCTCGGCGACGATGCTGCGGCTCTGTCGCGGGTCGTAGCCGTTCTCCTTCAGCAGCTGCAGCACGTCCGACACGCCGTGACCGGCGCGCGTGGTGGCAAGAATCCACTCGCGCAGTTCGGGATTGATGGTGATGCGAGAGTGCATGGCGGCGGATATTGGGCTGGGTCGGTGAGCTGGAGAGCTTACTTCACGGGCGGATCGCCGGCCGCCTGAAACGCGTGAGCCGGCAACAGTCGGCTCACGCTGGTTACGCGATGTGGGGGATTGCCTATTTCAACTGATCCCACAGGAAGTCATACGCCATCGCGTGCATGTGCGCGGACTGCTGGTTGTCCGCGCCAGCGCCGTGGCCGCCTTCGAGGTTCTCGTAGAACCAGACGTCCGGATGGTCCTGCGCCTGCATCTTCGCGGCCATCTTGCGCGCCTGCACCGGGCCGACGCGATCATCGCTGGTGGTGGTGTAAAACAGCACCGGCGGGTAGTGCGCATCCTTGCTTACGTTTTGGTACGGCGAGAACGTCTTGATGAAATTCCAGTCGGCCGTATCCGGATTGCCGTATTCGGCCATCCACGAGGCGCCGGCGGACAGGTGGGTGTAGCGCTTCATGTCCAGCAGCGGCACTTCGCAGGCGATCGCGCCGAACAGCTGCGGATACATGGTGAGCATGTTGCCCATCAGCAGGCCGCCGTTGCTGCCGCCTTCGGCGCCGAGATGTTTGGCGGAGGTCACCCCGCGCTTGACCAGGTCCTCGGCGACCGCGGCGAAGTCCTCGTACGCGCGCGGACGGTTCGCCTTCAGCGCGGCCTGGTGCCACTGCGGGCCGTACTCGCCGCCGCCGCGGATGTTGGCGATCACGTAGACGCCGCCGCGCGCGAGCCAGGCGCGACCGAGGCTGCCGCTGTAGTTCGGCTGCAGCGAGACTTCGAAGCCGCCGTAGCCGTACAGCAGGGTGCGGTTGGAGCCGTCGAGCTGGATGTCCTTCGGCGCGATCTCGAAGTACGGCACGCGGGTGCCGTCCTTCGAGTTGACGAAGTGCTGGCTCACGCTGAACTTCGCGGCGTCGAAGAATGCCGGCTCCTGCTTGATCGTCTCGGCGGCGGCGCTGCCCAGCACGCCGCGTTGCAGCGACGACGGGAGGAGGAAGCCGGTGACGTCGAGCCAGTATTCGTCGTTGTGGTCGGGGTCGGTATCGACCACGCTGATCGTGCTCATCGCCGGCGCGCCGGGCATCGTCTGGCGTGCCCAGTCACCGGTGGACGTGGCCAGCGGCGGCGGCGTGAGTACCTCCAGCCGGCTCTTGACGTCGTCCATCAGGTCGAGGATCAGATGGTGTCGGGTCCAGGCGTACGACGCCAGCGAGGTATGCGCGTCCGGCTGGAACAGCACGCTGAAGTGATGCTTGCCGGCCATGAAGCTGTCGAACGGCGTCGCCAGCAGTGCACCGGCGGGATAGGTGGTGCCCTCGATCGTCCACGGCGTACGCGTCTGCACCAACAGCCATTCGCGATGGGCATCGGCATTGGCATCGGTGGGCACGTCGACGCGGATCAGCTTGCCGCCGCTACGCTGGTACAGCTCGCTATGGAAGAAATCCTTGGCGATGGAAACGAAATCGCGCTCATAGCCCGGCGTGCGGTCGTGATAGGCGCTCACCGCCAGATCGCTCGGCTTGCCTTCGTACACCGTGACGGCGGCCGCCAGCAGTGTGCCGCGCTTCCATTCCTTGACGATGCGCGGATAGCTCGACTCGGTCATCGAGCCGGGGCCGAAATCGGTGCCGACGAAGACGGTGTTCTCGTCGATCCAGCCGAGCTCGCTTTTCGCTACCGGCAGCTCGAAACCGTTTTTCACGAACGCCTTGTGCGGAATGCTGAACTCGCGCACCACGGTGGCGTCACCGCCGTCCGGCGACAGCGAGATCAGGCAGCGCTCGAAGGCCGGCTTCAGGCA
>JBEPVP010000037.1:0-21285 GCA_041690935.1 Rhodanobacter sp.
CCGTCGACGATCATCGAGACGGCGTCTTCCTCGCGGATGCCGCGCGAGCGACAGTAGAACATCTGGTCGTCGGAGATCTTCGAGGTGGTCGCCTCGTGTTCGACGATCGCCGTGGGATTCTTCACTTCCATGTACGGGAAGGTATGCGCGCCGCACTGCTTGCCGATCAGCAGCGAGTCGCACTGAGTGTAGTTGCGCGCGCCTTCGGCACCTTTCTCCATCTTGACCATGCCGCGGTAGCTGTTGGAGCTGCGTCCGGCGCTGATGCCCTTGGCGACGATCTTCGACTTGGTGTGCTTGCCGAGGTGGATCATCTTGGTGCCGGTGTCGGCCTGCTGGTAGTGATGGGTCAGTGCGACCGAATAGAACTCGCCGACCGAGCGGTCGCCGCGCAGGATCACGCTGGGGTATTTCCAGGTGATCGCGGAGCCGGTTTCCACCTGTGTCCAGGAAATCTTGGAATCGTCGCCGCGGCAGTCGCCGCGCTTGGTGACGAAGTTGTAGATGCCGCCGACGCCGTTCTCGTCGCCCGGATACCAGTTCTGCACGGTGGAGTATTTGATCTGCGCCTTTTCCAGCGCCACGAGTTCCACCACGGCCGCGTGCAGCTGATTCTCGTCGCGCTTCGGCGCGGTGCAGCCTTCCAGGTAGGACACGTGACTGCCTTCCTCGGCCACGATCAGAGTGCGCTCGAACTGGCCGGTGTTCTGTGCGTTGATGCGGAAATAGGTGCTCAGTTCCATCGGACAACGCACGCCCTTCGGGATGAACACGAAGCTGCCGTCGGAAAACACCGCCGAGTTCAGCGCGGCGAAGAAGTTGTCACCGGTGGGCACCACGCTGCCCAGATATTTCTGCACGATCTCCGGGTATTCGCGGATCGCCTCGCTCATCGAGCAGAACAGTACGCCGGCCGCGGCCAGCTGCTTGCGGAAGGTGGTGCCGACAGAGACCGAGTCGAACACCGCGTCCACCGCCACGCCGGCCAGCGCGGCGCGCTCGTGCAGCGGAATGCCCAGCTTCTCGTAGGTTTCCAGCAGCGCCGGATCGACCTCGGCCAGCGACTTCGGACCAGCCTTGGGCGCGGCGTAGTAGCTGATCGACTGATAGTCGATCGGGTCGATCTTCAGCTTGGCCCAGTCCGGCTTGGGCATGGTCAGCCAGTGACGATAGGCACTGAGCCGCCACTCCGTCATCCACGCCGGCTCCTGCTTGATCGCGGAAATCTGGCGGACGGTTTCCTCGCTCAGACCTGGCGGCAGGCTAGTCATCTCGATGTCGGTGACGAAGCCGGCCGCGTAGCTGCGGCCAAGCGCCTCGGCCACGTCGGCGTTGTCGCGAAGTGTGGTGCTGGCGCTGCTCTCGTTGATCATGCGGCTGTTCATTCGGTGGTGGCCTCGCCGGTTTTCACGGTGACCGGAATCTTTCGGCCATGTGGCGACGGCTTGAGCATCTCGGCCAGACTGACCGCGCGCAGCGCGTTGTCCAGCACGTTGTTGACCCGCTGCCAGCTGCCGCGCACGCCGCATTGCGATTCGCGATCGCACTGGCCCTCGCCTACGCTGCACTCGGTCATGCCGATCGGGCCCTCCAGCGCCTCGACGATCTCGGCCAGCGAAATCTCGCTGGCCGGCCGGGCCAGCCGGTATCCGCCGTTGACGCCGCGGAACGACTCGACCAGCGCGGCGTGGCTGAGCGCTTTCAGCAGCTTGCTTACCGTTGGCAATTCCAGACGTGTCTCGTCGGCGATCTGCACCGTATTGAGCACATCCGTCGGATGCGCGGCGATGCAGGTCATCACCACGGTGGCGTAATCGGTGAGACGGCTGACACGGAGCATGGGTGCGCTCGGGCTTGGGCGGCTTGAATCGGGACTAAAATGGTACTGATTTGACGTCGCGCGGTCAATCCGCGCCATGCACCATGACCGGGCAACGCCCCTCTCCAGTTGCCCACAAGTCGTGCATGCATGAGTCACTCGTGCTGGGGCTGCCGGCAGAAATCCCGTCTGAAGCCTTGCGTTTAGACGCTGGCATGCATCGTGCTGCGCCGCAATAAGACTCACGGTCGCGGAGCACGACATGAAGTGGATCACGGCCATCATCAAGCCGTTCACGCTGGACGACGTGCGCGAGGCATTGGCCGAAGCCGGCGTACAGGGGATGACGGTCACCGAAGTGAAGGGTTTCGGTCGCCAGCGCGGACACACCGAACTGTATCGCGGCGCCGAATACGTGGTCGACTTCCTGCCCAAGCTGAAGATTGAGGTGGCGGTAAGCGACGACCGCCTCGACCACGCCGTTGAGGCGATCAGCGTTGCGGCCCGCACAGGCAGGATCGGCGACGGCAAGATCTTTGTCGGAGAGCTTGAGCAAGTCATCCGCATCCGCACGCAGGAGGTCGATGCCGATGCGCTCTAAAGCCATTCTCGGCCAACACCGTTCTGCTGCTGGGCGCACCGCTGACCGTATTCGCACAGGCACCGGCCACGCTGGATAGCGGCGACACCGCATGGATGCTCACCGCCACCATGCTGGTGCTGCTGATGACGATCCCTGGCCTGGCCTTGTTCTACGGCGGCATGGTGCGCGCCAAGAATTTGCTGTCGGTGCTGATGCAATGTTTCGCGATCACCGCGCTGATCAGCGTGCTGTGGATGCTGTATGGCTACAGCGTGGCGTTCAGCACTGCGGGCATGCAGGCCGGCGTGACCAGCCTGCATTCGTTCGTCGGCGGCCTCGATCGCGCGATGTTTGCGGGCATGACGCAGGCAAGCCTGTACAGCCACGTGCCGGAAAGCGTGTTCGCGATGTTCCAGCTCATCTTCGCGATCATTACGCCGGCATTGATCTTGGGCGCGGTGGCCGAGCGCATGAAGTTCTCCGCGTTGCTCGTCTTCACCGCCGCCTGGTCCACAGTCGTCTACCTGCCGATGGCGCACATGGTGTGGGGCGGTCCGGGTTCGTTCCTCGGCGATCTGGGTGTGCTCGATTTCGCCGGCGGCACGGTGGTGCACATCAACGCCGGCATCGCCGGTCTGGTTGCCAGCCTGATGCTGGGCAGGCGGCGCGGCTATCCGCATGTACCGATGCCGCCGCACAACCTCGGCTACACCCTGATCGGCGCCAGCATGCTGTAACCGGGCTGGTTCGGTTTCAATGCGGGCTCAGCGGTGGCTGCGAACGGCAGCGCCGGGATGGCGATGCTGGTGACCCAGATCGCCACGGCAGCCGCAGCGCTGGGGTGGATGACTGTCGAATGGATTATCCACCGCCGCGCCAGCGTGCCCGGCGGCGCCTTGCTGCTGGGGGCGCTGGCCGGCGTGATCTGCTTCTTCTGCGCGACCCGGCTCAAGCGCCGACTGGGCTACGACGACAGCCTCGACGTGTTCGGCGTGCACGCCATAGCCGGCATCGTGGGTGCACTGCTGACCGGACCATTCGCGGCACACGCCCTCGGTGGTTTCGGCGACGTTGCGCATCCGTTGGGCCAGTTGTGGATCCAGACCAAGGGCGTAGCCTTCACCGTCGTCTGGAGTGCCGGATTGACCTGGGCCATTCTCAAGCTGATCGACATCACGCTGGGCCTGCGGGTGGACGACGAGCAGGAACAGGTCGGACTGGATCTCGCGCTGCACGACGAGCGTGCTTACAACCTTTCTTGAGCAAGGGTATCTCGCCACTGCGCCAGCGGCTCGCTAAGCTGGCGCAGTCTTCTCACCCGTTGTTGCCATGACCCATACGCCCGACCGTGCCGCCGTCCGCCTCGCCTGGAGTCGCCGGGTGCTTGGCGACGAGACGCTGATGCTGGAGCCCGCTTCGGCCGACGCCAGCTTCCGCAGCTACTGGCGAACCCATCACGACGGTCTCAGCTGGATCGTGATGGACTCGCCACCGGCACAGGAAGATCCGCGGCCATGGCTGGAAATCGGCACGCGGCTGGCCGCTGCCGGCCTGCACGTACCGGCGGTGCAGGCACAGGACGTTGAGCGCGGCTTCCTGCTGATCGAAGATCTCGGCTCGCAGCCGTACTTGCCGGCCCTGAACGACGGCACGGTGGACGCGCTCTACGGCGACGCGCTGGACGCGCTGCTGCGCATGCAACGCGACGCAGACACAGGCGGGATGCAACCGTACGACCATGCCTTTCTGCAACGCGAACTGGAAATCATGCCGGAGTGGTTCCTTCGCCGACACCTGGGTCACACACCCGAGTGCGAGGAATGGGACGTGCTGGAGTCGGCGTTCACGGTGCTGCTGCACAACGCGCTGGAACAGCCGCGCTGCTTCGTACACCGCGACTACCACAGCCGCAACCTGCTGGTCACGGCGAACAATAATCCCGGCATCATCGACTTCCAGGGCGCGCTGCATGGCCCGATCACTTACGACCTCGCCTCGCTGCTGCGTGACTGCTATATCGTGTGGGATCGCGCGCGCGTCGAAGCCTGGGTCGAAAGTTATCGGCTGCGCCTGCAGGCCGCGCAGCTGATTGCTGCGGAGGTCGATCGCCCACGCTTCCTGCGCTGGTTCGACCTGATCGGACTGCAGCGGCATATCAAGGTGCTCGGTATCTTCTGCCGCTTGTGCTATCGCGACGGCAAGTCCGGTTACCTTGATGATCTGCCGCGCGTGTACGACTACGTAACCGACGTGGCCGGCCGTTATCCCGAGCTGGCCGAATTCGTGGCGCTGCTGCAGCGCTGCGTGGGTGAGCGCGATCTGCGCCTGCCGGTGACAGCGTGAAGCACGCGCTGATCTTCGCCGCCGGCCTCGGCGAGCGCATGCGGCCGCTGACCGATCACACCCCCAAGCCATTGCTGCCGGTGCACGGCAAGCCGCTGATCGCATGGCACCTGGAAAAGCTCGCCGCAACCGGCGTGCATTACGTCGTGATCAACACGGCGCATCTGGCCGAACAGTTTCCCGACACCCTGGGCGATGGCTCGCGCTGGGGTCTGCGCATCCGCTACGCCTACGAAGGCACGACGCCGCTGGAAACCGGTGGCGGCATGCTGAACGCGCTGCCGCTGCTGGGCGACGCTCCATTCATCGCGATCAACGGCGACATCTGGTGCGATGCCGATTTATCCACCCTCCCCGCCGAACCGGCTGGCCTGGCGCATCTGCTGCTGGTCGACAATCCACCCCAGCATCCGCACGGTGATTTCGCGCTGGATGCACAGGGCACCGTGCACGACGAAGACAACGACCGGCTGACCTTCAGCGGCATCGGCGTGTATCGGCAGGGGCTGTTGCGGAACTGGCGTGAAGTAATCGGCAACGCCGAGGGCGCCGAATCCCGGCCGCCCCGTTTTCGGCTCGTGCCGCTGCTGCGCGCGGCGATGGCGAACGGGGCGGTCAGCGGCAGCCACCATCGCGGCAGTTGGACCGATGTGGGCACGCCGCAGCGGCTGGCCCGGCTGGAAACCGAACCGCACACATGACGCCGGCAACAGCCACAAAAAAGGCCCGGCAGAACCGGGCCTTTTTCGTTTCGACAGAGCCCTGCGCGTTACGGGCGCCGCGCCAGTTCCGGATTCTCCCTGGTGACCGGCATCAGGTCCTTCTTCGATACACCCAGCCACAAGAGAATCGGGCTGGCGACGAAGATTGACGACAGCGTACCCACCAGGATGCCGATCAGCATCGTGACCGCAAAGCCGTGCACGGCCGTGCCGCCGAAGAAGTACAACGCACCCATGGTGATGCCGGTGAACAGCGAGGTGATGATGGTTCGCGACAGGGTGTTGTTGATCGAGCGGTTGAGGATCTCCTCCGGCTCGGCCTTGCGCGCCAGCCGGAACAACTCGCGGATGCGATCGAACACCACCACCTTGTCGTTGATCGAGTAGCCGATCACGGCCAGCACCGACGCCAGCACGGTCATGTCGAACTCGCGCTGCACCAGCGCCAGGATGCCCAACGTCACCAGCACGTCATGGACTTCGGTGGCCACCGCGGCGATCGCGAAGCGCCGCTCGAAGCGGATCCACAGGTAGGCCATGATGCCGAGGATCACGAACACCGCGGCCACAGTGCCGTCGCTGCGCAATTCGGCGCCCACTTCCGGCGTGGAGTAGTCACGGCTTTTCAGTTTGGCGTCAGGACGGGCCACCTGCAGCACTTTGGTCACGTCGGCGGCAATCCGGTCGAGATTGAACTTGCCACCGGCCTGCATCGCGGCCGGATCGTCCTTCGGCTGCATGCGGATCGATACCTCGCGGGTACCACCGAGGCTCTGCACCATGGCATGGTCGAAGCCGCCCTTTTCCAGCGCAGCGCGCACGTCGGCAATCTCCACCGACTGATCATAATCGACCACCATCGAGACGCCGCCGGTGAAATCCAGCGCGTAATTGAGTCCCTTGGTCGCGATCAGTCCGATCGAGGCGATCATCAGGAAGATGGCAATGGCAATGCTGTACTTGCGCATGCCAAGGAAGTTGATGTTGCTGTCGTGATTGAAAATTTCCATGGTGGTTCCTTAGACCGACAGCGTCTTGAGCTTGCGGTGGCCGTGGATCAGCGCGGTGAACGCGTGGGTCAGCGTCACCGAGGTGAACAGCGAAGTCAGGATGCCGATCATCAGCGTCACGCCGAAGCCCTTGATCGCGCCGGTACCCATCGTGGTCAACGCCAGCGCGGCGATCAGGTGGGTGACGTTGGCATCCAGAATGGTCGACCAGGCCTTCTCGTAACCGGCGCGGATCGCCGCGTGCGGTGTCGAGCCGTTGCGCAGTTCCTCACGCACGCGTTCGCAGATCAGCACGTTCGCGTCGATCGCCATGCCCAGTGTCAGCACGATACCGGCCACGCCCGGCATGGTCAGGGTCACTCCGATCAGCGACATCACTGCCAGCAGCACCACCAGGTTGAAGAACAGCGCGATGTCGGCGACCAGACCGAACAGCTTGTAGTAGATCGCCGCCGCCAGCAGCACCAGCGCCAGGCCGAGCATCACCGCCTTGAAGCCCTTGTCGATATTGTCCTTACCGAGGCTGGCGCCGATCACGCCTTCCTCGACGATGTCCATCGGTGCCGCCAGTGCGCCACCCTTGAGCAGCAGGGCCAGGTCGGAGGCTTCCTTCGCGCTGCCCAGGCCGGTGGTCTGGAACTGCTTGCTGAAGGGGCTCGCGATCGAGGCGTCGTTGATCACCGCCTCGGTGACCTTCGGAACGCGCACTTCCTTGCCGTTGACGACCTTGGTCTCGTAGACCTGCTCGACGTACACCACGGCCATCGGCTTGCCGACGTTGGCGTTGGTGAAGTCGCCCATCTTCCTGGCGCCGGCGGCGTTCAGCGTGACGTCGACCTTCGGTGTGCCGCTCTGCTGATCGATGCCCGAGGAAGCGTCCACCAGCTGGTTGCCGGTCACGATGATCTGCTTGCTGACCAGTACCGGCAGATTGCTGCCGCGCATGCGGTAGAGGTTGGCATCCGGCGGAATGTTGCCGGTGCGCGCAGCTTCCTGCGCCTGCGCATCGCCGGCCTGGCCGATACCGGGACGGTATTGCAGCGTGGCCACCGCGCCGATCAGCTTCTTCGCCTCGGTCGGGTCCTGCACGCCGGCCAGCTCGACCACGATGCGGCTGTCACCCTGCTGCTGGATCAGCGGTTCGGACACACCCAGCGCATTGATGCGGTTGCGCAGCGTGCCCAGGTTCTGGGTGATCGCGCTGCGCGACAGTTCGCGCAGTTTTTCCGGCTTGATCACCACATTCAGCACGAAGCGGTCGCCGGTATTGGCACCGGTGGCCACGTTGAGGTCGGTGTACTCGTTGGCAATCGCGTCGGATGCCGTGGAGCGATCCGCGGCCGAGCGCAGGATCACTGCGATGCCTTGGCCGCGTACGGTGTTGCGGGTCACCGACTCATAACGGATGTTCTTCTGCCGCAGCAGGCTGCGGATATCGTCGGCGTAACTGTTTTCCTGCTTGTCGATCGCGTCGTTCTGATCGACCTGCATCAGGAAATGCACGCCGCCCTGCAGATCCAGGCCCAGCGGCATCGAGCGGGCGCCGATCGCCTGCAACCAGCCCGGCACATTGGACTGCAGCTTGAACGCTACCGTGTAGCCATCGCCCAGGGCGGCCTTGATCGCCTCAGCGCCGCTCTTCTGCACGTCGGAGTTGGTGAAAGTGGCCAGCAGATGCTCGCCGTCCACGACCACATCCCCGACCGCGATGTGCTTGGCGGCGAGCGCCGCGACCGCCTTCTCCTGCACGGACTTGTCGATCGGCGGCGCGTCGCGGTTGGCAGTGACCTGCACCGCCAGCAGCGGGAAAAATGCATTCGGCAACGCGTAGATAACGCCGAACAGCATCACCAGCGCGACCAGCGCGTACTTCCAGCGGGGAAAATCACTCATGCCTTGCACCCGTCAAAGCCACGGCGACAAGCCGCGGCACTAGCAACAATCGAGGAATGGTCGCGTCAAAGGCAACCGCCGCACGCGCGGGCGGGTACCCCGCAGCCGTGATCAAACGGACTTCAGCGAACCCTTGGGCAGTACCTGCTGGACCGAACCCTTCTGCACCTTGACCTTCACGTTGGCCGCAATCTCGACCGTGATGAACGTCTCGCCCAGCTCATCGACGCGTCCGGCGATGCCGCCGTTAGTGACCACTTCGTCGCCCTTGGCCAGCCCGGCGAGCAGCGCGCGGTGCTCTTTCTGGCGCTTCATCTGCGGGCGAATCATCATGAAATACATCAGACCGAACAGCACCACCATCATGATGATCATGGACATGCCGCCACCGGCGGGCTGTGCAGCGGCGGCTTGGGCAATCACGGGGGAGATCGGAAAACTCATCGGTTTGTCTCGCAAGTTGTGGCGCAGCCACGAATTTCAGCTGAACGCCTGATAAAAGATTCTCGATTATGCCATGCGCCCCAAACCCGTGCACTGCGGCACGGCACGCCGGCCGGACAGCTGACCATTACCGAACAGCCAGTCCGTGGCACGCATTGCCCCGTCGCCGGTAGGGCGGGCACTACCCGCCGGCTTTGGTCGGGCATTCATGGAAAAAACGGCGGGCAGTGCCCGCCCTGCGGCATCCTGGCCTGCTGGTGGCTTCTACGAAATCACAGCGCGCTGGCGGCGCGCGTAGAAGTCCGCCGTGAACGCATCCAGCGTCTGCCCGGCGATCGCCTCGCGCAGACCCGCCATCAGCCGCTGGTAGTAGCGCAGGTTGTGCATGGTGGCGAGCTGGCTGCCGAGGATCTCGTTGCAGCGGTCCAGATGGCGCAGATAGGCGCGGCTGAATCCGCCGCTGCAGGCGTGGCAGTCGCAACCCTCCTCGATCACCCGCGTATCGGTGGCGAACTTTGCGTTGCGGATGCGCAAGGTGCCCTCGGCGGTGAACAGGAAGCCGTTGCGCGCGTTGCGCGTCGGCATCACGCAATCGAACATGTCGATGCCGCGACGCACGGCTTCCACGATGTCCTCCGGCCGACCCACGCCCATCAGATAGCGCGGCTTGTCCTGCGGCAGCAGCGGCACGGTGAAATCCAGCGCGTGATTGCGCTCGGCCTCCGGCTCGCCCACCGCCAGACCGCCGATGGCATAGCCGTCGAAGCCGATGTTCACCAGACCGGCGGCGGAACGCTGGCGCAGGTTCTCGTACACGCTGCCCTGCACGATGCCGAACAGTGCGTTCGGCGGCTTTGAATCGACACATTGCAGATCGTCGAAGGCGCGGCGCGAGCGCTCGGCCCAGCGCAGTGACAACGCCATCGAATCGCCAGCGACCTTCTCCGTCGCCGGGTACGGCGTGCATTCGTCGAAGATCATCGCGACGTCCGCATCCAGCGTCGTCTGGATCTGCATCGACACTTCCGGCGACAGGAACACCTTCGAGCCATCGACCGGCGAGGCGAACGTCACGCCCTCCTCGGTGATCTTGCGCTTGTGTGCCAGCGAGAACACCTGGAACCCGCCCGAATCGGTGAGGATCGGCTTGTCCCAGCCGATGAACTTGTGCAGCCCGCCGAACTGCTCGACGATCGCCAGCCCCGGCCGCAGGAACAGATGGAACGTGTTGCCCAGGATGATCTCCGCGCCGGTCTCGGTGACATCGCGCGGCGTCATCGCCTTGACCGATCCATAGGTGCCCACCGGCATGAACGCGGGCGTCTCGACCGTGCCACGGGCAAAGGTGAGGCGGCCGCGGCGGGCGGCGCCGTCGGTAGCGTGCAGATCGAAAGTCATGGCGGTCATCCGCCCAGTTTAACTGCTGTCGCGATTCAGGCGCCGTGCGGCAGGATCAGCATCGCATCGCCGTAGGAGAAAAACCGGTAACGCTGTTCGACCGCATGGCGATAGGCGTCCAGCATGCACTCGCGCCCGGCCAGCGCCGACACCAGCATCAGCAGGGTGGACTGCGGCAGGTGGAAGTTGGTGAGCAGGCCGTCGATGCTGCTGAAGTGGTAGCCGGGGAAGATAAAGATCTGCGTCTCCCCCGCGAACGGATGCAGCACGCCGTCCTTGCTGGCGCTTTCCAGCGCGCGCACCACGGTGGTGCCGACCGCGATGACCCGACCGCCATTCGCGCGGGTGCGGCGAATCTGCCCGACCAGGTGGGCGCCGACGTTGAGCCATTCGAGATGCATGTGGTGATCTTTCAGGTCATCCGCGCGCACCGGCTGGAACGTGCCGGCGCCAACATGCAGGGTGACGTAGCCGAAATCGACGCCGCGTTCGCGCAACTTGCCCAGGATCGCCTCGTCGAAATGCAGGCCGGCGGTGGGTGCCGCGACCGCACCGGGCTCACGCGCGAACACGGTCTGGTAACGCTCCATGTCGCTGGCGTCGGCGTGCCGCTCGATGTACGGCGGCAACGGCATTTCACCGAGCTTGAGCAGCAGTTTCTCCAGCGGCTCCGGCGCCTCGAAACGCAGCCGGAAGAAACCTTCGTCGCGCCCCAGCACCACCGCGTGACTGCCATCGGCCAGCTCGATTCGGCCGCCTTCCTTCGGCTTCTTGCTGACGCCCAGTTGCACGGTGGCCTCATGCGCGCCGGTGACCCGCTCGATCAGGATTTCCACCGCGCCGCCGGTGTCCTTGCGCCCGTACAGCCGCGCCGGCAGCACGCGGGTGTCGTTGAACACCAGCAGATCGCCGGGCCGCAGGAACTCGGGCAGTTCACGAAACATGCGGTCCTGCCGCAACTGCCCCGCCACGTCGAGCAGCAGCATGCGGCTGGCCGAGCGCTCGGGCAGCGGCGCCTGCGCGATCAGTTCGGGCGGCAAGTCGAAATTGAAATCGGATTTCTTCAACGGAGATTCGGCCGGCAAGCGGTAGCGGCGCATTATCCCGCAGCGGGCGGGTCGTTGGGCGATGAGTTACAGCCAGCCTTTCTGCCGCGCCAGCCGATACGCCTCGATGCGATTGGCGACACCGAGCTTGCCGATCGCTTCGGACAGGTAGTTGCGCACCGTACCGTGCGAAAGATTCAGCCGCGTGGCGATGTCACCGGCCGACTGGCCTTCGCCGGCGAGCCGCAATATCTGCCGCTCGCGATCGTTCAGCGGATCGGCTTCGGACCAGGCCTCCAGCGCCAGCTGCGGATCGATGGCGCGACCGCCGCGATGCACGGTGCGCAAGGCCTCGGCAAGATTCTCGGCGGGCGCGTCTTTCAACAGATAGCCCGACACACCGGCGTCCAGCGCGCGGCGCAGGAAGCCGGGCCGCGCGAAGGTGGTGACGATGACCACCTTGATCGGCAGTTCCTGGCGCTGGATGCGTTGCGCCAGTTCCAGTCCGGTCAGCCCGGGCATCTCGATGTCGGTGACCAGCACGTCCGGTTTCAGACGCTGCAGTTCGCGCCAGGCGATCTCGCCGTCGGCGGCCGAGCCGAGTACTTCGATGTCGGATTCGAGATTGAGCAGCGCCGTCAGCGCGCCGCGCACCATCGCCTGATCTTCGGCCAGCAGGATACGGATCATGCGAAGGTTCCAGCGCATCCATCGCGAGCTGCCGGGGCGGCCCGGTATGCAGTCGGCAACCAGGAGATCTTCATGCCGCCGGCTGCCCCGATACGCTGCCGCCCAGCGATTCGCCCATCGTCGTGCCGGCAGTGGTGGGTACAGACGAGGTGTTGACCAGCCGGAGAATCGGTACCGGCGCGACCACCTTCAAGCGGGTGCCCTGCCCGCGCGGCGAGTCGACCGTCAGCGTGCCGCCCAGCGCGCGCACGCGTTCGCGCATGCCGCTCAAACCGTTGCCGTCGCTGGCGATGCCACCGCGACCGTTGTCGCTGATCTGCATGCGCACGCTGGCATGCTCACGGACCAGCTCGATCTGCGCGCTGCTGGCCTCGGCATGCCGCGCAATATTGGTGACGGCCTCGCGCAGGATCAGAGACAGGCCACGCTCGATATCGGGCGGCAGTTCCGGCGGCAAACCGTAGTCCAGGTGCACCAGTGATGATTCCAGCAACAGCCGCGCCGAGGCCAGCTCGGCCGCGAGGTCGGTGGCGCGGATCCCGGTCACCGCGCTGCGCACTTCGGCCAGCGCATGCCGCGCGACTTTTTCCGCTTCCTCCACTTCGCGCCTGGCGGCCTCGATATCGCGATCGAACAACTTGCGCGACAGCTCCAGCTTCAGCGTGATCAGCGACAGCGTATGGCCGAGCAGATCGTGCAGGTCGCGGCCGATGCGTTCGCGCTCGGCAGTGGCCGCCAGGCGGCGCACCTCATCGTGCGAAAGCTTGAGCGCCGCGTCCTTTTCCTTGCTCATGTGCTCGACGTTGACAATGATGCCGATGATGAAGGCCATGCTCGGCATGTAGACCAGCACCTGCCATGGATAGCCGATCATCCAGGCCTCGCCGATGAAAGCCACATTCATCAACAGCAACAGGCCGAGATAAGTCACAAAGCGGACATTGCAGGTGCGCAGCATCACGCAGCCATAGATGAAATAGCTGATGCCACTGGGATACCAGGGCAGCAGCGCCAGGCTCAAGGCGAGCATGCCCAGCGCGTAGCGC
Organism: Rhodanobacter sp.; assembly: GCA_041690935.1. Lineage (GTDB taxonomy): Bacteria > Pseudomonadota > Gammaproteobacteria > Xanthomonadales > Rhodanobacteraceae > Rhodanobacter. Next base: position 12,995 of record JBEPVP010000037.1, read on the forward strand.
GGCGCGGTGCGCCGCGACGCCAGCAAGGTCATCGCGTACATCAGGATGAACAGCGGGTAGGAGCCCAGCGTGAGGACCAGCCACGGCCAGTCATAATGCCCGCCCATCGCCGGCGTGATGAACACCCAAAGCGACCACAGCAGATGCACCGTATCGGTCCACGGCGATTTGCCCTGGCGCAAGGCCTGGCCCACGTTGGAATCAGGCGCGGGGGCAAGCCAGGCGGGAACGAGCTTTGACATCACGCGAAACCCCGCGGGCGTGGCTGATCGGCCTTCATCCTACTTCAACCGTTGCGGCGCAGACGACGTGCGGCCAGCAGCAGGAACCCGGCGGCGACGGCCAGCAGCACCAGCACATGCGGCAGCAACGCGTCCTGTTTCATGCCCACGGCGGCCAGCGCCAGCATGTCCAGATGGTAACTCGGCCAGATCGGGGCGATCTGCTGCAGGAACTTCGGCAGCATCGGCAACGGAAACCACAGCCCGGACATGAATGACATCGGCAGATAGATCAGCTGCAGCATGCCGGGCGCGCCTTGGCCCTTGATCAGGGTGCCGACAAACATGCCCAGCGCGCAGAACGGCAGCACGCCGAGCATGCCGGTGAGCAACAACGCGCCGGCCTGAGCCAGGCTCAGCGTCACGTGCCCCAGCGACAACGCCATGATCAGCAGCAACAGGATCACCACCGCGGCGGCAGCCATCGCCATCAACATCTTGCCCAGCAGGTAGGCGCCCGGCGGCATCGGCAGCGCGCGTTTGAAGGTCAACAAACCGCCATCACGCTCCAGCGCCAACGACACGCCGAAGCCGAACAGGCCCGGGCTCATCACCCCGAACACGCCATAGCTGGCCAGCAGGTAGCGCGCCGCGTCCGCCCCCTCCGACTTGGCCATCAGCACACCAAACAGCAGGTAGAACATCGCGGGGAACAGCATGATCGGCAGCATGAAGCTGGGCGCGCGCATGTAACGCAGGCATTCGCTTCGCGCCTCTTCCAGATAGGCGCCGAGGACGCGACTGGGCGGCATGCTGGCAGGCAGGGCCGATGGGTTGACGGACATGATGGTTTCCATTTCAGGCGGCCTCGCGCTGGTTGAGGTCCGCTGCCTCGTCGGCATCGCGGGTGAGTTCGGTGAAGGCTTCGGCCAGGCCGGCGCGCTGCACTTCCAGCTCGCGCAGTTGGGGGTCGGCGTCGAGCAGGCGGCGCACCACCGTTTCCGCGTCGGCCGCGGTGATGTGCAGACGTTCGTTTTCCTGACGCACCTCGCTGACCTCGGGCCAGCCGCGCACCGTGTCGGTCGACAGCGCACTCAGGCAGCGGATGCGCTTGAGTGCCACCCGGGCACGCAGCTGATCGACCGTGCCTTCGTGGATCATTCGGCCACGCGACATCACGCAGACGCGGTCGGCCAGGGCCTCGGCCTCCTCCAGATAATGCGTGGTCAGCAGCACCGAGCAGCCCTCGGCGAGCAACTGGCGGATCGCCGCCCACAACTTCTGCCGCGCCTCGATATCCATCCCCACGGTGGGTTCGTCCAGAAACAGCAACTCGGGCCGGCCGCACAACGCCAGCGCAAACTGCACGCGCCGCTGCTGGCCGCCGGAGAGTTTCGCGTAGGGACGCCGAAGCAGGTCGGCGACGCCGGCCAGTTCGGCGGTTTCCGCCAGGGGGCGCGGCGCGGGGTAGTAGCTGGCGGTCAGCCGCAGCAACTCGCCCACGCGCAAGGTGGGCGGCAACTCGGCGTTCTGCAGCATCACGCCGATGCGCCGGCGCGCTTCGATCCGCTGCGGGTCCTGCCCGAACAACTCGACTGTGCCGGCATCGGCACGGATCAGACCCAGCAACAGGCCGATCGCGGTGGTCTTGCCGGCGCCGTTGGGACCGAGCAGCGCCAGCAGCTCACCGCGCTGCAGGCGCAGATCCGCACCATCCAGCGCGGTAAGCGAGCCGTAGCGTTTGACGGCGCCATCGAGACAGGCGATCGGATCATTGAGATGCGGCATGGGTGGCTCCTCCAGTGCCCCACATCCTCCGCGCGACAAGGCCTTGCGGGCAGTCGCCAGCGTCAGTCATCCGGGGTGACAGCCGTCACCCACGGGCCCGGTACGGGGTTACGGTCGCCAGCCGCGCAAGGTATCCTGTGAGGGATAAAGCGGCCCGGCCGGCACGGAAGCGGCCGTGAGAAACGTCTGAAATCATTAAGGAAGCGCTCGCTCGCTCGCGTTTCCGCCACGCATTCACAATGTCCGCCTGCGGCATGGCATGCCGGCCGGCGGTGTTACGGAGGATTCATCATGGGTGTGATCAACCAGCTGCGCGAACTGCGCGAATTCGGCGGCAAGCCGCGGACCACGGGTCTGGACGATGTCAGCATCGAGCGCATGGCCGTGCACGACCCCATGCTGGGCCAGGCGATTGCCGACGCGGTGACGCGCCATCATGAATTACGCGCCGAAATGGCCGCGGCTGGTATGCGGGACTTCCTGAAACTGGACGAAGCCGAGCAACTCACCCGGGTGCAGGCCGGCTTCGTCAATTTCTATCCGGATGACGCGATCAATCCGTACCTGCCGGCAGCAGCGCGCGGCCCGTGGATCGTCACCCTGAAAGGCGCCGTGCTGCACGACAACGGCGGCTACGGCATGCTCGGTTTCGGCCACAACGATCCGGCGATCCTCGAAGCGCTGGCCCGCCCGCAGGTGATGGCGAACGTGATGGCGCCCAGCGTGGCGCAGTTGCGCTTCACCGCGGCGCTGAACAGGGAACTGGGCCGCAGTCGTGGCGGCAGTCCGTATCACCATTACATGTGTTTGAACTCGGGCTCCGAATCCGTCTCGCTGGCCTGTCGCATCGCCGACGTCAATGCCAAGACGATGACCGACGTCGGTGGCCGCTACGCCGGTCGCACGATCAAGCGTCTGGTGGTCAAGGGCGCCTTCCATGGCCGTACCGACAAGCCGGCGCTGTATTCCGATTCCTCGCGCAAGGTCTACCAGCAGCATCTGGCCAGTTATCGCCACGAAGACAGCGTGCTCACCGTGGCACCGTATGACGTGGCGCAGCTGGAAGCGGTGTTTGCCGACGCCGACAAGCACGGCTGGTTCATCGAGGCGATGTTCCTGGAGCCGGTGATGGGCGAAGGCGACCCGGGCCGCGCGGTCACCACCGAATTCTACAAGGCCGCGCGTGCGCTGACCGAAGCCCACGGCACCTTGCTGCTGGTCGACTCGATCCAGGCCGGCCTGCGTGCGCATGGCGTACTGTCTATCACCGACTATCCCGGTTTCGAGAAGCTGCCCGCGCCGGATATGGAAACCTTCTCCAAGGCGCTCAACGCCGGCCAGTATCCCTTGTCGGTACTGGCGGTCAACGAGCGCACCGCCGGGCTGTACCGCAAGGGCATATACGGCAACACCATGACCGCCAACCCGCGCGCGCTGGACGTGGCGCTGGCCACGCTGGGCGAGTTGACCGACGAGGTGCGCGCCAACATCCGCGAGCGCGGCAAGGAGTTTGTCGACAAGCTCACCGCGCTGAAGAACGAGCTGGGCGGCCTGATCACCAAGGTGCAGGGCACCGGCCTGCTGTTCTCCTGCGAGCTGGCCGCCGAGTACAAATGCTACGGCGCCGGCTCGACCGAGGAATACATGCGCGAGCGCGGCATCGGAGTGATCCATGGCGGCACCAACTCGCTGCGCTTTACCCCGCACTTCAAGGTCACCAGCGCCGAGGTGGACCTGATCGTGGCGCACGTGCGCAAGGCGTTGCTGGAAGGCCCGCGCAAGGCCAAGGCCGAGGCGGCCTGAACGGCCCGCGGCGGTGGCGGCGCGCGACACGCCGCCGCAGCTGAATACTTCGTGCATGTCAGGGTTTGCCCACTCCCGTGGCGGTTGCCAACCGGCATAGACTGCGCTGGCCGGCAGCTGCCGGTCACCTAGGGAGGGTTCAACAATGTCGATGTCACTACGTCTGCTTGCCATCAGTGCCGGCCTGGCCTTTGCCGGCGCCACCTTCGCGGCCGCGCCACAGGCCAGCACCGCCGCTCCGACCGCCAAGGTACGCACCGCGCAGCAGCAACGCATGGTCGACTGCAATCAGCAGGCGACCGGCCAGAAAGGCGCCGAACGCAAGACCTTCATGAGCTCCTGCCTGAAAGGTGGAAACGCGGCGGCAGCCGCCGCGCCGACAGCCGCCGCGCCATCGCCCAAACAGTCCCAGCAGGAAAGGATGAAAACCTGCAACGCCGACGCCAAGACCAAGGCGCTCAAGGGTGCGGAGCGCAAGACCTTCATGAGCAGCTGTCTCAAGGGTGGCGCGGCCACCGCGCCGTAATATTTCGGCGGTCTCCGGCCCCGCATAGGCACGCAGGTCCAGGCGTGCGTATGCGGGGTCGCTTCGTTAAGCTCCCTGACTGTCGCGCCCCTGCGCTGCCCCGAAGACAGTCACCATGAAGATCGTCGAAGTCCGCCATCCGCTGATCCAGCACAAGCTCGGCCTGATGCGCCGTGCCGGCATCAGCACCAAGGAGTTCCGCGAGCTGGCCTGCGAGGTCGCCGCGCTGCTCACCTACGAGGCTACCAAGGATCTGGAGACGGTCGAGGAACAGATCCACGGCTGGGCCGGCCCGTTGCAGGTGCACCGGATCAAGGGCAAGAAGATCACCATCGTGCCGATCCTGCGCGCCGGCCTGGGCATGCTGCCGGGCGTACTCGACATGATCCCGTCGGCCAAGGTCAGCGTGGTCGGCGTGCAGCGCGACGAAAAAACCCTGCAGCCGGTCGCCTACTACGAAAAACTCAGCGGCCGCATGGACGAGCGCATCGCCCTGATCGTGGACCCGATGCTGGCCACCGCCGGCACCCTGATCGCCACCGTCGACATGCTGAAAGCCGCCGGCTGCAAACGCATCAAGGGACTGTTCCTGGTCGCCGCGCCGGAAGGCCTCAAGCGCATCGAGGCAGCGCATCCGGACATCGAGATCTATACCGCCGCGATCGACGAACGCCTCAACGAACGCGGCTACATCCTGCCCGGCCTCGGCGACGCCGGCGACAAGATTTTCGGCACCAAACAGTTGCCGGCGAACGACTGAAGCAACCGTCTCGTATGGCGGGCACGGCCCGCCAGCTTTGACTTGCCAAGAGAACCGGCGGGCACTGCCCGCGCTATGGATGCTGAAGTGGCCGGAATCTAGCGGCCGAAGCGGTCGGTCGCCTCCACCAGCTCATGCAGGATGCCCGACTCGAACGCCGAATGCCCGGCATCCTGCACGACGTGCAGGTCGGCCTCGGGCCACGCGCGGTGCAGGTCCCATGCGCTGCGCAGCGGGCAGACCACGTCGTAGCGACCCTGCACGATCACCGCCGGGATGGTGCGGATGCGCTCGACGTTGCGCAGCAGCTGGTCGTCGTGCTCGAAGAAACCGCCGTTGACGAAGTAGTGGCACTCGATGCGCGCGAACGCCAGCGCGAACTCGTCCTCTGCGCTGGATTCGATATGCGACTTGTCCTGCCACAGGAAACTGGTGGCGCCTTCCCACACCGACCAGGCGCGGGCCGCCGCGGTGCGCATCTTCGCATCGGGACTGGTCAGGCGGCGGTGGTAGGCACTCATCAGGTCGCCGTGCTCGACCTCGGGGATCGCGTTGAGATAGGTCTCCCACGCGTCCGGATACAGCGCGTCGCAGCCCTTCTGATAGAACCATTCCAGTTCCCAGCGGCGCAGCATGAAGATCCCGCGCAACACCAGTTCGGTGACCCTGTCCGGATGCGTCTGTGCATACGCCAGCGCCAGCGTGGAGCCCCACGAACCACCGAACACCTGCCAGCGACCGATCGCCAGATGCTCGCGCAGACGTTCGATGTCGGCGACCAGATCCCAGGTGGTGTTGTCGGTCAGCTCCGCATGCGGGGTGGACTTGCCGCAGCCACGCTGGTCGAACAGCACGATGCGGTAAACCGCCGGATCGAAGAAGCGCCGGCACTTCGCATTGGTGCCGCCGCCCGGACCGCCATGCAGGAACACCACCGGCTTGCCGTTCGGGTTGCCGCTCTGCTCGTAGTACAGCGTGTGCAGCGCGGATACCTTCAGAAAGCCGCTATCGAATGGCTCGATTTCGGGGTACAGCGAACGCTGCGTCGTCGACGACATGATGGTTCCTCAAGACCAATCAACCAGCCGCAAAGCCTAGCACGCGCGCGGCTTGCCGGGCTTTCAGGCGTCCACGAACAGCTTGCCGGGGTTGAGGACGCCGTGCGGATCGAACACCTTGCGCACGCCTCGCATCAGCGCGATGTCCGCCGCGCTGCGGGTGCTTTCCAGATAGGCCCGCTTGACCAGACCAATGCCGTGCTCAGCCGAAATGCTGCCGCCGTGACGCTGCAAGGTCGCCGCCAGCCATTCGGTGACGTGCTCGCACTGGGCGATGAACGCATCCTCGGCCAAGCCGTCGGGACGCAGCACGTTGATGTGCAGGTTGCCATCGCCGATATGACCGAACCAGATCACCTCGGCCTGCGGATACTCGCGCGCCAGCAGCGCCTGCATCTCGTGCAGGAAGGCCGGCACCGCGCTGACCCGCACCGACACGTCGTTCTTGTATGGCCGTCGCGGCGCCAGACTCTCGGTGATGCCTTCGCGCAAGCGCCACAGCGCGGCGGCCTGCGCCTCGCTCTGCGCGATCACGCCGTCGCTGACCCAGCCCTGTTCCAGCGCATGCTCGAACGCAGCCAGCGCGGCTTCCTGTGCCAACTCGTCGGCGGCATCGAACTCGGCTACCACGTAGTACGGATGATCGCCTTCGATGGCGCGCTGTGCGCCATGCGCCAGCACGTGATGCAGCGCCTGGTCGGTAAAGAACTCGAACGCCTGCAGCGCCAGCCGCGCACGGAACAGCGCGAACACCTGCATCAGCGCATCCATATCGGGCAACGCCAGCAGCATGACCTGCGACGGCGCCGGCGGATCGGTCAGCTTCAACGTCGCTTCCACCACGATGCCCAGCGTCCCCTCCGAACCGATCATCAGCTGGCGAAAATCGTAGCCGCTGGAGTTCTTGATCAGGCCGCGGTTGAGTTCCAGCAATTCACCGTTGCCGGCGACCACTTTCAGGCCGGCGATCCACTCGCGCGTATTGCCATAGCGGATCACCCGGATGCCGCCGGCATTGGTGGCAATATTGCCGCCGATCGAGCACGAACCGCGTGCGGCAAAGTCGACCGGATAGAGCAGGTCATGGCTACGCGCGGCCTCGTGCACGTGCTGCAGGATGATCCCTGGCTGCACGGTAAGCGTGCGATCGACCGCATTGAAATCCAGCACCCGGTTCATCCGCTCCAGGCTCAGCACCAGCTCGCCGTTGGCCGCCACCGCGCCGCCGGACAGACCGGTGCGCCCGCCGGACGGCACGATCGCCACCTGCCGTTCGTTCGCCCAGCGCACGATCGTCTGCACGTCGTCAACACCGGTCGGCAGCGCGATCGCCAGCGGTGCCGGCGTCCAGCGGCGGGTCCAGTCGCGGCCGTAATGTTCCAGGTCGCCCGGCGCAGTGAGCAGCCGAAGATCGGGCAGTCGCAGGGACAATTCGGCAAGGCGTGGGTCGGACATGCTTGGCTCCGGAGTATTTCCGCAGCCTGCCAGTCGCACCACACCGCGTCCAGTGCTGCAGTGCCGCAAGGCGTGCTCGGCTCTGGCATAGTAGGGGCTCTTCCTTGCCCTGGCCGACGCATGCAAACCTCCTACCCTCGCCAAGACATCAAGGTATTGCTGCTGGAGGGTGTCAGCGCCAGCGCTGTGGAGAATTTCCGACGCGCCGGCTACAGCCAGGTCGAGCTGCACGCGAAATCACTGCCGGACGATGAACTCAAGCGCCGCATCAGCGATGCGCATATCGTCGGCATCCGTTCGCGCACGCAGCTCACGGGCGAGGTGCTGGCACACGCGAAACGGCTGATCGCGGTGGGTTGTTTCTGCATCGGCACCAACCAGGTGGATCTCGCCGCCGCACGCAAGCTCGGCGTGCCGGTGTTCAATGCGCCCTACTCCAACACACGCAGCGTGGCCGAACTGGTGATTGCCGAGGCGATCATGCTGTTGCGCGGCATCCCGCAGAAGAACGCGGCATGCCATCGCGGCGGCTGGGACAAATCGGCCAGCGGCAGCTACGAGACGCGCGACAAGGTGCTCGGCATCGTCGGCTACGGCCACATCGGCACCCAGGTCGGCGTGCTGGCCGAGGGCCTGGGCATGCGGGTGATCTTCCATGACATCGAAACCAAGCTGTCGCT
>JBEPVP010000038.1:0-21229 GCA_041690935.1 Rhodanobacter sp.
CTCCGGCGCGGCGTGCAGCAGCGCCATCGAATCCTGCAGCTGGTCGCGGAAGCCGAACGCGCCGCCGGACTGGTAGTAGCCGCTGCGCGCCCAGATGCGGCAGGCGATGGTCTGGTATATCAACCAGCCGTTGGCGAGCAGGTCGAGCGCCGGCTCCGGCGTGTGGATCTGCACCGCACCGAGCGTGCGCGCCCAGTGCGCGCGGACTCTTTCCAGCGCCTGCGCGGCGGTGCCGCTGCCGCGGAAACGCTGCACCAGCGCACTGGCGTCGGCGGCATCGCGGCCGAGGCCGAGGCGGAAGATCACCTGGCGCTGTTCGCCGGCGTCCAGCGCCACGTTCATCTGCAGGACCGCGCAGGGATCCAGTCCGGCGCTGAGGCGGCCGGACAGATGCGCGCGGCCCAGCCCGGCCGGTGCCGCGGTACTGCCGTTGCGGCCGAGGAACTCGCGGCGGTCGCCGTCGATGCCGCGGCCGGCATCGTCCACATCGAAGAACGCCACCCGGTTCGGGAACTCGGTGTTGTACCCGTTGCGGGCGAACAGCGCGCCGCTGGCCGGGTCCGATTCGGTGACCACATGCATCGCGGTGCGCTCGCGCAGGTCGCCGAGCAGCCACTCGACGTAGCCGGTGACGCTGAGCCGGCGCGGCTGGCCGGAGCTGTTGCGCAACTTCAGCACCGAGAATTTCACCGAGGCATCCAGCGCCACGTAGATCCACAACTCGGAGTGGATGCCGCCCTCGTCATGCTCGAACACGCTGTAGCCGAAGCCATGGCGGGTTACGTAGGTACCGCTGCCGCGGCTGGGCAGCGGTGTCGGCGACCACACCTGGCCGGTCTCCTCGTCGCGCAGGTACAGCGCCTCGCCGCCGCCATCGCTGACCGGGTCGTTGTGCCACGGCGTGAGCCGGTACTCGTGCGCGTTCTCGCCCCAGGTATAGGCGCTGCCGCTCTCGGAGATCACCGTGCCGAAGTGCGGGTTGGCCAGCACGTTGGCCCACGGCGCTGGCGTGGCCGCGCCGGGCCCGAGCGTGATCACGTACTCGCGGCCGTCCGCGCTGAAGCCGCCGTACGGATTGGCCAGCTGCAGCGTCGAGGCCACCGCGGAGACGGGTGAGCTGGTGGAAATGCGTCGCGGCTTGCTCGGCTCGAAGCGCGGCGCATGGGTTTCCGCACGGCGCCGGCTGATCTGTTCGGCCAGGCTGCCGCGGTTGTCGGCCAGGATGATCCGCGCGCTGGCCTGCATCACCATCCGGTCCTCGCCGGACAGCTGCTGCGCGGGCCGCACGAAGATGCCGCCGGGGCGGTCGAGCAGGCTCGCTTCGCTGCCCGAGGCGATCATGCCCAGGATCTGGTCCTGCAACTCCTGCCGGTAGCCGGCCCGATCCTCGTTCCAGATCACCAGATCCACCGCCAGCCCTTTCAGCCGCCAGTACGCATGCGCCTGCACCAGCTGGCGCACCAGGTCGATCCGCGCCTGTGAGGCGATCTGCAGCAGCACGATCGGCAGGTCGCCGGAAATCGCCTGCCCCCACAGGCCGGACTGGCCGCGCCGGTTGCTGCGCAGGATCGCCGTCTCGGCGCGCAGGTTCGCGTTCGGGTAGATGATCGAGGTGGCCATGTGCTCGTACAGCTGCGCATCGGCGAGGCTGGCGTTGAGCTGGCGCAGCAGCACCTGGCTGTGCGTCCAGGCCAGGTCGAACACGCGGTCGGCGAGGTGGCGGTCGCGGTATTTGCCGATCAGCTGCAGGCAGCCCTCGCGCTGGTCGGCGATGCCGGTGACGAAATCGATGGTGGCGGATTGTTCCGGCTCCAGCGTGATGCGGCAGCGGATCGCCACGATCGGATCGAGCACCGGCCCGGCGCTGTTGGACAGCTGCGCCTGCTCGCGATCGAGCATCTGCGGCTGCGCCGTGCTGCGGCCGCGACCGATGAAGCGGGCGCGGTCGGTCTCGTAGGAGATTTCGTCGATGTCGGCGTCGTGCACCGCCATCAGATGGCACATCCACGGCACGTATTCGTCGGCCGAACGCGGCCGGCGCGTGCACACGATCGCCTGCAGCTCGGACACCAGTTCGGTCTGCACGAACAGCTTGCTGAAGGCCGGATGCAGCGCATCGGCCAGCGGCGGCGCCAGCACCACTTCGGCGTAGCTGGTCAGCTCGATCGTGCGCCGCGTGCGGCTGCGGTTGGTGAGGCGGGTGCGGCGCAGTTCGATGTCGTCTTCGGGCGACACCACGATCTCGGTGTGCGCGTCGAACTCGCGCTCGCGCACGCGGAACTCGGCGCGCGCGTCGGAGAAGATCGCCTCGAACAGTTCGGTCTTCTTCAGCGTGGGCTGGTAGGCGGTCGACCAGTAGTCGCCGCTGGCGACGTCGCGCAGGTAGCAGAACATGCCCCAGTGATCGCGCGTGCCGTCCTCGCGCCAGCGCGTCAGCGCCAGCTCGCCGCGCCGGCTGTAGCCGCCGCCGGCGCTGCTGATCATCGCGTGGTAGCGGCCGTTGGACAGCAGTTGCACCGCCGGGCGCGTCCGGTCCGGATCGGTGAACACGCGCAGTCTCGCCTCGGCCGCGCGCGCGTTGCCGTCCAGTCCGGAAAAGCCGGAGGCATGCAGGTATTCGGCCGCGGTCTTCGGCACGCGCTCCTGCAGCAACAGGCTGGTGGCCTGGAACTGCGGGTCCGATTCGAAGCGCCGCTGCATCGGCCGGTCCAGCAACGCATAGTCCAGCGCCAGCAGGCTCATGCCCTGGTGGTGCGCCATGTACGACTGCACCAGTGCCGAACCCTGCCCCAGCGGCAGTCGCGCCGGGGTGTAGTCGATCGCCTCGTACAGGCCGAAGCGACCGGCCGCGCCGACCTCGGCCAGGCGCTGCAGGTTGCGGGTCGCCGCGGCCGGCGCCACCAACAGCGCCAGCGCGGTGGCATACGGCGCGACCACCACGTCCTCGCCGAGACCGCGCTTGAGGCCGAGGCCGGGCACGCCGAACGCGCGGTACTGATAGGTGAAGTGCGCGTCCAGCGTGTTGTAGCCGGATTCGGAAACGCCCCACGGCACGCCGAGCTGGTTGCCGTATTCGATCTGCCGCGCCACCGCGGCGCGACAGGTCTGGTCGAGCAAGGTGCCCTCGTAGCTGGGCATCACCAGCGTTGGCATCAGGTATTCGAACATCGAGCCAGTCCACGACAGCAGCACCGGTTCACCGCCGCTGGTGGTCAGCAGCCGGCCCAGCGAGAACCAGTTGTCCTGCGGCAGCTGGCCCTGCGCGATCGCCACGAAACTGGCCAGCCGCGCCTCCGAGGCGAGCAGGTCGTAGTAGCTGTTGTCGAGCCGGCGCTCGTCGGCGTTGTAGCCGATCGCCAGCAGGTCGCATGCGCTGTCGTACAGAAACCGATAGTCCACCAGCGCCAGGTCGCCGGCGCGCTGCGCCAGCTGCTCGATCGCGGCGATGCGTTCCTGTGCGTGCACGCGCAGGGCATCGGCGCCGGCGGCGGCGGGCCAGCACAGTGGCTCGATGCGGGCGAGCTGGCGCAGCGTGGGGATGCCGCTGAAACCGCCATCGTCGTCGTGCGGTGGATCGAGGTTGAACAGCGCGGCCTCGTCGCACACGTCGCTGCATTGCTCCAGCAGCGCGGCGAGCCAGAATTCCACGTCGCTGCCCGCTGCGGCGGCGAGCGTCTGCGCCAGTGCGTGGGCATGGTCCAGTTGTCGCTGCAGCAGCGCCAGCGCCGCGCTGGTGGTGGTCGGCGGCGCGGCGAGCGCGGCGTGCAGTTCCTGCTGCAACGGCGCCAGCGTGTGGTTGTCATCGCCATCGAGGGAGTCCTGCAGGACGTGCAGCGTGTCGAGCAGGCCGAGCAGCACGCGCGGCTGGAACACAGGCTCGTCGATCAGCGCCAGCAGGCCCGGGCGCAGGGTCAACAGGTGGCCGGCCAGGTTGCCGCTGTCCACCGTCGAGATGTACAGCGGCGCCAGCGGCTGCAGGCTTTGCGTGTCGTACCAGTTGTAGAAGTGGCCGCGATGGCGCGCCAGCTTTTGCATCGTGGCCAGCGTCTGCCGGGTGCGCTCGAGCAGCTGGCCGGCGCTGATGAAGCCGAAATCGGCGCTGGCCAGGTTCGCCAGCAAGGCCATGCCGATATTGGTCGGCGAGGTGCGATGGGCGATCACCGGCCCGGGGTGCTCCTGCAGGTTGTCCGGCGGCAGCCAGTGGTCGGCCGCGCCGACATGGACATCGAAGAACGCCCAGGTGCGACGGGCCAGCGCACGCAGGAAACGCGTCTGCGCCGGCGTGGGCGCAAACGCGTCCGGCCGGCGCGGCTGGCTGATCCACCACGCCAGCGCCGGCGACAGCAGCCACAGCAGCAGCAACGGTGCGGCCAGCAGCAACACCATCGGGCGTTGCAACGCCAGCGCCGCGGTCAGCAGCACGGCCAGCGCCGGACCGATCCACATCAGCCGCCACAGCGCCGCCGGTGCGTTGCTGCTGCGTCGCGCGACCTCGCTGGAGGTTTGCCATTGCAGCAGGTGGCGCCGGCTGATCAGCATCCGCCACAACGTGCGCACGATCGCGTCGAAGTGGAACAGCGCCTCGTGCGGCAGCCACGCCAGCCCCAGCGCCATCCGCGCGAAATGCTGCATGCCGGCGCGGAAGCCGGCACGCAGGTGCTGGTCCAGCTGCACGTCGCGCGGCTTCTGCACCAGCTCCAGCAGCGCCGACAGCAGCGGCGGCACCAGCACCATCGACAGCACCGCCAGGGTCCACGAGAACACCGGCGAGATCGCCAGCCAGCCGACCACCAGCAGCACCAGCAGCGAAGCGGGCACCAGGCTGCGGCGCAGGTTGTCGAGGATCTTCCAGCGTGACAGCGCGGTCAGCGCGTTGCGTTGCCAGCCGTCGTGCGCGGTCGGCGCCCACGGCAGCAGCCACGGCAGCAGCTGCCAGTCGCCGCGAATCCAGCGATGCCGGCGCTTCACGTCGGCGCTGTAGCGGGTCGGGTATTCCTCATACAGCTGCACGTCGCTGAGCAGGCCGGCGCGCGCGTGGCAACCTTCGACCAGATCGTGGCTGAGGATGCGGTTCGACGGGAAGCGGCCGGCCAGGCTGAGCTCGAAGGCGTCGACCGCGTAGATGCCCTTGCCGATGAACGAGCCTTCGCGGAACACGTCCTGATAGACATCCGAAACCATTTGCGTATACGGATCGATGCCGGCGTCGCTGCCGTACAGTTGCGCGTAGCGCGAACGCGCGGTGCTGGGCAGGCTGATCCCCACGCGCGGCTGCAGGATCGCGTAGCCGGACACCACGCGCCGCTGCACGGGGTCATAGACGGCGCGGTTGAGTGGGTGATCGAGCGTGCCCACGAACGCCTGCGCCGAGTCGCGCGGCAGCTCGGTGTCGGTGTCCAGCGTGATCACGTATTGCACCGGCGGCAGCGCCGCGATGTCGCCCACGATCAGCTTGAAGCGGTCGTGCGCGTCGCCGCGCAGCAGCGCGTTGAGGTCGGCCAGCTTGCCGCGCTTGCGCTCGTGGCCCATCCAGCAACGCTCGGCGGCATTCCAGCGGCGCGGACGATGAAACAGGAAGAAGCGATCGGCCTCGACGCTGGCGTAGCGCTCGTTGAGCGCCTCGATGCGCCGGCGCGCCAGCCGCAGCAGCGCGTCGTCGCCGGGCAGGGTCTCGCTATCGGCGTCGGCGAAGTCGGTCAGCAGGGCGAAGTGCAGGTGTTCGTCGCGGTTGCCGAGGAAGCGCACTTCCAGTGCCTCGACCAGGTCCTCGACGTCCTGCACGCTGGCGAACAGGCTGGGAATCGCCACCAGCGTGCGCGCGCGGGCCGGGATGCCGGCGGAGTAGTCCATCCGCGGCAGCAGCTGCGGCGCGACCGCCAGCGTGGCCATCCAGTTGAGCAGGCTCAGTCCCAGCTGGCTGGCCAGCAGGATGGCCGGGATCCCGATCGCCCACAGCGCCCACAGCGGCAGCCGGTCATGCGCGGCGGCCAGCACCAGTGGTTGCGCGAACGCGAACGTCAGCAGCGCCAGCATGCCCAGGTAGATCTGCAGCGGCGCGCGGTCGAAGCCACGGCGCAAGGTCTCGACCAGCCGCGGGCGGATGCCGAGCTGCTGCTCCAGCCGGCGCCGTCCGCGGTCGATCAGATACAAGCCCACGTGTTGCGGCAACGAGCGGGTAGTGTCGGTGGGGGCGTCGGGCTGGCACAGCGCGATGGCTGCCTCGGCCACCGCCAGCTCGGTCAGCTGATGACGGCGGGCGAGTGCTTCCACCACGTGGCGATAGCGGTCGCGGGTGGCGAAATCCATCGCCGCATAGACGCCGGCGGGATCCTCGCGCAAGCGTTGTTCGACCACGCTGCTGTGCTCGACGAAGTCGCGCCAGTCGATTGACGACAGCGCGCGCAGGCTGCCGATGCTGTTGCCGATGGTGACCTGGTTGGCGGCCTGCTGCTGCGCTTCCAGCTGCACCAGATGCTCGATGCTCTGGCCGGACTCGGCCAGGCGCTGCTCGATCCAGCTCAGCGGCAACGCCAGCGCCGGACTCTGGCCCTGCAGTCGGCGCGCCATCTCGGCCACGAACGGCCCGGTCATCGGCGGCTTCGAGCGCGCCATGTCGGCCACCACCAGCACCACGCTTTTCGGATCGCTGCCGGCGGTGGTGGTCATCGCGTCGGCCCAGCGCACCGCCTTGCCGCGATAGCGCCAGTCCGCCATCACCCGCGCGGCCACGCGGCGCAGGTTTTCGATCAGCGCCAGCCGCAGCATGATCGGGATCGCCCACAGCTCGCCCAGCTTCAGCGGGGTCACGCTCTGATACGCGTTGATGAAGCGATGCAGGCTGGTGGTGTCGACGCGGCCGTCGCCGTGCGAGATGATTTCCAGCGCGATGTCGTATACACGCGGCAGGCCGGTCGACGGGCCGCTGTCCAGCCGCGGCAGTTCGCGGCTGTAGCCCTTGGGCAGATGCCGGCGGGCGATCCGCACCTGTTCCTCGATCAGGTAGAAATTGTCCAGCAGCCACTCGCCGGCCGGCGTGACCCGCCGCTTTTTTTGGGTGGCATTGGTCAGCCGCTCGCAGGTGTGGGTCAGCACCGCGTCGTTGTCGGCCAGTCGGCTCAGCAGCAGGTCGGCACTCGACCGCGCGCTGAGCCGGTGCTGGCTGGCCAGCGCGCGACCATGGCGTTCCATCTGCTCGGCGCTGAACAGCTCCGAGCGCAGTGCCGGCTCCTGCTCCGGTCGCGTGCGCGCGGCCGCGCGACGGCGGCGGAATGCTTTCAGTCGGCGCAGCTTGAGCAGATCGAGGAGGCTGCCGATATTCAAATACACGCTCCTTGGAATTCATGGCATGACTGCCGTCCACGGCAGGGCCGCCTGCAGCCACCGGCTGCCGCCCGGAAACTACACGCCTGCGTGTGAAGAGCGCGCGCGCTACGATGCGGGCCCGTCCCTCGCTGGAGCATGCCGTGTCGTTGCTGATTCGTGCCGCCACCCCCGCCGACCTGTCCGAACTCGTGGCATGGAACGCTGCGATGGCGTGGGAAACCGAACACCGGCAGCTGGATCGCGCAACCCTGCAACGCGGCGTCAACAGCGTATTCGAACACGCGCAGCGCGGCTTCTACCTGGTCGCCGAACGTGACGGTGTGGCGCTGGGCAGCCTGCTGGTGACATACGAATGGAGCGACTGGCGCTGCGGCGATTTCTGGTGGATCCAGAGCGTCTATGTGGTTCCCGCCGCGCGTCGCGGCGGCGTGTTCCGCGCGCTGTACGCCGAGGTCGAGCGGCGCGCCGCGACAGCTGGCGCGGTCGGCCTGCGCCTGTATGTGGAAACCGAAAACCAGCGCGCACAGACCACCTATGCCGGGCTCGGCATGCAGCGTTGTCACTACTTCATGTACGAAGCGGCGCTGACGGACAAGACTCCGTAGGGCGGGCGCGACGCCACCCGGCGCGACTCAATGCAGCGTGATCGCCGGCGCGCCGAGCTGGCCGCGCTCGTCCAGCACGATCCGGCCCAGCGCCTGCAGGTCGGCGGCGATGCCGTAGCGGTCAGCCAGCCGTGCCAGCAGCGGACCCAGCGCGCCCGGCTGCAGCGGATAACCATGCGCCAGCACGCGCGCTGCGCCAGCGCCGCCGCGCTGTGCCAGCGTGATCGCCACGATGCCCAGGCCGGCGGCTTCATGCGCGAACAAGGCCGGCGCGTCATCGCCGGGCTCGGCTGCGGCGAGGGTCTCCAGCAGAAAGCCTGCGCCGGCCTCGACCTCGCCGCCGACATCCGGGCGCAGGCGCAAGGGCAACTGGTGGGCGGCGAGCAGGGCGGCGTACTGACGCAACTCGAACATGATGCCGGCCAGCGCATGCGCGCGCTGCGCGGTGTCGCCCGTTTGCGCGGCCAGCCATCGCGACGGCGACTGCGCCAGCACCGTGCCATGCGCGTACTGCAAGGCCAGCCCGCGCGCACTCATGGTCGACTCGGTACGCTCGGGGGTCAGCAGGGAGGTCTCCAGCAGCGTCCACAACGGTGCCAGATTGACGTGCTCGTACTGCACGCAGGTCATCGCCAGCAGGTCGTCGCGACTCATGTAACGCACATGTTCCAGCCGCAGGCCGAGCGTGCGCATCAACCAGTCGGCGGTCGGCGCACTGGCCTCGCCGCGTCCGACCAGATGGATCTCCAGCTGCTCGGACAGTTCCTCCGCGAGTGCGGCGGGTGCCAGCAGGCTCATCGGCAGCAGCCGCAGCGGACCATCGGCAAAGATCGATGAGGGCTCCAGCGGCTGCGCCGGCATGTGGCCGTCGTGGCTGCCAAACGCGACCACGCCGCCCAGCTGGCTGCGCGGTACGCGCCGCGCCAGTTCGTCCAGCGTGGCCCACACCGGAAAGCCCGGCCGCAGCAGTTCGACCGGATCGAACAGCGCGCCGGCCAGCGCCAGCCGCGCGCTGTCGACCTGCGGCACCAGCGTGTGCAGGTCGGCGGCAACGCGCTCGGCCAGCTGCGCGGCCTCGTCGCGACTCAGGGCCATGCGTGCCGGTGGCTCGCCAGCGACAGGCTCCAGCGCCAGCACGATGGGCAGGGCTAGCAGCGTTTGAGCTTCCACAATCGGCAATCCGGATGACGAAAGACACCAATTCTACCATTCAGGCTTTTGGGCTTCCGCCGCGCCGCATCGCGGGTTAGCCTTGAGCGACTTGAGTCGTGGACAGTTTCGAGCATGGACAACACGCAAAGACGCGTCGGGGTGATCGGCGGCGTACGGATTCCGTTCTGCCGCAACAACACCGCCTACGCCGACGTCGGCAACTTCGGCATGTCGGTCAAGGTGCTCGGCGCGTTGGTGGAACGGTTCGGACTGCACGGCGTGGAACTGGGCGAAGTGGCGATGGGTGCGGTGATCAAGCATTCAACGGACTGGAACCTGGCGCGCGAAGCCTTGCTCAGCTCCGGACTGGCGCCGACCACACCGGGCATCACCACCGCGCGTGCATGCGGCACCTCGCTGGACAACGCGATCATCTTGGCCAACAAGATCGCCGTCGGCCAGATCGATGCGGGCATCGCCGGCGGCTCGGATACCACCTCCGACGTGCCGATCGTGTACGGCACGCGGTTGCGCAAACGCCTGCTGGCGATGAATCGGGCCAAGACGCCACTGGACAAGTTGAAGCTGGCGCTGCGCGGGTTCTCCGTCAGCGAACTGAAGCCGTCGTTTCCCGGCGTGGCCGAACCCCGCACCGGCAAGTCGATGGGTGACCACTGCGAGCAGATGGCCAGGGAGTGGCACATCACGCGCGAGGCGCAGGACCAGCTGGCGCTGGACAGCCACCACAAGCTGGCCGCGGCGTACGCGGCGGGTTTCTTCGACGATCTGCTGGTGCCGTTCCGCGGCCTCAAGCGCGACGGTTTCCTGCGTCCGGATTCGACGCTGGAGAAACTGGCCACGCTGAAGCCCGCGTTCGACAAGAGCTCCGGCCACGGCACCCTCACCGCGGGCAATTCCACCGGCCTGTCCGATGGCGCCGCCGCCGTGCTGCTGGGCAGCGACGCGTGGGCCGCGCAACGCGGACTGAAGATCCAGGCGTATCTGCGCGATGCCGAAGTGGCCGCGGTGGATTTTGTCCACGGCGAAGGCCTGCTGATGGCGCCGACCATCGCGGTGCCGCGCATGCTGGCGCGCAATGGTCTGACCCTGCAGGACTTCGACTATTACGAGATCCACGAGGCGTTCGCGGCGCAGGTGCTGTGCACGCTGCGCGCATGGGAGTCGGCCGACTATTGCAGGAACCGGCTGGGTCTGGATGCGCCGCTGGGTTCGATCGATCCGGCCAGGCTCAACGTTTACGGTTCCAGCCTCGCGGTGGGCCATCCGTTTGCCGCCACCGGCGCGCGCCTCATCGCCACGCTGGCGAAGATGCTGGAGCAGAAAGGTGCCGGCCGCGGCCTGATCTCGATCTGCACCGCCGGCGGCATGGGCGTCACCGCGATCCTCGAACGGCCGTGACCATCATCACCCTGAGCATTCCCGCATGCCGCGCCTGCGCACCACCGCCGCGCTGAGCGTGCTGGCGCTGGCGCTCGGCATCGCCGGTACCGGCTGGCTGAGTTCGCTGAGCGCCGGCTGGAGCGGACCGCCCGCGCGCCTGGCCGTGCTGCATGCGCCCGCCGCGCGGCATGCCCTGCCCTCGTCGCGGCGCCGGCAGGGGCCGTTCAGCGTGCTGTCGTCACACCGCGTGATGGCGGCCAGCGC
Source organism: Rhodanobacter sp. (assembly GCA_041690935.1). Taxonomy (GTDB): domain Bacteria; phylum Pseudomonadota; class Gammaproteobacteria; order Xanthomonadales; family Rhodanobacteraceae; genus Rhodanobacter. The sequence continues at coordinate 10,746 of JBEPVP010000038.1, forward strand.
CAGCGGCGATGCGCAGGCCACCGCCATCGCGCCGTCGCCGCAGCTGGTGCCGCTGGCGATGCCCGCCGACACGTCGCAATCGTGGGACGAGCTGCGCGGTCATCTGGACGGTCGCGTGGTGCTGCACGTCGAGGTCGACGGCAGCGGCCGTGTCGACAGCGCCGGCCTGGTCGAGTCCAGCGGCGATCCCATCCTCGATGCGCACGCATTGCGCAGCGTGCGTAGCTGGCGTTTCGCGGTGCCGGAAGATCATCCCGACGGCATCGGCGGCGAGCTGCCGATGCGGTTTTCCGCGCGCGGCGAGCGTCTCGCGCAGCTGCCCTAGATTTCAGAGAATGCCTTTCGCGCCCACCCCGAACGCGGTGAACAGCCGCGTGATGATCAGCTTCGGCGACAGCGCCACCTCGGGGAAATCACCGACCGGGGCGTAACAGTCGAAGAAGCCCGGATCGATCGCGCGCATCGGCTGGCAGCCGGGCTTGAGGTCGTAGCTGGTGGCGTAGCGGAACGGCCACAGGTCGAACAGCGGCAACTGTTCGGAGACGCTGCCGATGACCAGGTTGATGTCGCTGAGCACGGGAATCACCGCCCGCCGCGGCGCGATCACCCAGGCGTTTTCCGGCTCGGTATCGCGCAGGATGCTGCGGCGCAGCTGGTCGGCGAACGCGCGGTCGTAGACGATCACGCCGGCCTCGGTGTTGTAGTGATCCGAGCGCGGGTCGAAGTTGTGCGAGCCGACCATCGCGAACGTGTCGTCGATCACGATCGACTTGGCGTGCAGACCGTAGCGACGGCCTTCACTGACCAGCGGTGCCGGCCGGTTGTTGCTGCCGCGGCTGCCGAGCAGGTGAAAGCGCGCCGCCGAGGCACTCGCCGGGCTGGCGGTTTCCGGCGGCAGCGCCGGCGTGTCCAGGCCCAGATTGGCCAGTTCGTAGTCCACCGCCGGGCCGGGTGCCTGCGGCTTCAGTTCATGGATCTCGAAGCCGAACGTCTTCAGGTAGCGCTTGCGGTGCTTGTACGACATCGCGTAAACGGCGAACGCGTCGGTCGAGGCGAGCGAGTTGGTCGAGACGATGACCCGTGGCGCTTCGGCGCTCTGATGCAATCGCTTGAAGATGCGTTGTGCGCGCTTGCTCATCACCAGGTAGGGCGTCTGCAGCAGCACTTCGCGCCTGGCGTTGCCGACCATGCGCATGATGTGCTGGGTGAAATCCAGCGCAAGGCGTTTGTCCGGCTGAGTGGTCTTGGCCGGCAGGTCGCTGAAGTAGTCGACCTTGCCGGCAGCCAGCGAGGGTTCGATCAGCCATGCCTGCAGCCATGCCGGATCCTCGGCCACCCGCTGCAGCCGCGCGACCCGCTGCGGCTGGCGGTAGTGCGGTGGTTGCCACGCCGGCGGCGCGCTATCGGACAGGATGCGCCGGTTGACGTCGCGCAGGTGGGTCAGTGGCACGGCGCGCTTGTGCCGCCAGAACAGCTCGAAACTGGCGGCCATCTGTTTCGCGGCGGGGCCGCCGACCATCACGTCGCGGTCGACGTAGTCGAAATCGGCGTCCCAGTTGAAGTAGCGATCCTGGTAGTTGCGTCCGCCGGTGATGCCGATGCTGTCGTCCACCAGCAGCAGTTTGTTGTGCATGCGCTGGTTGAAATGCATGAAGCAGCACAGCACGCCGGCGGCGAATTCCAGCGGCTGGGTATGCGCCTTGTGGAAGGTCGGGTTGTACAGCCGCACCTGCATGTTCGCGCTGACCCGCGTCAGCCGGTCGAGCAGGTCCATGTTGTCCAGCGAGAACAGCTGGTCGGCCAGGATGCGCACGTGCACGCCGCGGCGTGCCGCCTGCACCAGTTCGTCCAGCACCAGTTGACCGACATCGTCCTGGTCCCAGATGTAGGTCTGCACGTCGATCGACTGCTGGGCAGCACGAATCAGGTTGATGCGCGCGGCCAGCGCCGGCTCGCTGTCACCCAGCAGGGTCACGACGTGCACCGGCAGTCGCGCGGTGGACGCGGCTAGCGCCTGGATGGCCGCCGCGCGCAGCGGCGAGGGCTCCGCGCAATGGTCCGAGCGGGTGCAGCTGACGCTGTGGTCGATGCTGGCCGCGACCACCGCATCGGCGCGCCGGATCTGCGCGCGCGACACCGTGCAGCCCTGCAGCAGCAGCACGCCGAGCAGGAGCGGGAGGGTGTAGCGGTGCAGGCATCGCAGCATGCGCGGATGACACGGAGGAAGCGTGCGGCAGTGCTGGCGACGGATCGAGCGGACGCCGTTCAATCGCGCTGGGCGTCGGGCGCAACCGGCGGGCGCACGCTGGCGGGTTGCGTCATGGTGACCAGAACGCATCCAGTCGGGCGCTGCCCGGTTCCAGCGGCCCATCCAGATGCAGCACGGCCAGGGCGCCGGGCGGCATGCCGCGGAATTCGTCGGAGCGGCCTTCCACCAGCAGCGCCACCAAGCGTTCGATGCCGGGATTGTGACCGACCAGCATCACGGTGCCGGCGTCGCCATGCTGGTCCAGCAGCGCCAGCAGCTCGCCGGGCGAGGCGTCATAGATCTCGCCGGCCATCTGCGGGATCGGTGCAGCGTCGATTGCGGCCAGTGCCAGCCGGGTGGTCTCGTCGGTGCGGCGGGTCGGCGAACACAACACGCGTTCGGGCCGCACGCCGTGCGCCGCCAGCCACAATCCGGCCGCCTGGGCCTCCTGCTCGCCGCGCGCGCTCAGCGGACGCTCCTGGTCATCGCCAGACTTTTCTATCGGGACGGCTTCGGCGTGCCGCAACAAAATCAGTTCTTGCATGGGAAGACTCCGGGGGTGGGGCCGCGCGGGGCGCGCGATGACTGCATCAAGAGGGGTTCGCTTCAGGGCTGACGCTTGATCCAGCGCAGCAGCGCCTTCCAGTCCTGCTGGTGGCTGCGTACCTGTTCGGACTGGTAATCGAAGATGCCCTTGCCCAGCGCGCTCAGCAACACATAGGCCTGGCTGTCACGCAGCTGCGCCACGACCGGAAACGGTGAGGCTTCGGCCAGTTCGGCGATCGCGTCCTGGCTGGCGTGGGTCCACGGCTTGAGCCGGTTCGCCACCAGCGCCACCGGCAGCTTGCCGCGGCGGATGCGGTTGAACGACTGCAACTCCTCGATGAAACCGAGCGTGGCGTGCAGGTCGAACGACGACGGCAACACCGGCACCAGCAGCACGTGGGCCTGTTCCAGGTAGGGTTCCAGTTCGCGCTCGCCAGAGCCGGCGGCGGTGTCGATCAGCAGTTGCTGGGTGTCCGGCGGCAGTTTCTGCAGCGAGCGGCGACCGCCTTCGAACGCCAGTACGCCGGGAACGTTGTCCGGTCGCAGCGTGGCCCAGCGGTAGCTGGAGCCTTGCCGGTCGGCATCGAGGATGGCGGTGTGCTGCCCCGCCTGCGCCCAGTGCGAGGCCAGCTGGGTCACCAGCGTGCTCTTGCCGCAACCGCCTTTGCTGCTTGCCACCAGCGTCGTAAGCATCGACTCACCCTTGTCGCGGAAGGTGGCTCAAGCCTACACGGCTGCGGATGCGTCGCAAAGCGGCGTGGCGGTGTCAGCCCGTTTGGTGCGGCTGCCAGTCGGCGGGTGCGTCGAGCGGGATGCGGTTGTCGCGCAGGGCGGCCAGCACCACGCTCATCTCGGTGCCGCCGTTGCGGGCCAGTGCCAGCAGATGCTGGGCCAGCGCCGGGTCGTCCTGCGCCCGCGCCAGCAGCTGGCTGAAACTCTGCACCTGCCAGATCAGGTTGCGGCGGGCGCTCTTCGCCTCCTGCTGCTGCGCCGAATCGTCCGCCAGCACTTCGCGCAGATGCAGGCCGAGCGAACGCGCCAGCGGGCTGGAACCCCATTCGAGGGTCTTGCCCAGCTTCAGGCAATCGGCCTTGATCGAGGCATCCTCGGCGGCGTTCTCGCACAGCTTGGCGATGACTTGCAGGGTCGGCTGCGGCTGCGTGCTGGCGATGCCGTAGACCAGCATGGCCTGCATGCCGACCGCGCCGGCCTTCGACGCCGGATCGAACGTAGCGGGCGCCGGCGGCAGTACGCCGATCGAGCTGGCCAGGGCCTTCAGGCTGGTGCCGGTGTAGTCGTCGTACAACTTGGCGGCGGCGGCCTTGCCCAGGCCCGCGCGGGCGGCGTCCGGTTTCATGTCGCGCGCGTCGGCGCCGAGCTTGAGCAACCACACCGCGGCGTTGTCCGGCGCCTGGCTGAGCAGCTGGTCCAGCGCGGCGGTATTCGGGCAGGCATCGGCCTTGGCGTCGCAATCGGCGAGGCGCACCCAGCTGATCGCCGCGTCGGCACCCTCGGCCTGCGCGGCGCGCCCGATCAGCGCATGGAAACTGTTGCTCGGTGGCTGGTTGAACAGCGGCCGCGCGAGCAAGGCGGCGCCGAGCAGCGGCAACGCGTCGGCACGCGGCGCGAGCACGCTGACCAGGTCGCGCTGGAACGCCAGCTGGGCCTTGTCGCGGGCCTTGGCAACCTTGCCTGGTGCGGGCTGAGTCTTGTCAGCGACGGAGGTGCCGGCGATTGCCGGCATGACCAGCAGCGACAGTGCGCAGGTCAGGGCGAAACAGCGTAGTCCACGCATCATGGGCTTGAGTCCGCAATCAAAGCGTTCAGCATACCGCGCGCAGATTAAGCCCGGCTGATCCGGCGGCCGCCGGAAACAGGCAGGCACGGCAAGCCTTGTTAGGATGACCGTTTCGGTGCGCGGCCGCGCCCCTCATGGTCGGGAGACGCTTAGTGGATCATTTGTCGACATTTGCCGATGGCGCCCCGTGGTTTGTCGGCTGGGGCACGCTGGCGCTGATCAATGCCGCCCTGGCGCAGGGCAAGAACCGCAGCGGGCTGCTGTGGTTCCTGCTGTCGCTGCTGTTCGGCCCGCTCGTCACGTTGCTGCTGGTGTTGCTGCCGAAGGTGCGCACGAAGATGTTTTGAGAGCTGGGGAATCGGGAATGGGGAATCGGAAAAGCAGCAAACCGCGATGCTTCAGCGATTCCCTATTCCCGATTCTCCATTCCCGGCTTACTCGCCCAGCGCCTCGCGCATGAACTCCGGCTGCGCCAGCGCGCCCTTGTGGATGTCGGCGTTGTAGTAGCGGGTCGGGAAATTCTTGCTGATCGCGCCGCGTTCGCGAAAACCGGACAGGTCGCCGCCCTTGCGCGCCATCGTGCAGCTCCACCAGCCGGTCGGGTAGCACGGCTGCGGAAACGGCAGCGTCTTCACCGCGCTGAAACCGGTGGTGCGCATCGCCGAGCGCATCGACTTGATCAGGTCCAGGTGCGCCAGCGGCGATTCGCTCTGCTGCACCAGCAGGCCGCCGTGACGCAGCGCCTTGTAGCAGCTGGCGTAAAACGCGGCGTTGAACAGGCCTTCGGCCGGGCCGATCGGATCGGTCGAGTCGACGATCACCAGGTCCAGCGATTCGGGCTCGGCTTCGGCCATGTACTTGATGCCGTCGATGAACAGCAGCTCGGCGCGCGGGTCGTGGTTCGACTCGCACAACTCGGGAAAATACTGCTCGGCCAGCCGGGTCACGCGCTCGTCGATCTCCACCTGCACGGCGGACTCGACTTCCTCGTGCCTGAGTACCTCGCGCAGCGTGCCGCAGTCGCCGCCGCCGATCACCACCACGCGCTTGGCGCGCGCATGCGTGAACAGCGCCGGGTGGGTCATCATCTCGTGATAGAAGAAATTGTCGCGCGTGGTCAGCATCACGCAGCCATCGATCACCATCAACTTGCCCCAGTCGGTGGTCTGGTAGATCTCGATGGTCTGGAACGCGGTCTTCTCCGCGTGCAGCAGTTGCTCGGTGCGAAAACCGATGGAGGAGCCGGAGGCCTGATGGGCTTCGGTGAACCAGCTGACTTCATTCGGCGTGAGCTGCTGCGACATGGGCGGTGTTCCTGGCGAACCGGATGGAAGGACAAAGACCGCCAATTGTAGCGACAAGCGCGGTGAACGTCCCGCGAGCGGGACGCGGCGTTTTGCGCATATCGTCACAGGCGCCCATTACAATGGCGCCCTGGCAGAGCCGGCGCAGCGCGTCGGCCGCCGACAAGCCCGATCGGCCCCGCGGCGTGCGAGGCTTCCGGTCGCCCGGGCTTCGTGCTCTTCGGGAGCAGTACCGTCAAGGCTCGCCGCTGCGACTGCATCATCCGTTGGTAAAAGGAGCAACGCTGATGGCGAACCATTGGAACACCGACTCTGCCCGGCACACTTACGCCGTGCCGCACTGGAGCGACGGCTATGTCGACGTGAGCGACGCTGGCGAAATCGTGATGCGTCCGCGCGGCGCGAACGGTCCGGCGCTGTCGTTGCCGCAGATCGTCGAGCGCGCCCGCGCCGACGGCCTGCGGCTGCCGCTGCTGGTGCGTTTTCCCGATATCCTTGCCGATCGGCTGGCGCGGCTGCAGGACGCGTTCGCCAGGGCGATCGCCGAGCACGACTATGCGGGCGGCTATACGGCCATCTATCCGATCAAGGTCAACCAGCAGCGCGGCGTGGCCGGCGAGCTGGTCGCCGCGGGCACGCACGGGTTCGGTCTGGAAGCGGGCTCCAAGCCCGAGCTGATGGCGGTGCTGGCGATGGCGCGGCCCGGCTCCATCGTGATCTGCAACGGCTACAAGGATCGCGAATACATCCGCCTGGCGCTGATCGGCCTGAAGCTCGGTCTGCGCGTGCACATCGTGATCGAGAAGCTGTCCGAACTCGATCACGTGCTCAGCGAGGCGCAGGCCTTGCACGTGGAGCCGCTGCTCGGCGTGCGCGTGCGGCTGGCCTCGATCGGCGCCGGCAAGTGGCAGAACACCGGCGGCGACAAGGGCAAGTTCGGGCTGTCGCCGAATCAGGTGCTCACGCTAATCGAGCGGCTCGATCGCGCCGGCCTCAAGCACACGCTGAAGCTGCAGCACTTCCACATGGGCTCGCAGATTTCCAACGTGCGCGACATCGCCAACGGCATGCGTGAGGCCACCCGCTACTTCGTCGAGCTGACCCGCATGGGCGTGCCGCTGGAGATCGTCGACGTCGGCGGCGGCCTCGGCGTGGACTACGAAGGCACGCGCTCGCGCAGCCACAACTCGATCAACTACTCGATCGAGCAGTACGCCGCCACCATCGTGCAGTCGCTGGCCGAGGCGGTGGCCGCCGAAGGCCTGCCCGCGCCGCACATCCTCACCGAGGCCGGCCGCGCGATGACCGCGCACCACGCGGTGCTGGTGGTCAACGTGACCGAGGTGGAGCCGGTGCCGGCCGGCGCGATTCCGTCGCCGTGCGCGGACGAGCCGGCGGTGCTGCGCCGGCTGCGCGAGACGTATGAGGAGCTCGATCGGCGCCCCGCACTGGAGCTGTTCCACGAGGCCCAGCATCACCTGCAGGAAGGCCAGACGCTGTACGCGCTGGGTCAGCTGGCGCTGGCCGATCGCGCGCGGCTGGACGAGATGTTCTACGCCATCGCCAATGCCGTGCGCACGCGCCTGCTGCCGGCCGAACGCTCGCACCGGCAGGCGCTGGACGAGCTGGACGAGAAGCTGGTCGACAAGTACTTCGTCAACTTCTCGGTGTTCGAGTCGATCCCCGACGTGTGGGCGATCGGCCAGATCTTCCCGATCGCGCCGATCGCCCGGCTTGACGAGGAGCCGACCCGACGCGGCGTGATCGTCGACCTCACCTGCGATTCGGACGGCCGCATCGACCACTACGTCGATGCCGACGGCGTCGACGTGAGCCTGCCGCTGCACGCGCTGAAGAACGGCGAGAGCTACCGGCTCGGCATCTTCATGGTCGGCGCCTACCAGGAGACGCTGGGCGACATCCACAACCTGTTCGGCGACACCGATGCGGTCAACGTGCGCGTCGACGGCGACAGCTTCGTGTTCGCGTATCAGCGCCGCGGCGACACCACCGACCTGATGCTCGACTACGTCGGCTATGACCTGGAGGTGTTGCGGCAGAGCTACCGCGAGCGCATCGCCAGCGCGGGTGTGACGGGCGCCGAGGCCGAGCAGTTGTACGGCACGCTCGATGGCGGATTGACCGCTTATACCTATCTGGCCGAAGACACGCACTGAATTGAATGGCAGGAGCGCACAAGTACGCTCTTGCAGAAACCATTGGACATCACGGAAACGGGAGCAGTCATGACAAGTCTCAACGGCAAGGTCGCCCTGATCACCGGCGCGGCCAGCGGCCTCGGCAAGGCGATTGCCCAGTTGTATGCGCAGCACGGCGCCAGCGTGGCGATCGCCGACATCAATCAACAGGCGGCCGATGCGGTCGCGGCGGAGATCAACGCGGCCGGCGGCACGGCGATCGGCGTCGCAATGGACGTGACCAATGAAGACGCGGTCAACGCCGGCACCGAAAAAGTGGTCGCCGCGTTTGGCCATCTGGACGTCCTGATCTCCAACGCCGGCGTGCAGATCATCAACCCGATCGAGCAGTTCGCGTTTGCCGACTGGAAGAAGATGCTGGCGATCCATCTGGACGGCGGCTTCCTCACCACCAAGGCCGCGCTCAAGCACATGTACAAGGACGACCGCGGCGGCATCGTGATCTACATGGGCTCGGTGCATTCGCACGAAGCGTCGAAACTGAAGTCCGCTTACGTCACCGCCAAGCACGGCCTGCTCGGCCTGGCCCGCACGCTGGCCAAGGAAGGCGCGCCGCACAATGTGCGCTCGCACGTGATCTGCCCCGGTTTCGTGCGCACGCCGCTCGTCGAGAAGCAGATACCCGAGCAAGCGCAGGAGCTCGGCATCAGCGAGGATGAGGTGATCAGCAAGGTGATGCTGAAGGACACCGTCGACGGCGTGTTCACCACCGTCGAGGACATCGCGCAGACCGCGTTGTACCTGGCCACCTTCCCGTCCGCCGCGTTGACCGGGCAATCAATCGTGGTCAGCCACGGCTGGTTCATGCAGTAGCCGCCGCTCCGGACGGCGGCGCGCGCCATGCTAGTCGCGGTGCACCTGCAGCCCGGCAGCTGACTGGCTGACCGGCATTACCTCGACGCGGTTGACGTTGAGGTGCGGCGGCAGGTTGGCGATCCACCAGATCGTGTCGGCGATGTCGTCGGCGGTGATCGGGTGGGCACCGGCGTAGACCGTGTCGGAGGCCGCCTGGTCGCCGCCGGTGCGCACCAGGGTGAACTCGGTCTCGGCCATGCCCGGTTCGATCGAGCTCACGCGCACGCCGGTGCCATGCAGATCGGTGCGCAGGTTCTGCGAGAACTGGGTGACGAAGGCCTTGGTGCCTCCGTACACGTTGCCGCCGCGGTAAGCGTAGCTGCCCGCGATCGAGCTGATGTTGACGATCGCGCCGCGACGCTCGATCAACTGCGGCAGCAGCAAGTGGGTCAGCGACACCAGCGCGGTGACGTTGACGTCGATCATCTGCTTCCACTGCGTCAGGTCCGCCTGTTGCGCCGGCGCGGTGCCCAGCGCCAGCCCGGCGTTGTTGACCAGCAGGTCGATGCCGGCGAAGTCCGCAGGCAACTGAGCGTATGCCGCCCGCATCGCCGCCTCGTCACGCACGTCGAATGCCGTCGCATGCACGCGATTGGCACCATGTTCGGTCACCAGACATTGCAGTCGCTCGGCGCGGCGACCGCTGGCAATCACCCGCCAGCCGCCGGCCACAAAGCGTTCCACGGTGGCGGCGCCGAAACCGGAAGTGGCGCCAGTGATCCAGACGGTCTTGGTGGTCATGGGTGCAAGCGTCGTTGGGAGATGGGCGGGTGCGGAGCTTTCAGCTTCAGGGCCACGCGGCGGATGGGCGTCGCATCGCGATGCCGCTACTTGCCTTCCTTCAGCGCAATCGCATTGATCCCCGCGCTGGCCAGCCGCTGCTTGGTCGACTCCAGTTCGGTGGCCGAGTGGAACGGACCCAGCCGCACGCGGTGGTAGCCCTGCCCGCCGATGGTGACCGACTGCACGTTGGCGACAAAGCCCTGCATGGCGAGTTTCGCCTTCAGGGTTTCGGCGTCGGCCGCGTTCGGAAACGCGCCGACCTGCAGCAGGTAGCCGCTGCCGGCGGTCGGCTGCGGTACGGCGGTGGCCGGCGCGGCCGCAATGTTCTCGCTGACCGCTGCCGGTGCGTTGACCGGCGGCGCAGCCGCTGCCTGCTGGGCAGCGGCCTGTTGCTGGGCCTGCAGCTGCACGGCCTGCTGTTTCTGCTGCTGCTCGGCGCGCGCCTGTGCGCTGATCACGGCGTCGGGGATGCGGACTTCCTTCTCCGACAGCACCGAGTAGAAATCGAATTGCGGTTTCTTCGGCGCGTTGTCGCCGGCCGCCGGTTCGACCACGCCAGGTTCGCTGCCACGTTCGGCGGTAGCCTGCGGATTCGCCTGCGGTCCGCTGGGCTTGTTCATGCTGGTGAGCAGGCTGCCACGCAGCATCACCGCCATCAGAATCGCACCGGCCACCAGGCCGACGACGGCGTAACCCCAGCCCGGAAAACCGTTGCTGCCATTGCGCACGGC
>JBEPVP010000039.1:0-21178 GCA_041690935.1 Rhodanobacter sp.
GGTACACCCACATGCCCTCGCGCTGGCACAGACGGATGAAGCGGACGAAATCCCGGTTGCCAGTGTGCAGGTCGAACACACCCGGCTCGCTTTCCAGATGGTTCCACATCAGGTAGATGGAAATCGTGTTGAGGCCCATCGCCTTCGCCATGCGGATGCGCTGCAGCCAGTACTCGGCGGGAATCCGCGCCGGGTGCATCTCGCCGCTGCGGATATGCAGCGGCTGGCCGTCCAGCATGAAGCGTTGCGCGGTCAGCTCAAGCCGATGCGGCTTGCCGTCCGGCATCCGCTCGACATACGCCTGCGCCGGATGCGGTCCAGCATCCACCCGCCAGCTCAGCGCCGCCAGCGGCGTCAATACACTCAGGCGCAGAAAATCCCGTCGCCGCATCATCAACCTACCGGACGTCCATACGAGCAGCGGCGGATGACCGACACCACGGCGCGCTTATCCGCAGCCATGGGGCATCCTCACGAACCCGCCGCCGGCGTCAGTTCCAGCGTAAGCACCTGGAACGGCGCCAGCGTGATCGTGCCCGGCTTGTTCGCATCCAGCGTCAACGCCGGCTTGTCCGCATCGCTCTTCCACGGGCTGTGCGCATGGAAACGATGAGCCGCGCCAGCGGGAAGTTCCAGCTGGCGTTGCAGGTCGATCACCGCCAGCTGAGCGTGGTCGCTGGGATTGCGCAGGGTGATGATGGACTTGGCCGGTGACCATGCGCCCCAGCCGTACACGTCGAGCCGGTCGGGGTCGCCACCGATCCAGTGTGTGTCGCGCAGGACATCGGCATTCGCACGCGACCAGTTGGCCGATTCGGCCAGTACATCCCAGTCGTTATCGCTCAGCAGCGACGGCGTGATGTACAGCTCCTGCAGCTCGGTGCCGGTAGCGAAGTACGAGTGCACCTCGTTGGCGAAATCGTGGCCCGGGTCGGTATTGAGCTTGTGGTTCTCCTTCGCGTAGATGATGCCGTGGAGCATCAGCGAGTTGATCGGAAACAGCGGCCCCTTCAGCACGATGTTGCGGTAGGTCTGCGCATCGCGGTAGGTGATCCACTGCTCGCGCGTGCTGCCGACGCCGGTCTCGCTGTCATCCTCGCCGTCGCGCCAGATGGTGTCGGCGTAGTGCAGCCAGAACGGCGACGCCCAGGTGCCGGTAGTGAGGTTGATGAAGGTGTCCGGCTTGGCCGCGCGGATGTCGTCGATCAGCTGGATCGCCGCCGCGAAGTCGCTGTCGAAGCGGCTGCCCGGAAACACCTTGTCGGCATTGCCGGTGCCGTCGAACTTGAACTGGTTGATGCCATTCTTGTTGACCAGTTCCATCACGGCATCGTGGAAGCGCTGGTAATACTTCGGGCCGGACAGCGCCAGGCCGCCGTCGATGATCTCGTAGCCCGCCTGAGCGCCGCGTTCCGCGCGCTCCTTCGCGGGCGGACCGTAGCCGCCCCATGGCGACAGCCATACGCCCGGCGCGGCACCGTATTTCGCGGCGGCATCGCGCAGCGGCACGAAGCCGTGCGGGAAATCCTTGCTGAAATGCCAGCTGCCGCTGCGATCGTCCCAACCGTCGTCGAACAGGAACGAATCGAGTTTCACGCCACGCTTTACGTGCAGCTCGGTGCCGACGGTGTTGATCCGGTCCAGCGCCTGCGCCTCGGTGTACGGCGTGAAGTAGCCGATGTCGTACCACGAGTTGTAGTGCAGGAACGGGCGGTACGGATGCGCCCGCTCGCGCTCGACATAGCTGGCGAAATCGCGCCGCAGCTGGCCATCGCGCACCACGCCGATCACCGCCGAATAGGCGATCGTCTTGCCCTGCTCCAGTGGCAGCTGTCGGTCCAGGGTCAGCTTGATGTTGCTGCCACGCACCGTGCTGTCGGACTGCGGATGCTCAAAGCCGAGATAGATGTCGCCAGCGACCACCGGCGAGCCCTTGACCTCGCCGCTGACTTCCGCGCCGGCAGTCTGCGTCTCCAGCAGCGAGACCTTGGCGATCTTCTCGTCCTGCTTCAGTGCCGTGATCGATACCAGCTCGCGCAGGTAAGGCGAACCGTCGCGCTGCACCAGCTGCCAGTCCACCCGGAAGCGGCCATCGGCGTCGCCGAAACTGGCCTGCACCGACTTGCCGGGCAGCCGCTCGACCAGACGCGACCCATCGGCATGCGCCGGCAACGCGGATTCGCGTGGCGCGGCGAGCAGGTGCATATCGTCAGCAGTGACGGTCTTGCCGTCCTGCAGGACCAGCGCAAACGGTGTCAGTACTTTCAGTGAGCGCTGATGGGCGCGATCGACGATGGTCAAGTCGCCAAGATGCTGGTGATCGATCTTCCAGGTCGCCTCGATCGCCGCGTTGCCAAAGTGCCCGACGCCCTGTCGGTCGGCAAACGCGGCCGCTCCCGGATGGGCGATCACCGCATCGCCGTCGGCATGCGCCACGCCGATGGCCAATACGGCCACCAGCAGGCATGCGGCGATTCGCGCCGGCTTTCGCCTGCCGCGCGGTGCGCTGGGCGCGGTCACGATCGAATTATCAAAATACAAAAAATGCATGTCGGTAGAACCTCGCAGAAAACATGGGCAGTGCGTCGCCGCCAAGGTCTCTGACGGCGACGCCCGCGAACAGCACATCACTCGCACGCATCAGTCCGTCGTCGTCACCGGAAGGTGTAGCGGGCAATCAGCATCGTCGTTCGCGGCGCCTGCCAGGTGGCTGCGCCATAACTCGGATCGAGGATCGGTGAGCCGTCGTTGTTGAAGCCGCCGGTGTCGTAGCGCTGCTCCGAATCGATGCGACCCTGGCGATTGGTGATGTTCTGCACCTGCAGATCCAGGCTCAGATGGTTCGACTCGTTGATCGTCCAGTCGTAGCCCACGCCCAGGTTCCACTGCCAGAACAGCGGCGATCGACCCGCCGCGCCCAGCGGTGCCGGCACGTTGTTGCAGTAATGGCTGGCCGCGCCGTATTGCTCGGCCGGATTGTTGATATCGGGATAGGTGCCCAGACAGTTCTGCGGCGTGCCGCTGGACAGGTCGAACGTGCTGCCGACACGAAGACCATGCGGGAAGTAGTAGACGCCATTGAGTTTGAGGCTGTGACGCACGTCGCCGGCCAGGTTGCCGGAGCTGTGCTCCATCAGGCCAGGAAAATCCCACAGGATCTGCTCGGAGGGGCCGCCATTGGTGCGCGTGCCGAGATTGAGCAGGCCATCGTAGTTGCCATACAGATGCGCCCAGGTGTAGCTGAGGTCGAGGTAGTACGGCTCCTCGCTGTTCTGCGTATGGGTCAGCTCCAGCGTGAGGTGCACGTATTTGCGCGTGGGTGCCGGCCCGAACACGCTGCCTGGCAGGGTCAACGCTTCCAGCTTGCCGTCGCCGTTGTAGTCGCGCATGAACACCTGCGCGATGCCCGGGTTGATCATCGGGCAGCCGCTGGAATCCTCGTAGTTGGGATAACCGTGCGCCTGCGCGTAGTCGGTGATGCCCTGGGTGTAGCAGGTGTCCTCGATCGCACGCTTGAGCGAGGAGTAGCCCAGCTCGGCCATCGACGACCAGCTGTTGCCCAGCGTCTTCTGCACGTACACCTGAAACTCGTACTGGTACGGCGCCTTGATGTTGGACGTGGCCACGTTCGCCGCGCTGGGCGCCTGGCCGTTGATCAGCGTTTCCTGCGGGCCGATCTGGGTCAGGCCGGTCGGCGCCTGGGTGTTCGGATCCCTGCCGGCGTAGGTGTAGTAGCGGTACCACTGGGTGACCGCACCGGCGGCGCCGTTGTTGACGCTGGACGGAATGGGGATGGTGTACTTGCCGGCATTGGCGCCGACCTTCATCGTGCTGTCGCCGTACACATCCCACGACAGGCCGAACCGTGGCGACAGCAGCGGCAGTCGCCAGAAATTCTGGCCGTTGATGTTCTTGTTGACGAAGGTGTCGTCGCGCAGGCCGGCGTAGGCAATCCAGCGGTCGGAAACCTGCCAGTAGTCGTCGATGTAGAACGCCTTGTTGACCGTGTAGAACGGACCGCCGGTGCTGATGTAGTACTGCGCCACATAGCGCCCGTTCGCCGGCACCGGCGAGCCGTTCGGCAGGACGGTGCCGGGCTGGTTGTAGTAGGTCCAGTCGCCACCCTCGGTGGTGGTGGTGACGTTGTTGATGAAGTGCTTGTAGTGCTCGCCGCCGATGGTGATCTTGTGGTCGCCCAGGTTCCAGGTGAAGTCACCCTTGAAGCCGCGGCGCCAGTACGCGAACGGATACAGCTGGTTGCCGGTGGTGGTAAGGCCGATATTGCGGCGCACCTGGGTGACCGGATCGACCTCCGTCACATACGGCAAACCGGTGCCGGAGGTCGAGGTGGGGCTCAGCGACGACTGGCTCAGATAGCCGCCCATCAGCCGCAGGCTCATGTCGTCGTTGATCTGCCAGTGGTAGTTGCCGATCAGGAACTGATTCTTGACCTGGGTCGACGACCAGCCGTAGTACCCGCCCTGCGAGGACGGGTCGTAGTCGCGGGTCAGCCGGTACCGGTTGTTGAAGGTGTTCTTCCAGTCACGGTTGCCGACCACGTTGAGCGACTGGTCGGCATTGATGTTCCAGGTGAGGTTGAGCAGGCCGTTCTTGTCGCGGTTGGCGGTGTCGGTGTGCAGCGTCTGCGCATTGCTCTGGCTGGTGTTGGCCGGCGAATTGCCCAGCATGGCAAAGAAGAACAGCTTGTCCTTCACCAGCGCACCGGACGCCCACAGGTACTGGTTCGCGACGTTGGCGCTGTGACTGTTGGAGGAGTTGAAGCTGAAGTAATCGCCTTGCGAGGTATACGAGTCACGCGAACGGGGGTTGAACCAGGACGTCGCCGGCGTGAAGTACAGCGAGTAGCCCGCCTGGAAATGGTTGGTACCCTGGCGCACCGTGGAAGAAATCGTGCCGCCGGTGGTGCTGGTCCAGCTGACGCCGGCATTGCTGCTCAGGACCTGGGTCGACGCGACCGCCTCGGCCGGCAGGTAGGTGGCGCCCAGTCCCTGGTAGTCGTAGGTGCTGTCGAACTCGTTGTAGTAGTAGCGGTTCTCGGCCGGGCTGGCGCCGCCCATCTGGATCAGGCCGGTGGTCTGGTTGTCGTACCGCACGCGCGAGCTCAGCAGCGCCACGCTCTCCGGGCCGCGCCCGGTCGGCAGCTGGTTGACCACGCTCATGCTGTAGTTGCTGGAGAACTCCGGCGTGCTCACGTCGATCGGAATCACGTTCGTATCGAGGACCTGCCCGGTCACTTGAACGGCGCCGAGATTGGCCGCGTTCGCCGATGCTGCCGATGAAACTGCAGCGCTGGAGAGTGCCGGCACTGCGGTCTGTACGTTCGAATTCACCGTGATCGTGCGGGTACCGATGGCATTGCCGTCCTGCGACACGGTCACCGTATATTTACCGGGATTGAGGCCACCCACGTTGTAGCGCCCGTCGCTGTCCGGTTGCAGCACGCGGTGGTAGCCAGTGGCCGCACTGTTGACCTCGATCGTGACGCTCTTGCCGCCGAGCTCCTTGCCATAAAGCCCGCCGGTAATCGACTGTGCCTGGGCGATTCCCATCCCCAGTGCCGCCAGCAAACCCATGGCGAGTACGGTCTTTTTGACCAGCCCGTTTCGTGCGCTCACACCTGTTACGTTCATGCCATACCTCGTCGGTGGACTCATGTGCCGTGCCGCCCATCGTTCTCCCCGGCGGACCGAACACTTTTTGAAAACACCACGGACGCTCCCTCCCCGTGATCTCAATGCAACGTGTCGCTCTCCCACGGCGCGCCATTGGCTGGCGGCCGCCTCATACTCAAAGTCCGATTCGTTGCAGGCGTACCTGCGGGCTCAGCGCGTTCACGCTGGCGCGCACGGCGTATCCGGTTTCCTCGGCCAGCGCATTCGCTGCACCGCAGGCCACACCCAGCCGCAAGCTCTCTTCCAGTGCCATGCCGCGCGCGATGCCCACGGTCATGCCGGCCAACAGGCAGTCACCCGAACCCACCGTGTTGCGTATATCCGCGAGCTCGATCGCGGCGTGCCAGACGCCGTCCGCATCGGCGGCAAACGCGCCAAGCGCGCCCATCGTCACCACCGGCATCGCGACGCCACGGGCATGCAGTTCGCGGGCGGCAGCCACCGCCGCATCGAGATCGCCGATCGGACGTCCAAACAATTCGGTGATCTCGTCGCGATTGGGCTTGACCAGAAAAGGCTGGACCTGCACCGCGTGCTGCAGCAGCTCGCCGCCGGCATCAACCAGGCAGCGCTTGCCGGTATCGCGCACATGGGCAGCGAGTTCGGCATAAGTGGTCGACGCAAAGCCGCGCGGCAAGCTGCCGGAGAGAACGACCAGGTCGCTGTCGTCGACAGCGCGGCGAAACGCGCGCAGCAACACCTCCTGCTGCGCGCTGTCCAGCAGCGGTCCCTGCCCGAGGATTTCGGTGGTCTGTCCGGCCGCGTCCTGCAGCGCGATGCAGGTGCGCAGGCTGTCGACAATCTCGATGCCGTGGAACAGCACGCCGCGCTCGCACATCTGCCGACCGATCATGTTGCGGTGAGCCGGGTCGACCAGGCCGACCAGCTGCACGCGCTCGCCCAATGCGGCGATGGTCTGCGCCACATGCAGGCCCTTGCCGCCAGGACATATCTGTTCATCGAGCGCGCGGCTGACTTGGCCGGGGCGCAGGGCGTCCAACCGGATGAAACGGTCGATCGCCGTGTTGAAGCCGATGACCGTGATCACCGGACATCCGCCAGCAGGGCCTGTACTTCCGATGCCGTGGCCTGCCCGGTGGTACCGCCGGTGCCACGCGTGGAAAGACTGCCGCAGGCACTGCCCCAGCGCAGGCAATCGTGCGGCGACAGATCGCGCAGCCACGCATGCAGGAAACCGGCGTCGAACGAATCGCCGGCACCGGTGCTGTCGATCGGATCGACCGCAAAGGCCGGGACCTCGAGCAGTTGCCCCCGATCCAGACTGGCGCAACCGAGTTGCCCACGCTTCACCACCGTTTGCGTGTGGCCGTTGTCAAGCGCACGCAGGCCGGCAAGCACGCTGTCACAACCGGTGATGGCCGCGAGCTCCAGCTCGTTGGGCAGGAACAGGTCGACCTCCTCCAGGGTATTGCGCAGGTCGGCGTCCCACGCCTGCTGCGGATCGAAGCCAGGATCGAGCGAGGTGCTCAGGCCGGCGTCGCGGGCCCGCGCGAACAGCGCGCGGCAATCGGGACGCAAGGCGCGCTGCAGGTAGTACGAGGAAACGTGCAGGTGATCGGCGCCGGCCAGCAAGGCGTCGCCGACATCATCCGCACGCAGCGTGTCGATCGCGCCGGCGAACGTCACCAGCGCTCGATCCTGCGGCGTCGACAGCGAAACGGTGACGCCCGTGCGCAACGCGGCGTCCTGGCGCACCGAGGCGAGATCGATGCCGGCGTGGCGCAGCGCATCAAGGCAATAGTTGCCCCATTCGTCGGCACCGAGTTTGCCGTGGAAGCTGACCGGATTACCCAGACGGGCCAGCCCCATCGCGCAGATCATCGAGGAGCTGCCGGGCGTCATGCTGAAGTCTTCGGCCAGCACCTCGCGACCGGAAGTCGGGAACGCCTGGCAGTTCCTGAAGACCAGGTCGACGTTGATTTCGCCAACGACCAGAATGCGTTTCACGCTTCCTCTCCATGCTCATTTTCCGAGCTGCGCTCTTGGTGCATCGGGAAGTGTTCGACCACGCGGGTGAGCACGCCCTGCGAAGGCGTGTCCGGCTTGCCGCCCAGCGCCAGGCAGCGGAAGAGCGCAAGCAACTGGCCCACGGCCACATCCGCCAGCAGCGGTAACGCGCCATCGGCCGCACCAAGCTTCGGCAGCTCCACCGCCAGGTCGTCCGGACCCAGCAGGTCGCTGGCGATGCCCTCGCCCACCAGTATCCGGGTCGTGCCCAGTTGCTTGCGCGACAGCTCACGCAACAGGTCGGCCTCGTACGCGCGCACCGCCGGATCCGGCGACAGGAAACCGACCACCAGGGTCTTGCCGTCGAGGCTGGACATCGGCCCATGGCGCAGGCCGAGATAGGTTTCCGCCAGCGTGACTACGCCGCCGTCGGTCATCTCCAGCATCTTCAGCGCGGATTCGTGGGCCGCGCCGAGCGCGCCGCCACTACCGAGATAGACGACGCTGCTGAACTCCCTGCCGGCGAGCGCCGCCATGGCATCAGCCTGTTCATCGAAGATGCGCTGCACGCCGCTGGCAAACCGGTTCGCCGCGACCGTGATTTCCTCGCCCTGCCGCTGCACCAGGCCGGTGCCGGCCAGCAGCAGGTTGGTAAAGCTGCTGGTCATCACCAGGCTGCGGTCGTTGGTACGCTCGTCGAGCACCAGCACGCTCACCCGTGGGTCGTCGCGATAGCGGGTGGCGAGTTTGCCGTTCGCGTTGCAGGTGACGACCAGATGCCGGTACTCCGGCGCCTCGGCCAGCAGCCGACTCACCACGCCACAGCTTTCCGGGCTGTCGCCCGAACGTGCCAGCGAAATCAGCAGCCCGTTGCCCGGCGGCAGTACGCTGCGCCAATGGGTCAGCAAGGTGCCGGCGGCGATGGCCTGCGCCGGGATGCCCAAGCCGAGTTGCAGGCTGGGTGCCAGGCATTCGCCGACATACATGGAGCTGCCCGAGCCGGTCAGCACGACATGCTGCGGCCGCGGATTCAGTGCAGCCAGCAGCCGTTCCCGCGCCGGTGGGCGGCGCAGCTGGCCGGCCGTCTCGGTCCAGGTCGTCGGCTGCTGCAGAATCTCGCGCAAGGTGTCGGCGCAGCCGCGCTCCTGCTGCTGCGCCAGCGGTAGCGCAAGCAGCTGCTTCAGCTTGAATGAATCTTTCGTTTTCTTGCTTATTTCTGACATTTTGCCAAATGCGGTTGAATGTGAAAGTATTAAATCCCGTAACCGAGAGTATTCGAAATGAAACAAAACTTACAAGGGGTTTCGAAAACTGATGGCAGGCTTTCCCTGCTGTCCCTGTCCCACGGCAAGCGCACCCGCCTGTGGCGGCTGCTTTACGGCCATGGTCCGCGCAATGGCAGCCTGCTGGTGCTGCCGCTCGATCAAGGGCTGGAGCATGGGCCAACGGACTTCTTCCCGAACCCGCCGGCGGTGGACCCGGACTATCAGTTCCGCCTTGCCGTTGAAGGGAATTTTTCGGCCATCGCGCTGGGCATCGGTCTTGCCGAGAAGTACATGGGCGCGTATTGCGGGCAGATCCCGCTGATCCTCAAGCTCAACGGCAAGACCAACATCCCGAGCGACGCCGATGCCACCTCGCCGCTGTTCGCCTCGGTCGAAGACGCGGTGCGTCTCGGCGCCGATGCGGTCGGCTACACCATGTATGTGGGCTCGCCACGCCAGCACGACGAGTTCCGCCAGTTCGAGAAGGTACGCCAGGATTGCGAGCGCTACGGCATGCCGCTGGTACTGTGGTCGTACCCGCGTGGCAGCGCCGTCAACGCCAAGGGCGGCACCAATACCTTGTACGCACAGGACTACGCTGCACGCGTGGCACTGGAGCTGGGTGCCGACATCGTCAAGCTGCACGAGCCCAACGACAGCACCGCCAACGTGCCGGCACCGTACAACCAGTTGCAGGAAGATGCCGGCGCCCGCTGCGCGCGCGTGGTGCGTTCGGCCGGACGGACCATGGTGCTGTTCTCCGGCGGCGTGAAGGACGACGACGACGCGGCGGTGCTGCGCCAGGTCGAGTTCTACATGCAGTCCGGCGCCAGCGGCGTGATGTTCGGCCGCAACATGTGGCTGCGGCCGTTCGAGCAGGCGCTGGCACTGGTTCGCTCGGTGCACGGGATCATGGCGAAATATCCGCACTGAACAGGCAGGCGAGGCATCCAGTCCGATGATCGACCGTTCCTCCAAACCGCAGCAGCCCCCGATGCAGGCCGGCTGCCTGTGCTGCGCGCCGCCCAGCGGCGCCGGCACGGTGCGCATCGAAAGCGGCAAGAACCCGTTGCAGACCCAGCCGGCCGCCGGCAACAGCGAGCTGCGGCTCAAGGAGTTCCGGCCGCGCAGCATGCTGCATGTGCCGAAGACGCGCGTCGAACGCCCGCGCTTTCCGGTGATCGACGTGCACGCGCACCTGAGCTGGTCCAGCAACGTGCGCAGCGGCATCTCGGTGGGCGAGGAGGTCACCCTGTTCGCCCGGCCCGAGGACCTGCTGCCGGTAATGGACCGCAAGGGCATCCGCACCCTGGTGAACCTCACTGGTGGCATCGGGGCGGGCCTGGAAAAGAGCATCCGCAGCTTCGATCAGGCCGCGCCGGGGCGCTTTCTCACGCTCACCGAACCGTCGTACGAATACTTTCCCGAGCCGAACTACGCGCAGCTGCAGGGTGATGCGATCACCCGTGCGAAGCGGGTCGGCGCGCGCGGCCTGAAGCTGCTGAAAACGCTGGGCCTGTACCTGCGCGAGCGGATCGACGAAGGCCCGCTGGTGGCGGTGGACGATCGCCGCTTCGACCCGATGTGGGAGGCCTGCGCGGCACACGACATGCCGGTGTTCCTGCACGTCTCCGACCCGGAAGCATTCTTCCTGCCCACCGACGCCAGCAACGAGCGCTACGAGGAACTGAGCAACCATCCGGACTGGTCGTTCTACGGCCCGGAATTTCCGAGCAACGCAGAGTTGCTCGCCGCACGCGACCGCCTGATCGCGCGCCATCCGAAAACCACGTTCGCGCTGCTGCACGTGGGCAACAACGCGGAGAACCTGGCCGCCGTCGCCGCCTGTCTGGATCGTTTCCCGAACACGGTAATCGACATCAGCGCACGCATCGGCGAACTGGGTCGCCAGCCGCGCATCGCGCGGCGCTTCTTCGATCGCTACCAGGACCGGATCATGTTCGGCACCGACGCAGTGCCATCACCTTACGGCGACGACGTGCCGCAGCAGTTGTTCGGCGACGAGCTCTATGAAATCTACTACCGTTTCCTGGAAACCGAGGACGAATACTTCGATTACGCACCGGCACCCACGCCGCCGCAGGGACGCTGGTCGATCTACGGGCTCGGTTTGCCGGACGAAGTGCTGCGCAAGGTTTACCATGACAACGCCGCCCGACTTCTGAATATCGACTCATGAGTGAAACCCCCATCGCGCCACGCCGACTGCTGGTCGGAGAACGCCGCCGCCTGATCGTCGAACTGGTCGAACAGCAGGGGCGCGCCACGGTGGAAGAACTGGCGCAGAAGTTCGGCACCTCCACCGTCACCATCCGCGCCGACCTGGATGCGCTGGCACGCAGCTCGGCGATCGCCCGCTCGCACGGCGGCGCTCTGCCGGCGGCACCGACGACGAACGACACGCCTCTCAACATCAAGGAAACCCGCTGGCACGCGCAGAAGCTTCGCATCGGCCAGGCCGCGGCGAAGATGATCCAGGACGGCGAAACGATCATCCTCGATTCCGGCTCGACCACGGTGGAGATCGCCCGGCAGATCCGTCAGCTGAAGTTCGAATCGCTGACCGTGATCACCAATGCGCTGAATATCGCGATGGAACTGTCGGGGTTGCCGCAGATCCGCGTGATGATGCTGGGCGGTCTGCTGCGGCAGACCTCGTATTCGCTGGTGGGCCCGGATGCCGAGCAGGCGCTGGCGAAGCTTTCCGCCGACCGGCTGTTTCTAGGCGTCGACGGGCTCGATCCCGAGGTTGGCGTGACCACGCCCGATCCGCTCGAGGCGGCGTTGAACGCGCTGATGATCCGCGTCTCGCGCCAGACCATCGCCGTGCTCGACGCCAGCAAGCTGGGTCAGCGCAGCCTGTCGGTGATCACGCCGATGAAGAACCTCGACATCGTGATCAGCGACAGCAGCGCGCCGGCCGAAACCGTCGAGGCGCTGCGTGCCGCCGGCGTGCAGGTCGTGCTGGTCTGACGCTGCCGGCCGTTCAGAAGTCCAGCCGGAAATTCAACGTGCCCATCTTCGCCTGCTGCCGCTGACCGAGGTATTGGTCATAGCCGAGCTGCAGGCTCGCGCGCGACGTCATCTGCCAGTCCAGCGTGGTACCGAGCACGCCACCGTAACGCGACAGGCCGATGCCGCCGACCGGCGTGAACTGGTTGATTCCGCTGAAGCTGGCATCGAACACTTCACCACGCAGCCCGAACGATTGCTGCCACAGCGCTCGCGCCTGCAGGCCGAGGTAGCCACCGCCGGCCAGCGTCCAGCCGTGCGTGGCACGCAGGCCCAGCCCGGCTTGCCAACGAGCGGTGTTCTGGGCCGCTGATTTCAGGCCGAAGCCATACGCGCCCAGCTCGTTGAAACCGTCGCGCCGGATCTGCGCGTATTGCAGGCTCATGTACGGGGTGAGCTGCGTGCGACCCAGCGCCAGGCGATAGCCGCTTTCGCCATACGCCACGCTGTAACGACCGTTGCTGTCGCTGGCCACCCCGGCGAACTGATCGCCGAGTTCAAGCTGGCGACGCATGGTTTCGCGGTAGCTGCCGACGCCGAAGCGGCCCATCGTGTACCACGCGCCACGGATCACGCCGCCGTACAGCATCCCTTCCAGCGCATGGCTGCGGCCCTGGTCCGCGCTTTCGGCGAGCCGACCCAGGCCCTGGCTCTGGCTCAGCGCATAGCCGGCGATGCCGTTGCTGCCCACGCGATAGTCCTGTCCCACCAGCGAGCCGCTGAGGTCATAGCCGACATTGTCGTAACCGCTGCGCGACATGCCGCCGTGATAGCCGAGGCTCTGCGTCCAGCCACCGGCCTTCGGCGCATCGAGCAGGGTGTCGAAGCGATCGGACAACGCGCGCGTACCGGCGTCGATCGCCTCGAACGTCATCGCCGCGCTGCCTGCATGCAGCTGGCCGGACAGGCTTTCCAGCGAACGTAGCGCCGTGGTCAGCGTGGCCGATTGCTGCAGGCTGCCCGCGCCCCGGATGAAACTGGCGGGCGCCGGCGCCATGCCAGCCGGTGCAGCCGGGCCCAACTGGCTGTTGATCTGGTCGAAGGCGCTCTGCACGCGCTGCGCGGCGCCGAACGATGCAGCGGTATAGCTCATGCCCTGCACGGCCGTGACGTTCACCTGCTGCACATCGAGCCAAGCGTCATGCGCGTCGTAATTGAGCGCCGCCTGCAGCAGGACATTCGAAGATGTGCTCAGCGAACCGAAGACGCCGGTGAGGCCTCCGATAGTGTCAAGCACCTCGGTGCGGGAGTTGACGACGTAGTTGTCGTTGGTGCCGCGCACGTAAAGGTCGCCACCGTTCAGCGTCGCGTTGCCGGTGACCAGCAAGATTGAACCCAGATTCACGGAAAGGCGCCCTGTACCCTGCTGGATATAATTGCCGGTAATGGTGCTGTCGAGGTTGCGAGCGACTTCAAAGGTACCGGCATTGGTCACATCACCGGCGACGTCACTGCCACTCAGCGTGCCCTGTGTGCCGATAGCCACATTGCTGGACAGTGCGTGGGTGACCAGGGTACCGGCCTGCACCTGAGTCGGGCCGGTGTAGCTCGCATTCTGGCTGAGAGTGAGCGTGCCGATGCCCTGCTTGATCAATCCACCGACACCGGAGATCGGATTGTTCCAACTGGAGCTGCCGCTGAAATTGACGGTGACGTCGCCCCAGTCGAACTTCGCCGGCCCGTTCACCGCCTTGCCGACATCCAGTTCGCCGTAGCCGAACACCTTGTCCGGCCCGACCGCGCCCAGATCGTCGGCGGTGCCCAGCAGAGTCTGTCGTACCAGGTCGTTGCTGAAATACGGATAGGCCTGCCACACCAGTGCGGCGGCGCCGGATACTTCCGGTGCCGCGAACGAGGTGCCGCTGACGGACCAATAGGTCTGACTGCCGGTGGTCTTGGCGTCCTTGTCGAGGACGACCACGTCGCCCGGCGCGGCGAGACAATAAGTCATCGCCTTGCCGCAGGCATTGGAGTAGCTCGCCAATTGGCCGGGATGATTGCTGTCCACCGCCACCGCTACCAGCCAGCCGGCCCCCAGTTGGGGGGAAAGACTGGGCAGCGCAGCGATGTCACTCGGATCGCTCTTGGAGTCGTTGCCGGCGGCGAACACGACCAAGCCGCCATGCTGCACCACGAACGGTTGGTAAGCCTGCGCGAACGCCTGGTTGATGGCGGCATTGCTGGTGTCCCAGTAGATGCCGCCCCAGGAATTGTTCATCACCTGCACCCCGGCCTTGATCAGCGCCGGATTGAGCGTCTGCGCGAAGAAGTCGGCATCGGCGGCGGTGACCGGGTTGCCCTGGCCCGAGCCATCGTCCTTCGGTTCCACGTCGCTGATGATGCGCGCAGAGACCAGGTCGGCACCGGGCGCGATGCCGCCAGGGAACTGGTCGAAGGCCTGACCGGCGGCGATCTGCGAGACCCAGGTACCGTGGCCGACCACGTCGTCGATCGCGGTGTTGTTGCTGGCCGGATCGACATAGATCAGTTCCTGCTTGACCCGCCCGGCCAGGGCTGGGTGATTGCGCATGATGCCGCTGTCGACCACACCGATGGTCACCCCGGCGCCGGTGTAGCCCTGGTTGTGCGCGGCATAGGCGTTAGTGATCGCGAGCTGGGCATCCCGCGGCGGCGGGGTGCTCGGCGGCGTCGGCGGTGGCGAGTTCGGCACGCTGGGAGGAGGTGTCGGCCGGACATTGCCACCCCCGCCCCCGCAGGCACTCAGGCCGAGCGCCAATGCCACCAGACACGCCATTTCGCGGCGTCGCAACCCCGAGTCGATCGTTTCCATCATGCCCCCCGCCATCGCATTCAACCTCGCATCACGGACTCGCCGGATACACTGCAAAACACCTGCGGTGCATCTTGGCACAACGAAAACCCAATGAAACAGCGTGCAAGTCGCAGCCCCGCAGGGAATCGCCGGGTTTGCCGAGGTTTGCGGCAGGCTGCGATAATCTTGGGGTTATCCATCAGGCGTGCGCGCCCCTCAAGTCTTCCAAAGCGGAGTTATCCATGTCGGATGTCAGCGTAGTCATCGTCGGTGCCAAGCGCACGGCCATCGGCTCCTTCCTCGGCCAGTTCACCGGTGTGCCCACGCCGAAGCTCGGTGCCACCGTCATTCGCGCCGCGCTGGCGCAATCGGGCGTCGCCCCGGCCGATGTCAGCGAAGTGATCATGGGTTGTGTGTTGCCGGCCAACCTCGGCCAGGCGCCCGCGCGGCAAGCTTCATTGGGCGCTGACCTGCCAGCCAGCACCGGCTGCACCACGGTCAACAAGGTGTGCGGCTCGGGCATGAAGGCGATCATGCTGGGCAACGACCTGATCAAGGCCGGCTCGGCCACCGTGGTGGTGGCCGGCGGCATGGAGTCAATGACCAATGCGCCGCATATGCTCAACGCGCGCACCGGCATTCGCTATGGTGACGGCCAGCTGGTCGACCACATGGCCTGGGACGGGCTCACCAATCCTTACGACGGCAAGTCGATGGGCGTGTTCGGCGAACTGTGTGCCGACAAATATCACTTCACCCGCGAAGCGCAGGATGCGTTCGCCATCGAATCGGTCAGGCGCGCCTTGGCCGCCCAGCAGAATGGCGCGTTCGCCGACGAAATCGTTCCGGTCACCGTGAGCGGCCGCAAGGGCGACGTGCAGGTCGATACGGATGAGCAGCCTGGCCGCTCCGACATCGCCAAGGTCCCGACCCTGCGCCCGGCCTTTCTCAAGGAGAACGGCACCATCACGGCGGCCAGTTCCTCAAGTATTTCCGATGGTGCCGCCGCGCTGGTGCTGCTGTCCGCCGACGACGCGAACAAACGCGGGCTGAAACCGCTGGCGCGCATCGTGGCGCACGCCACCCATTCGCAGGAGCCGGAGTGGTTCACCACCGCGCCGGTCGGCGCGATCCAGAAAGTGCTGGCCAAGGCCGGCTGGAAAGTCGACGAGGTCGACTTGTTCGAGATCAACGAGGCGTTTGCGGTAGTGGCGATGACACCGATGAAGGAGCTCGGCATTTCCCACGACAAGCTCAACGTCAACGGCGGCGCCTGTGCGCTGGGTCATCCGATTGGCGCCAGCGGTGCACGCCTCGTGGTGACCTTGCTGAATGCCTTGAAGACACGCGGCCTCAAGCGCGGCATCGCCACCCTTTGCATCGGCGGCGGCGAGGCCACGGCGATGGCAGTGGAACTCGTCGACTGATTCCTGTCTGCGCACCATGATCATTTCGTATCATTCACATGACGGCTGGTTAAATCAGTTTCATCAAGTAGTGCAGGGTCGGCATAAAGATCTGGCGCAATTTCCACGAAAGCGTTATTAATACACGGCCAAACGGCATTCCACGGCAAAGGAGATTCACCATGAAATTTACGCGTACCCTACTCGCCGCCGCGCTCGTCGCGCTGTTGGCGGCATGCAGCAACGGCGCGCAGGATTCCGCGCAGGACGCCCAGAAGTCGGCTGATACCGCCCAGCAAGCTGCCGATACGGCGCAGCAGCAAGCGGCTCAGACTCCGACGCCGGGATCCGAGCAGGCTGCTGACCAGGCGAAGATGGCTGCCGATGCGGCAGGCCAGGCTTCCAACCAGGCTCAACAGTCTGCAACCGCGGCTTCCTCGATGGCTCCGGCCACATCGAGCACGTCCAAGGATGCGATGTCCATGTCCAAGGACGCCGCCTCCAACGCTGCTGGCGCTGCCGACAACGCTGCTGACGCTGCGAAAGACGCCGCCAGCAACGCGAAAAATGCTGCCGACAAAGCCAAGGACGCCGCAAAGGGTCATTGATCCTTCGCTGGTTTCCAGAAGAACGGCCGCCTTGTGCGGCCGTTTTTTTTGCCTTTCCAGCCACGCCAGTCCCGAAGATTTTGGTCGTTGGCCGACGCCCGCTATCATCCTTGTTTTGGTCGTGACGGCGGCCTCTCACCCGTGAGCCCGAATCCATGAGCGTCATTGCCTCGCAGATCGATCCCCGTTCACCCGATTTCCAGGCCAGCAGCGCGCAGCTGCGCGCCGTGGTCGACGACCTGCAGCGCGAACTGGCGCGCATTGCCGAGGGCGGCGGCGTCAAGGCGCGTGAGAAGCATGCGGCCCGCGGCAAGTTGCTGCCGCGCGAGCGCATCCGCGCCCTGCTCGATCCGGGCTCGCCGTTCCTGGAACTGTCGCCGCTGGCCGCGCACGGCATGTACGACGATGCCGCGCCGGCCGCCGGCCTGATCACCGGCATCGGCCGGGTCAACGGCATCGAGGTGGTGGTGGTCGCCAATGACGCCACCGTCAAGGGCGGCACCTATTTCCCGATGACAGTAAAGAAGCACCTGCGTGCGCAGGAAGTGGCGCTGGAAAATTGCCTGCCCTGCATCTACCTGGTCGACTCCGGCGGCGCCTTTCTGCCGCTGCAGGACGAGGTGTTTCCGGACAAGGAACATTTCGGCCGGATCTTCTACAACCAGGCGCGCATGTCCTCGCTCAATATCCCGCAGATCGCGGTGGTGATGGGCTCGTGCACCGCCGGTGGCGCATATGTTCCGGCGATGAGCGACGAGACGATCATCGTGCGCGAGCAGGGCACCATCTTCCTGGGTGGGCCACCCTTGGTGAAGGCGGCCACCGGCGAGGTAGTCGATGCCGAGACGCTGGGCGGCGCGGACGTCCATACGTCCATCTCCGGCGTGGCCGATCACTACGCCGAGAACGACGCCCACGCACTGGCGATCGCCCGTGACATCGTCGGGCACCTCAATCGCAAGAAAGACATGCCGCTGGCGCTGCGCACGCCGATGGAACCGAAATATCCGGCCGATGAGCTGTACGGCGTGATTCCGCGGGACACGCGTCGCCCGTTCGACATCCGCGAGGTGATCGCGCGCATCGTCGACGGCTCGGAGTTCCACGAGTTCAAGGCGCGCTATGGCAAGACGCTGGTGTGTGGTTTCGCGCACATTCACGGCTACCCGGTGGGCATCATCGCCAACAACGGCATCCTGTTCGCCGAGAGCGCGCTCAAGGGCGCGCATTTCATCGAGCTGTGCAACCAGCGCAACGTGCCGCTGGTGTTCCTGCAGAACATCACCGGCTTCATGGTCGGCAAGGAGTACGAGCAGGCCGGCATCGCCAAGGACGGCGCCAAGATGGTGACCGCCGTAGCGTGCTCGCACGTGCCCAAGTTCACGGTTGTGATCGGCGGCAGCTTCGGCGCCGGCAACTATGCGATGTGCGGCCGCGCCTATGGCGCCCGTTTCCTGTGGATGTGGCCGAACGCCAGGATTTCAGTGATGGGTGGCGAACAGGCCGCATCGGTGCTGGCCACGGTCAAGCGCGATGGCATCGAAGCCGCAGGCAGGTCCTGGAGCGCCGAGGAAGAGGAAGCCTTCAAGGCACCGATCCGCGACCAGTACGAGCGCCAGGGCCACCCGTACTACGCCAGCGCGCGGCTGTGGGACGATGGCGTGATCGACCCGGTCGACACCCGCCGTGTGCTGGGGCTGGCGATCTCCGCCTCGATGAACGCGCCGATCGAGCCGCAGCGTTACGGCGTATTCCGCATGTAAGCGGTTCGTCCGCAGCTTTCAGCCACCCTGCCTCAGTCTTGCGGTAGTGCGCCGCGCAGCCGCACATCGTTCGGCAGCATGTCGGTGCGTCCCGCGCTTTCCTCGCGTTGCGCATCGAAGAACCGCTGCACCTGCTGGCACACCTCCATGGTGTTTTCGCGCGCGATCGCCGAAACCAGGAACCATGGCTGGGTCCAGCCCAGGTCCGCGATGATTTTCTCCGAGACAGCCGTGCGCTCGTCCTCGGCCAGCATGTCGGCCTTGTTCAGCACCAGCCAGCGCGGACGTTCGAGCAGCTCCGGGTTGAACTTCTCCAGCTCCGTCTCGATGGCGCGCACTTGCGCGGCCACGTCGGAACCGTCGATCGGGGCGATATCGACCAGATGCAGCAGCAGGCTGGTGCGGGCCACGTGACGCAGGAACTGGATACCCAACCCGGCACCATCGGAAGCGCCTTCGATCAGGCCGGGAATGTCGGCGATCACAAAGCTCGAATCGGTTCCCAGGCTGACCACGCCCAGATTCGGAACCAGGGTGGTGAATGGATAGTCCGCCACCCGCGGCGTCGCGGCGGAAACGGCGCGGATAAAGGTGGATTTTCCGGCATTGGGAAAACCCAGCAGGCCGACATCGGCCAGCAGTCGCAGCTCGAGCTTCAGCTCGCGCGCGTCACCGGGCGTGCCCGGCGTGGCCTTGCGCGGCGCACGGTTCACCGAGGTCTTGAAATGGATGTTGCCAAGGCCGCCCTTGCCGCCCTGCGCCACCAGCATGCGCTGGCCGTGACCGGTGAGGTCGCCGATCATCTCGTCGGTGTCGACGTTGGTGATCATGGTGCCCACCGGCACGCGCACCACCGTATCGTCGCCGCCCTTGCCATACATCTGGCTACCCATGCCGTTCTGTCCGCGCTGCGCCTTGAAGCTGCGCTGGTGCCGGAAATCGACCAGCGTATTCAGACCCTCGTCGGCGACCAGCCAGACCGAGCCGCCGTAGCCACCGTCGCCACCATCGGGACCGCCGAACGGGATGAACTTCTCGCGGCGAAAGCTGATGCAGCCATTGCCGCCATCACCGGCCTGGACTTTGATATTGGCTTCGTCGACGAATTTCATTGGAGGACCGGGAGTGGGGAATGGAGAATCGGGAATCGGAACTTCTGGCAACCTGGCAATGGTACGGGACTTGCGGCAGACCCGCTTTTACCATTCCCGATTCCCCACTTCCGATTCCCTGCGGTACAAAACAAAAACCCCGCCGAAGCGGGGCCTTCGTTATCGCGTCGCGAAAGGCTTACGCCTGCACGACGTCGACGAAACGGCGGTTCTTGTCGCCGCGAACTGCAAACTTGACGGTACCGTCGATCAGCGCGAACAGCGTGTGGTCGCGCCCCAGACCGACGCCGGTGCCCGGATGAAACTGGGTGCCGCGCTGACGCACGATGATGTTGCCCGCTTCGATGGCCTGGCCACCGTAGATCTTGACGCCAAGGTATTTCGGGTTCGAATCGCGACCGTTGCGGCTGGAACCTACGCCTTTTTTATGTGCCATGACTCAATGCTCCAGTTGCTCAGGCGTTGATGCCCGTGATCTCGATTTCGGTGAAATGCTGACGGTGACCCTGCTGACGCTTGTAATGCTTGCGGCGGCGGAACTTGATGATGCGGATCTTGTCGGCGCGACCGTGCTTGCGGATGGTGGCGCTGACGGTGGCGCCTTCCACGATCGGCGCACCGACGGTGATCGACTCGCCGGTACCGACCAGCAACACCTGGTCGAAACTGATGGTGGCGCCTTCTTCGGCGGTCAACAGTTCCACACGCAGGACGTCGCCCTGCATGACACGGTACTGCTTGCCACCGGTCTTGATGACTGCGTAACTCATGGGAATGCCCTTCTGTCGTTATTCTCTTGGGTATCGCCATGACCCAAACTCAGGTCTGGCGAACCGCGGATTATAACGAACCGCCTGCGCACTGGTCAAATACTGACCACATCTAAGGTCCACATGCCGCCTGAACGGCCATCCGACGGGCGCCAGCCGCACATTTGGCCAGCCGCGCCGGCACGGGAAATCGACCTGCCCGCACCCGCCAACAGCTCCTCGAATGAACCGGGTAAACGCCTTGGTATAGTAAAGGTTCCCCCCCATATCTCGGCGCAATGGACACCATACGCATCCGCGGCGCACGCACGCACAATCTCAAGAACATCGACCTCGACCTCCCACGCGACAAGCTGATCGTGATCACCGGCCTGTCCGGCTCCGGCAAGTCGTCGCTGGCGTTCGACACCATCTACGCCGAAGGCCAGCGCCGCTACGTCGAATCGCTGTCGGCGTATGCACGGCAGTTCCTGTCGATCATGGAAAAGCCCGACGTCGACCATATCGAAGGCCTGTCGCCGGCGATCTCGATCGAGCAGAAATCGACTTCGCACAACCCGCGTTCCACGGTCGGCACGATCACCGAGGTGTACGACTACCTGCGCCTGCTGTACGCCCGCGTCGGCACGCCGCGCTGCCCCGACCATGGCATCCCGCTGGAGGCGCAGACGGTCAGCCAGATGGTCGACGCCGTCCTCGCCATGGCGCCGGAGCAGCGCTACATGCTGCTGGCGCCGGTGATCCGCGACCGCAAGGGCGAGCACGTGCAGGTGTTCGAGCAATTGCG
>JBEPVP010000040.1:0-20915 GCA_041690935.1 Rhodanobacter sp.
AGATGTGCATAAGAGACAGGCCAGCAACCGTTCGGTGGTCTGGATCAGCGCGCGCTCGGCCGCCTCGCCGGCCAGCAAGGGCCGGCCCCGGCGCTGGGCGTAGTCGTCGAACGCCCGCGCACTGCTGCGTTCGCCGACGATGCGCTCGGCGATGGTGCGCAGGTCGGCCACCGCCACGCGGCCACGCCAGTCGCCGGCGCCGCTGCGGCCGGCCGGATCGGCATCGGTGAACATGGCGGCGTGCAGGCGCTCCTCCAGACTCGGCCGGAAGCGCAACGAGACGAACACCAGGCAGCCCACGTTGACCAGCAGCGACCAGAACGTGCCATGCATCACCGGGTCCCAGCCGCTGAGATGAAACAGCGCCTGCGGACGCAGCCAGTCCCAGTCGAACGGCCCGTGCCGCAACCATTGATCCGAACGAATCAGCGCCGGCAGCAGCAAGGTGTACAGCCACACCACGAAACCGCCGGCCAGGCCGACCATCACGCCGCGGCGACTGGCGCCACGCCAGTACAGCGCGGCAATCAAGGCCGGGGCGAATTGCGCCACCGCGGCAAACGCCAGCAGGCCGGTGGCGGCGAGGTTTTCCGCATTGGCAGCGACGCGGTAGTAGCCGTAGGCCATCAAGGCCAGCGCGATGATCGCGACCCGACGCACCCCCAGCACCAGTTTGGACAGATCGCTGCGCTGCTCGAGCCGCAGTTGGGGGATGCGCAGCAGCGCCGGCATCACCAGGTCATTGCTGATCATGGTCGACAACGCCACCGAGGCCACGATCACCATGCCGGTCGCCGCCGAGAATCCGCCGATGAAGGCCAGCAAGGCCATGCCGCGATCGCCATGGATCATCGGCAGGGTCAACACCCACGCATCGGCGGAACCATCGCGCATCAGCGGCATGTGTGCGCCGGCCGCCACGATCGGCAGCACCGCCAGGCTGACGATGGTCAGGTACAGCGGCACCATCCAGCGGGCGCGCTTCAAGTCGCTGGCATCCTCGCACTCGACCATGCCGATCTGGAATTGTCGCGGCAGGCAGAACATCGCGCAGAACGCCAGCATGGTCTGCGCCAGGAACCCCGGCGAAAGGCCATGCGTCAGCTGCGTCACCGGCAGTTGCACGGTCGCGATCAAGCCCGGCCCGCGCCACAATGCGTAGCCGGCCAGCGCGACGAAGGCGAGCAACTTGATCAGCGACTCCAGCGCGATCGCCAGCATCATGCCGTGGTGATGTTCGGTCGCATCGATGCTGCGTGTGCCGAACAATATCGCGAATATCGCCAGCAGCAGCGCGCACCACAACGCGCTGTCGGTGCCAGCGGCCGTCACCGCGCCGTGACCGCCACCACCGAGCACACCGAACGACATCGCCACCGCCTTGAACTGCAGCGCGATATACGGCACCACCGCGATCACTGCGATCACCGCCACCAGCGCCGCCAGCCCGTGCGACTTGCCGAAGCGCGCACCGATGAAGTCCGCGATCGAGGTGATGTTGCGCTGCCTCACCACCTGCAGCAGCCGCCGCAGCAGGCCGAAGCCGAACACGAACAACAGGATCGGACCGAGGTAGATCGGCAGGTAGGCCAAGCCGTCGCGGGCCGCCGTGCCGACCGCGCCATAGAACGTCCACGACGAGCAGTACACCGCCAGCGCCAAGCTGTAAACGATCGGGCGCAGGCGCGGCTGGCGCGGATACAGCGGTCGGCGATCGCCCGCATAGGCGACCACGAACAGCAGCCCGACATACAGCAGCGACACCAGCAACAACAGCCAACTTTGGATCAAGCAGCCTCTCCCGGCCGAGCGGATGAACAGCGCAACATACGCGCGACGCATGCATGTGGTCTTGTGCGCCGGCACGCTCGGCGGCACCATGCCTTGATGATTGCCACGCACGCACTGACGCTTGCCACGCTAGCAGAGCACCTGCGCGATGACGAGATTCATGTATGGCGCCTCGACTACCAGCCGCAACAGGAACGCGTGCCGCTGCGCGCGGTACTGGGCGCCTATCTCGGCATCGGCGGCGACCAGGTCGCCTTGGTCATCGGCGAACATGGTCGCCCGGCGCTCGCCGACGCGCACGATCAGTCGCTCGGCTTCAACTGGTCGCACAGCGGCAGCCACGCCCTGATCGCGATCGGTCGCGGGGTTGCGCCGGGGATCGATCTTGAGCGGCTGCGCGAACGGCCGCGTGCGCTGGAGATCGCCCGGCGCTACTTCAGCCGAGACGAGGCCGCCGCGCTGGCGGCGCTTCCGGCAATGGCCCGCCATGCGGCTTTTCTCGACGTGTGGACGGCCAAGGAAGCGGTACTCAAGGCGCTGGGGCGCGGCATCGCGTTCGGTCTCGATCGCCTGAGCGTCACCCGCACCGGCGACCAGTTAATCCTGCAGCGGCTTGAGGGCGACGACGTTCACGCCTGGCAGCTGCAGCGGCTGAGCGTCGATGCCTCGCTGGTGGCGGCGCTGGCGTGGCGTGGCGACGCACGCCGGATCCGGCTGGGCACGCTTGCCACCCGCGGCTGATCGGCGCACTGTCTCCGGCCCGACCGCGGCGCGCCGGGCGATGCCTGCGAGCCATGATTTTCCCCGCCGAAATCAGCTGAACCACCATGACCCTGCTAAGCGTCAACCTCAACAAGATTGCCGTGCTGCGCAATTCGCGCGGCGGCAGCGAGCCGGACATCTGCCAAGCGGCACAGACCTGCATCGACGCGGGCTGCGGCGGCATCACGGTACATCCACGACCGGACCTGCGCCATGTGCGGCCGAACGATGTGCGCGCTCTGGCCGCCATGCTGCGGGGCCGGGTGGAATACAACATCGAAGGCAATCCGTTCGCCGATGCTCGGGGGGTGTATCCGGGCCTGCTTGCGCTGGCAAGCGAGGTACGACCCACCCAGGTCACCTTGGTGCCCGATGGCGACGGACAGGTCACGTCCGATCACGGCTTCGATCTGCGCCACGACATCGCGCGGCTGCGGCCGCTGGTCGGTGCGCTGTGCGATCTCGGTTGCCGGGTCAGCCTGTTCGTCGATCCCGGCAGCCAGGATTTCGACCTCGCCGCGGTGATCGGCGTGCAGCGAATCGAGATCTATACCGGCCCCTATGCGCAGGCGTTTGACGATGGCCTGCCGGCCGCCGCACTTTTGGCATGTGCCGACACCGCCAGACGCGCCCAGCAGGCCGGGCTGGCGGTGAACGCGGGGCACGATCTGAGCCAGACCAACCTCGGCACGTTCAAGACGGCGATCCCCGGCCTGGCCGAGGTCTCGATCGGTCACGCGTTGATCGGCGAGGCGCTGTATGAAGGGCTGACCACGACCGTGCGCAACTACCTGCAGATCCTGCGCTGAGCGGTTTCTGACTCACGCGGGGCCGCGCTTGTCCAACCGCACAAAACAAAACCCCCGCACAGGGCGGGGGTTTTGCGGATGGCTTGCTGCCGGATCAGTTGCCTTCAGTAAAGCCGATCTTGGTAAGGTTGTAGCTCTTCGCATCGGCCAGCACGCGTGCCACGTACTGGTAGGCCGCAGCGTCATCCGCCGCGATCTGGATTTCCGGCTGGTTGGTCTGCTGGGCGATCACCGCGAGCTGCGCCTTGAGGCCCAGTTCGTCGACCGGTGTGTCGTTCCAGTAGAACGCCCCGCTCGGGTCGATCTTGAGATGGATCGGGTCCAGCGGTGTCGGTGGATTGACGACGTTCGGGTTCGGCTGCGGCAAATCAACCTGGATCTTGTGGGCCAGCACTGGCGCCGTGATCATGAAAATGATCAACAGCACCAGCATCACGTCGACCAGCGGCGTGACATTGATTTCCGACATCGGCCCACTGGTGTTTGTCGAGAAAGACATGTCAGATCACCCCTTCGGCGCGTCAGTGGTCATGAAGCCGACATGGACCATGCCCGAGTCCTTGGCGTTGCCAATGATCTTCTTCACGATCTTGAACTCGGTCGCCTTGTCCGCGCGGATCTGCAGTTCGGGCTGCGGCGTCTTCTGCGCATCGACCGCGAACTGGGCCCGCAGCTCGGCTTCGGTGACCGGGTGATCATTGAGGTACATGCTGCCATCCTGCTTGACCGCCAGATCCAGCGGCGGCACCAGTACCTCCGAATCCTTGGTCTTGGGGTTGGCGGTCGGCAACTCGATCGTAATGGAATGCGACATCAGCGGCGCCGTGATCATGAAGATGATCAGCAGTACCAACATCACGTCGACCAGCGGCGTGACATTGATCTCCGACATCGGTCCGCCGGAATTGCCTCCTGTGCTCATCGACATGGGTCAATCCCTCACTTCTGGGTTTCGACGCGCGAACCGGTGGCGAAGAAGTCGTGCAGATCGTGCGCGAATTCGTCGAAGCGGGCGTAGATCACGCGATTCGAGCGGCTGTAGAAGTTGTACGCGAACAGCGCCGGGATCGCGGCGAACAGACCGAACGCGGTCATGATCAACGCTTCACCCACCGGGCCTGCCACGGCGTTCATCGAGGCGTTGCCGGTGGCGGCAATCCCGATCAGCGCGTGGTAGATGCCCCACACGGTACCGAGCAGACCGACGAACGGTGCGGCCGAACCGACGGTGGCGAGCAGGGTCATGCCGCCTTCCAGACGCAGGCTCTCGCGGGCCACCGCCTGACGCAGGGCGCGGTCGATGAATTCCGAGCGGCCCAGCGACTCCGCCAGACGACCGGTGGTGCCGGCGGTGGTCTGTTGGTGATGGGCAACCGCCGAGGCGGCGTCGAGCGCGATCTTGGAGAACGGCTCGCTCTTCGGCTGGGCTTCCAGTTCGCGGATCGCGTCCTGGGTGGAGCCGTTGCCCCAGAAGCCGTCAATAACCTTGTCGGCGCGCGCCTTGAGCGTGGCATTGCGAATGCCGTTGGCGATGATGAAGTACCACGACAGGAACGACATCACGACGAGGGTCACAAAGACCACCCAGCCGAGCCAGTCGAAGTTCTGCATCAGGTTGCCAAAACCCATTTGTTTCATGGCTTCGGCGTTGGTATTGCCACCCATGGCTTGGGCGGCATCGGTTGTTGCAGGAGTCTGTAGGAACATAACGCTACCCTAGGGAAGTCAAGCGTGAACTGTAAACCGTAATCGGATGAAACTGATTACAGCTGATTGAGATTGAAGTTGACCGGAACGCGGGCGTACCCCTCAACTTTCTGTCCGTTTCGGATGGTCGGATTGAAGCGCCAGCTGCGGGCTGCCTCCATGGCTGCACGATCGAGTTCATGGAAGCCGCTGGACTTGTCGATCTTGATGTCCTTCGGCGATCCATCCACACCCACCAGGATCAACAACACTACGGTGCCTTCGTGCCGTTGGCGAACAGCCTGTGGCGGGTACTTCGGCTGAAGGCGACTGTTGTAGCTGAGATCCGAACTGGCCGTGATGTCCGCTGGCGGTGCCGGTGGAGCAGGCGGTGCCGGCGGCGGTGCCTGAACCGCATTCTGCGAAACCTCTTCCACCGGTGGTGGCGGTGTCGGCGGCGGCGGGGTCGGCGGTGGCTTGATCTGCTGGATGATCTTCGGCGGCGGCTGCTTCGGCGGCTCCGGCGGCGGCGGCGGCGGCGGCGGCGGCGGCGGCGGCGGCTCGATGAAGTTCACCTGGACGATGCGTTCCTTTTCCTTGTGATTCTGATTGGGCGGCGCCATGGGCGCCACGATCAACAGAAACGCGAAGGCATGCAGCCCGATGGCTACTGCAAGTGCCCAGGTGCGCTTCCAGCTAAATGGCTCGCGCCCGTTTTCTTCGTTACTAGAGGCCATCTGTCACTTGTCGGAAGCGGATCGGTCGGAGAGAACGTTGCCGCAGGGCGTAACCCGAAACCGTCTGGATCGCCGGACGGAGCTCGCCACTGGGGAGACGCTGGGGAAGGTTTTCAACGGTACAACAGCACATGACATTTGTATAGCTGTCCCGGGGCAAATGAATGGACGTCCATCCACCCCACAGAACGCCTTGCACTCTGGATATTATCCGCCCGCGCCAGCCTTCTTGAGCCATGCCTTGGCCTTCTGGGCTGTTTCCGGCTGCTGCGCAGCCTGCTTCATCGCGGCGATCGCTGCGGGCTTGTTCTTCAGGCCGCGCTCGCTTTCGGCCAGCAACATGTACGCAACGCCCTTCTGCTTGACGCCCTTGTCGATCGCCTGCTGGATCAGACCTTTGGCCTGGCTGTACTTGTTCTCGCTCAGGAGCAGTCGACCGGCTCGCAGCGCGGCCTCCCCGTTCTTGGCCAGCGGCACGGCCTTGTTGTAAGCGTCGACCGCCGCACTGTTGTTGTTGGCCAGCTCGGCAGACTCGCCGAGCAGCACGTAGGTATCGGCGCTGGGTTTGACCACGCCCTTGCTGATGCCTTCCTGGAGTACCTGACCGGCCTTGATGGCATTGGGCGCGGGATCAGAGCTGTCCTGCCCGGTGACCAGGTACAGCTTGGCGAGGCTCACATAGTTCGCTTCGCTCTTGAATGCGCCGCTGGCATGCCCCTTCTCCATCAACTGCAGCGCTTCCGGATACTTGTGCGCCTGCATCAGCACCGCGACGGCGTTGTTGAGTGCGTTGGGATCGTTCGGACTGGCTGTGAGTTGCTGCTGCGCCAGTGCGGCGGCCTTGTCGTTCTGGCCCGACTCGGAATAGCTGGCCATCAGGATCTGGTTCCAGCTCGCCTCCGGTTTGTCGGTGAGCGATTTGGCCTTGGTGATCGCAGCGATCGCCTCGGGATACTTGCCGAGCCGGTAGTCGGCATTGCCTTCCAGCGCGTAGGAGCTGGCCGTTTCCTTCTTGCCTTCCGCGCGCCACTTGGTGAGGGTATCCAGCGCGGCCTGGTACTGCTCATCGGCCATCTGGAACTGGGCCAGCATGTATTCGAGCTGGAAGTAGGTATCGTTCGGCATGACGCCGAGCGCGAGCGAGCGCTGCAGCAAGCCGATCGCGCCCTTGTAGTCGTTCGCGTTGTACTTGATGCTGGCCAGCCCCTGCAGGGCGAGTGCCTGGGCGTACTTGCTCTTGCTGCCATCGACGATCGGTTGCAGCAGCTGTTCGGCCTTCGCCTGATCGCCGGCGGCCACCGCATCCAGACCGTCATTGAGGGCTTTCTGATCCTTGGCGCTGGTCAGGTCGAGTTTCGGCTCGGCTCGAGTCGCGTTTGGATACTGCACTTCCTGCTTGGGCTTGGCATCGGTGCCGCGCGCCAGTAGCGGGCTGCTGGTCAAGGTGAGCAGCATGGCTGCGCTCGCCAGCATGGTTAACCCTCGGGCATGCTTCATGGTGATCCTCGTATCTGTCGGCGCGCGTTGGACAACGCGGGGGATTGCGAAGCGTAACCTGAGCCGGCGCGCGATAACAAGTCGCACCGCCGCATTAAAGGTTGTTAAAAATCAATTGGTTGGCGATGCCATCCGCGCGAACGCGGGATCGTTCGCCCTTTGATGGGCCTGCATGCGCTGTTTCACGCCTTTGCTGCCCACGGTCCACGGCCCCGCGCCGGCCACGAAGGCGTCCGCAACCGGCCCAATGGGCCGGCTGCAAATCGTTTCAGACGTCCAGGTTGGCGACCTTCAAGGCGTTCGCTTCGATGAAATCGCGGCGTGGTTCGACCGCCTCACCCATCAACATCGAGAACATCTGATCGGCGGCGATCGCATCCTCGATGCCGACCTGCAGCATGCGGCGGGTCTCCGGATTCACCGTGGTATCCCACAACTGCTCGGGATTCATTTCGCCCAGGCCTTTGAAGCGCTGGATGCTGCGGCCTTTCTTGGCTTCCTCCAGCAACCAGTTGCGTGCTTCGACAAAACTCAGCACCCCACGTGAGGCATTGCCGCGGCGTGCCACCGCATCGGGCTGGATCATCCCGGCAATCTGCTGGCTGATCGCCAGGATCGGGCGGTACTCGTTGCTGCTGAAGAACGGCTGCGGCAGGAACCACGTATGGCTGAGCCCGTGTTGTTCCTTCACCACTTCTATCGCGGCCGGTTGTTCACCTTGCGCCGGACGCAGCAGCATCTTGTAGTGCGGTTTGCCCAAGCCGCTGGCGGCGAGTCGCTGGGTGGCCGCATCCAGCCACGCCTGCATCGCTGCCGGGTCGGCCCACAAGGCGGGTTCCAGCGGGGTGTGTTCGAGCAAGGCGTTGAGCACTACCGCATCGAACCGGTGCGCCAGCTTGGCGATCTGATCCAGCGCGTGCTGATAACTGCGCAGTAGCTTCTCCAGCGCCTCACCGGTGATCGGCGGTGCTTCCGGGCTGTAGGTGAGTGTCGCGTTGTCGACCGCGCTGGAGATCAAATAGTCATTCAGCGCGGTGTCGTCCTTGATGTACAGCTCCTGCTTGCCCTGCTTCACCTTGTACAGCGGTGGCAGGCCGATGTAGATGTGGCCGCGTTCGATCAGTTCCGGCATCTGCCGGTAGAAGAAGGTCAGCAGCAAGGTGCGGATATGCGAGCCGTCCACATCCGCGTCGGTCATCAGGATGATGCGGTGGTAGCGCAGCTTGTCCGGGTTGTACTCGTCCTTGCCGATGCCGGTGCCCAGCGCGGTGATCAGGGTGCCGACCTCGGCCGAGGCCAGCATGCGGTCGAAGCGCGCTTTCTCGACGTTGAGGATCTTGCCTTTCAGCGGCAGCACGGCCTGGGTCTTGCGGTTGCGGCCCTGCTTGGCCGAACCACCGGCAGAGTCACCCTCGACCAGGAACAGTTCGCACAGCGCCGGGTCCTTTTCCTGGCAGTCGGCCAACTTGCCGGGCAGCCCGGCGATGTCCAGCGCGCCCTTGCGGCGGGTCATCTCGCGCGCCTTGCGGGCGGCCTCGCGGGCACGCGCCGCGTCGACCACCTTGGAGGCGATCGCCTTGGCCTCGTTCGGATGCTCCAGCAGGAATTCGCCGAGCTTCTCGTTGACGACCTGCTCGACCACCGTCTTGACCTCGGACGACACCAGCTTGTCCTTGGTCTGCGAGGAGAACTTCGGATCGGGCACCTTGACAGACAACACTGCGATCATGCCTTCGCGCATGTCGTCGCCGGACAACGCGACCTTGGCGTTCTTGGCCAGGCCGGATTTCTCGATGTAGCTCTGCAGCGAGCGGGTCAGCGCCGCGCGGAAGCCGGTGAGATGGGTGCCACCGTCGCGCTGCGGGA
Organism: Rhodanobacter sp.; assembly: GCA_041690935.1. Taxonomy (GTDB): domain Bacteria; phylum Pseudomonadota; class Gammaproteobacteria; order Xanthomonadales; family Rhodanobacteraceae; genus Rhodanobacter. The sequence goes on from JBEPVP010000040.1 coordinate 9,149, forward strand.
TGTTGTTGGTGAAGCAGTACATCGACTCCTGGTAGGAGTCGGTCCACTGCATCGCCACTTCGACCACGACGCCGTCCTGTTCAGCGGTCAGGCTAATCACATTCGGATGCAGCGCGGTCTTCAGCTGGGCCAGGTGCTGCACGAACGAACGGATGCCGCCTTCGTAGGCGAACGTGTCATGGCGACCCTCACCGCGCTCGTCATACAGGTCGATGTTGACGCCGGAGTTGAGGAAGGCCAGTTCACGCAGGCGTTTGGCCAGAATGTCGTAGTGGAATTCGATATTGCTGGTGAAAGTGGCCGGGCTCGGCAGGAAGCGCACCAGGGTGCCGCGCTGGCTGGACGGACCAACCACCTTCAGCGGGTACAGCGGCTCGCCGTGCCCGTATTCCTGCAGGTGTTCGAAGCCATCGCGATAGATCGTCAGCCACAGGTGCTCGCTCAATGCGTTCACCACCGAGACGCCCACACCATGCAGGCCGCCAGAAACCTTGTAGGAATTCGCGTCGAACTTGCCGCCGGCATGCAGCACGGTCATCACCACCTCGGCGGTGGAACGGCCCTCTTCCGGGTGGTCGTCCACCGGGATGCCGCGGCCGTTGTCGCTGACGCTGACCGAGCCATCCTCCAGAATCCGCACCGTCACCTGGTCGCAATAGCCGGCCAACGCCTCGTCGATCGCGTTGTCGACGACTTCAAACACCATGTGGTGCAGGCCGGTGCCGTCATCGGTGTCGCCGATGTACATGCCGGGGCGCTTGCGCACCGCTTCCAGGCCTCTCAATACCTTGATGTTGCTTGAATCGTAGTGGGATTCGTTGAGCGGATCGTTCATGCGTTGACCGTTTCCTGGCGCCGCGACCCGCCCGACACGGCGCCGTGAAAGGCCGGACAAGGGTTATGCAAATCTTGGGAGATGCAACCTTCCGATTATAGCAGGCGCGCCAGCTGACCTTGTTCCACGTGGAACACTTGCGCCGGAACGGAAGCCAAGGCTTGTGGCATTTCGGTGCCGGTGAGCAGCACCTGCGCGCTGGCCGTGGTCAGTTGCGCGACCACGGCCGCCTGATGCGATTGATCCAGCTCGGAGGCCAGATCGTCCAGGCAAACGATGGGCCACTCCCCCCGATGCTCGGCGTACAACTCGGCCTGCGCCAGCATGCACGCCAGCGCGGTGAGCTTCTCCTGCCCACGGGATAGATGTTCGCGCAGCGGGGCGTGCTCGAAAGAAATCGACCAGTCGGCTCGATGGGCGCCGACCGTGGTGTGACCGCGGGCCAGATCCCGGCCCCGTTGCAGGCGCAATTGCTCGGCCAAGTCCTGATCCTCCGCCCAGCCGCGTCGGTAACGCAAATCCACCGCTCCAAGTTCCGGCAGCAGCCCGGCGATGCTGGTTCGCAGCTTGGGCCGCAGAAGATCAAGATAGGTCCGGCGCTGACGATCGATCTGATGCGCGGTTTGTGCCAGTTCCGCCTCCCAGGGTGCAAACAGCGCATCGGTGGGTGTCAAGGCCGAGCGCAGCAGGCTGTTGCGTTGCTTCAGTGCTCGCTGATAGCGACGCCAGCCCCCAAGAAAGTCGTGTTCCACGTGGAACACGCCCCAATCCAGAAAACGCCGACGCTCCTCGGCGGCTCCGGCAATCAGGGCATGCGATCCCGGTTCAAAACAGACCACTGCGCACTCGCGAACCAGCTGCCCGATCGCCACGCTCGCACCATCCACTTTCGCCTCCCAGCGGGCGCTGTCCCGGCCCAGACCCAGTCGGCAAACGCGATCATCGGCATGCCGAATCTCCGCGAAGACCGACAATTGCGCGCTGCCTCGCTGCAACAAGGCTTCCTTCGCCCCGCTTCGGAACGAACGCGCGTGCGACAACAGGAACGCCGCCTCCAGCACGCTAGTCTTGCCCGCGCCGTTGGCGCCCACGAAAAGGTTGATGGCGGGATTCAGCGCAATGCCGACCTCCGTGAGGCAGCGCAGGCCATGTATGCGTAGTTGCTCCAGCCTCATGTTGCGCGCACGCACAAGCAAGAACGCCGGGGTTCCTGTGGGGAACCCCGGCGTTGCCTGTCATGGCTGCACATGGTGGGCGCCATGCGATGGCGGTCAGAGCCGCAACGGCATGATCACGTGGCGCGAGTGCTCATTGTCGTTTTCCTGCACCAAGCAACTGGACTGCGCATCACGCAAGCTGAGCCGGGCCTTGTCGCCACGCAAGGCGGCCAACGCATCGAGCAGATAACCCACGTTGAAACCTACGGCGAGATCCGACACGTGCGTCTCGGCCTCCACTTCCTCGACCGCTTCTTCCTGTTCCGGGTTATGCGCCACGATCCGCAGCTTCCCTGGTGACAGCTCCAGGCGCACGCCGCGGTATTTCTCGTTCGACAGGATCGCGGCGCGTTGCAAAGCCCCGCGCAAAACTTCGCGGTCCAGCGTCGCCGTCTTGTCGGCGCCGAGCGGGATCACCGCCTCGTAATCGGGGAAACGCCCGTCGATCAACTTGGAGGTGAAGACCACCTCGCCGCGGCGCACGCGCAAATGATTGCGGCCAAATTCCAGCTCGACCTGTCCGTCGCCGGCTTCCAGCAGGCCCACCAGTTCGTTGACGCCCTTGCGCGGGATGATGATCTGCCGACGCGTGTTCACCGAGCTCTGCAGCTGGGTTTCCTTCATCGCCAGGCGGTGACCGTCGGTGGCCACGCAGCGCAAGGTGTGCTCCTGCAGATCCAGCAGCATGCCGTTCAGGTAATAGCGCACGTCCTGGTTCGCCATCGCGAACGACGTGCGTTCCATCAGATCGCGCAAGGCTTCCTCCGGCAAGCTGACCCGCTCCACCAGTTCGATCGCGTCGACCGTGGGGAACTCGCTGGCGGGCAAGGTCGTCAGGGTGAAACGGCTGCGCCCGGCGTTGAGGGCGACACGGTCACCATTAAGTTTCAGCTCGATCCGCGCGCCATCGGGGAGGGCTCGAACGATATCGAACAGCTTGCGCGCAGGAATAGTGATCTCGCCATCGACCAGCTTTTCGGCGTCGGCGGTGGCCACCATCTCCACTTCCAGATCGGTGCCGGTCAACGACACTTTGCCGTCGCCCACTTTAACCAGCAGGTTGGCCAGCACGGGCAGGGTCTGGCGACGTTCGACCACACCAACGACCTGCTGGAGCGGTTTGAGCAGAGCTTCTCGCTGGATGCTGAATTGCATGGCTGTGCTTCCCCTATACCTGCTGTTCTGTCTTTAAAAGAAGTTTAGTAGCTGTTGTAGGCGTTGTGGGTAACTTTTTTATCTTGCTTTCTTGTTTTAAATCAGCATGTTGGCGCTGTTCTACGCTGTGTCTGGACGCGCTGCCTGGCTGTGGGCCATTTGTGGATAACTTGCGAGGCCGATCCATCCACCTATTATCCACAGCTTGACGCCCCGGTTATCCATAATCTTTGCTCGTGGCTGTCCGGCTTGCTTCAGCCGGTCAGTGTGCGGATCAGTTGTTCCCAGTCCTGGCGCATTCGCGGATCGGTCTCGACAAACTTCCGGATCGTCTTGCAGGCGTGCATCACCGTCGTATGGTCGCGCCCGCCGAACGCTTCGCCGATCTCCGGCAGACTGTGTTCGGTCAGCTCCTTGGATAGCGTCATGGCGATCTGACGCGGCCGCGCCAGCGAGCGCACGCGGCGCTTGGACAGCAGGTCCTGCAGCCGCACGTTGAAATACTCGGCGGTGATCTTCTGGATATTCGGGATGGTGATCGCCTGGGCGTGGGTGGCCAGCAGGTCGCGCAGGGTTTCCTCGGCGAAATCGGTGGTGATCGGCTTTCCGTAGAAATTCGCACGGGCCGCCAGCGTGTTCAATGCCCCTTCGAGGTCGCGCACGTTGGAGCGGATGCGCTTGGCCAGCAGCATCGCCACGTTCTCGTCCACCGCGACACCCTTTTCGTGCGCCTTGGCCAGCAAAATCGCCGCGCGCGTCTCGAAATCCGGTGGCTCGATCGCCACCGAGAGGCCCCAGCCCAGGCGCGACTTCAGCCGCGGCTCCAGCTTGTCCACTTCTTTCGGGTAGCGGTCGCAGGTCAGGATGATCTGTTGCTTGGATTCGAACAACGCATTGAAAGTATGGAAGAATTCTTCCTGCGTGGTGTCCTTGCCGGCAAAGAACTGGATGTCGTCGATCAGCAATGCGTCGACTGAGCGAAAGCGCCGCTTGAACTCGTCCATGCTCTTGGCGCGCAGCGCCTCGATCATCGAGCCGACGAACTGCTCCGAACGCAGGTACATCACTTTGAAATCCGGATTGTGCTCGCGCATCAGGTTGCCGGCCGCGTGCATCAGATGGGTCTTGCCCAGGCCCGTGCCGCCGTACAGCAGCAACGGGTTGTAGGCGCGGCCCGGATTCGTGGCCACCTGCATGGCGGCGGCCTTGCCCAGCTGGTTCGACTTGCCCTCGACGAAGGTCTCGAAGGTGTAGTGCGGGTCCAGGTTGTGGTGGAAGGCGGGAGCCGGCGGCGCGGCGGGTCGGGCCCTCGGCGCGGCGGCCGGCTTGGCGGCTGGCGCCGTCCGGGCCGAATTGGAGCCGACCTCCAGCCGCACCGGCCACGGCTTGCCGCTCAGCTGCTGCAACATGGCCTCGATCTGCGGCAGATAGCGTTCGCGCACGGTGTCCAGGGTGTAGGAATTGGGAGCGAAAAGCTGCAGGCCGTCGGGATCGTCGCGCGCCTGCAAGGGCATCAACCAGGTATGCAGGTCTTCGGCGCTCAAATCGCCTTCGAGGCGCTCAAGGCAGCGCCGCCACAGATCACTCATGAATAAAATCAGCCACGGCTTCGGGCGCTTTCGCGCGTTGGATGGGCTAGTCTAGCAGCAGCCCCCGCGCCGCCGACGCCGGATATCCACATGCATATCCACAGCGCAAAGCCAGGCGCCATTTGACAGCGCCGGCGAATACCCCACATACTTTCCAACCTTTTTATCCACATTCCCTTCGGAGTAAGCCATGAAGCGGACTTTCCAACCCAGCAAGCTCAAGCGCGCACGCACGCACGGGTTTCGTGCCCGCATGGCCACCGCCGACGGTCGCAAGATCCTCAATGCCCGTCGCGCCAAGGGTCGCAAGCGCCTGATCCCGTAAACTGAGGCGAGCGCCATGTCCACCGCCGGGCTGCCGCGCGATGCGCGGCTACGTCGGCCGGGTGACTTTACCGCCTTGCGGACAAGCAGCGGACGCGCAGGCGGCCGCTGTTTTCATATGCGTTATCGCGACAACGCATTGGGCTATGCCCGGCTCGGTCTGGCGATTTCCAAGCGTGTCTCCAAGCGCGCGGTCGAGCGCAACCGAATCAAGCGGCTGTTGCGTGAATCGTTCCGGCGCGTGCGACACCAGTTGCCACCCGTCGACCTGATGGTGATGGCGCGTGAGCAGGCCGCCGGGGTCACCGGTGCGCAATTGCTGCTGGAGATCGATGCGCTGTGGAAGAAGCTGATGGCGAGTCGGCCCGCGACGCCCGATCCATTGAAGCGGGCTGACGACACCACCACAATCGTGCGTTGACCCTTTCTCTTTCTGCCTCCGCGGCGTTGCACCGTGTCGTGGCGTTACCCGGATCTGCTACGCGATGAATCAAACGCGCACCTTCCTCATGTTCGCCCTGCTGGCCGTGGCCTACCTGCTGTTCATCGCCTGGCAAAAGGACTACGCGCCGCCACCGCCCCAGACCTCGGCCGCCAGCGCATCCAGCGCGGCCATACCGTCAGCCGATGATAGCGTGCCGGGCGCCATCCCCACCTCCCCCGCGGCATCCGCGGCGGCACCGGCGATCGCTCCCGATGCGGCCCATGCCGGGGCGTCGCCGGCGCCACTGATCAGCATCGACACCGATGTGCTGCATCTGGTCGTGGACTCCCGCGGTGGCAGCGTGGTGCGTGCGGATCTGCTGGCTTACCCGAAGGCGCCCAGCACGCACAAGCATCCCAACTCGCCGCCGACCGAGCTGCTGTCCAACGACGACGCGCATTACTTCGTTGCGCAGAGCGGCCTGGTCAGCAGCAGCGATACCGCGCCGCAGGACCAGCCGAACCATCAGGCGCTGTTCCACAGCGAGCAGACTTCGTACACGCTGGCCGACGGCCAGAACGAATTGAATGTTGCATTCACCTGGCAGGATGCCGCAGGGCTCAAGGTCACCAAGACCTACAGCTTCAAGCGCCGCAGCTATGTGATCGGGGTCAGCCAGCAGATCGACAACGGCACCGACAAGGCCTGGCAAGGCAATGCCTACCGGCAGCTGCTGCGGGTCGAGCCGCCGAAGGCGGGCAACTGGCTGAAGAATTACACCGACCCGGAGACGCGCAGTTTCCAGGGCGCCGCCTGGTACACCGGCGAGAAGTTCGAGAAGCTGCCGTTCAAGGATTTCGCGGAACCGAAGGATCAGCTCAACGCGTCCATCAAGGGCGGCTGGGCGGCGATGCTGAAGTTGTACTTTTTCGCCGCGTGGATTCCGCCGGCGAACCAGACCGAGCAGTACGTCACCCAGACGATCAATCCGGACAGCGCGCATCCGCGCTACCTGATCCGTTCGGTCGGACCCGCGCTGAACGTGGCGCCGGGGCGGAGCCTCACCAGCCAGTCGCGCCTGTACGTGGGTCCGAACCTGCAGGGCACGCTGGACGCGATCGCGCCGGGGTTGGACCTGACCATCGACTACGGCATGTTCAAGATCATCGCCGTGCCGATGCACTGGGTGCTGTCGCAGTTTCACGCGATCTCCAAGAACTGGGGCGTGGCGATCATCCTGCTGGTGTTGCTGATCAAGGGCCTGAGCTGGAAGCTCACCGCCGTGCAGTACCGCTCCAGCGCCAAGATGCGCAAGCTGGCGCCGCGCATCCAGGCGTTGAAGGAGCGCTACGGCGACGACAAGCAGAAGATGCAGCAAGCCACCATGGAGCTGTACAAGAAGGAGAAGGTCAACCCGATGGGCGGTTGCCTGCCGGTTCTGATCACCATGCCGGTGTTCTACGGCCTGTTCTTCGTGCTGGAGTACAGCCTGGAACTACGGCATGCGCCGTTCCTGTGGATCCCCGACCTGAGCGCGCCTGATCCGTTCTTCATCCTGCCGATCATCTACGCGATCGTGATGCTGGGCACGCAGTGGCTGAATCCGGTCGCCGCGGGCATGGACCCGACCCAGGCGAAGATGATGAAGGTGATGCCGCTGCTGTTCACCGTGATGTTCGCGTTCTTCCCTGCCGGCCTGTGTCTGTATTACGCGGTCAACGGTATTGTCGGCCTGGGCCAGCAATGGTGGATCACCCATCACGTCGATCGCGAGGACGTGGTCAAGGCCACCTGAGCCTGATCCAGCGCGCCCACTTGATCAGCCGCGACCGGACGACCGTCGCGGCTGATTTCGTTTGCGGCTTTTGAAACAGCGTCGCGAGTTTTGAAAAAACCGTTCACCCTGAGCGTGCAGCCGCAACACGTATACAGTCCCCGTCCATGACCACCCCATCCAGCGACACCATTGCCGCCATCGCCAGCGCCCCGGGCGCCGCTGGCGTGGGCGTGCTGCGCGTGTCCGGGCCAGTGGCGCCGGCAATTGCGCAGGCCCTGCTCGGTCGCATGCCGCAACCCAGGCACGCGCACTTCGCCGCGTTTCGCGATGGCGCCGGCGAGTTGATCGATCGCGGCCTGCTGCTGCACTTCCCCGCGCCGGCCTCGTATACCGGCGAACACGTGCTGGAGCTGCAGGGTCATGGCAGCGCGGTGCTGCTTGACGGGCTGCTGCGGCGCTGCTGCGAACTCGGCGCGCGGCTGGCGCGGCCCGGCGAATTCACCGAGCGCGCGTTCTTGAACGGCAAGCTCGACCTGGCCCAGGCCGAAGCCGTGGCCGACCTGATCGCGGCGCGCTCGCAGGTCGGCGCGCGCGCCGCGCTGGCGTCGATGGAAGGCGTGTTCTCGCGCAAGATCGAGGCGCTGCTGCAGGCGTTGATCACGCTGCGCGTGCACATCGAAGCGGCGATCGACTTTCCGGAGGAGGAAATCGACTTCCTCGCCGACCCGGCGATCGGTCGGCAGATGGATGCCGTGCGAAGCGAGCTGGCCGAGCTGCTGCGCGAGGCGCAGCGGGGCCTGCGCCTCAACGACGGTCTGCGCGTGGCGATCATCGGCCGCCCCAACGCCGGCAAGTCCAGCCTGCTCAATGCGCTGGCCGGCAGCGAGCGCGCCATCGTCCACGCCGCCGCCGGCACCACCCGCGACGTGCTGCGCGAATCGCTCAGCCTCGACGGCATCGCGCTGGAACTGGCCGACACCGCCGGCCTGCGCGAGAGTGACGACGAAGTCGAACGCGAAGGTGTGCGCCGCGCCCACGGCGAACTGCAGCGTGCGGACGTGGCCTTGCTGGTCACCGACGCGCGACACGTCAGCGCCGACTTCGGCTTCTTCAACGCGCTGTCGGCCAACGTTGAGCGCATCGTGCTGGTCAACAAGATCGATCTCGAACAACAGCCGCCGCAGCACGAGCTGCACGACGGCATCCGCTGGCTGTGGGCCTCGGCGAAAACCGGCGCCGGCCTCGATGCGCTGCGCCACGAACTCAAGCGCCTCGCCGGTGCCGGCAGCGGCGAAGGCGCGTTCAGCGCGCGCCGCCGGCATGTGCTGACCCTGCAACAGGTCGCCGCGCTTCTCGATCAGGCCGCGCTGGCGCTCGTCACCCGCTGCGCCGGTGAACTCGCGGCCGAGGACCTGCGCCAGGCCCAGCACGCGCTCGGCGAAATCACCGGCAGTTACAGCAGCGACGACCTGCTCGGTGCGATCTTCGGATCATTCTGCATCGGCAAATGATCAGGCTGGACTGCGCAACAGCGCCTCGACTTCCGACCGCGTCGGCATGCCGCCCTGTGCGCCCAGCCGGCCGACCGACAGCGCGGCGGCGGCGCAGGCCTTGCGCACGGCTTCGGCCAGGCCTTCATGCAGGAATACCGCCAGCGCGGCGTTGAAAGTGTCGCCGGCACCGGTGCTGTCGACAACATCGACGGCAAAGCCGGGCTGGTGGACCGGCTCGCCGTGTTCGCGGTACCACGCGCCATCGGCACCGCGAGTGAGCACGACGGGACCGGGCGCGCGTCGCATCAGCGCACGAAAATCCACGTCGGGGTCGGCATCAAGCAGGATGGCAAGTTCGTGCTGGTTCGGGGTGATGTAGCGGGCGAGCTTCAACCATTCGGTGGGCAGCGGCTGCGCGGGCGCCGGATTGAGGATCACCGGCACGCCGAGACGGTGGCCCAAGCGCAGCGTGGCTTCCACCGTGTCCAGCGGGATCTCCATCTGCACCAGCACGGCGTCGGCGCGGCCGATCAGCGCCTGCGCGTTCTCGACCTGGGCCGGCGTGACGTGCGCGTTGGCCGCGGGCACCACGATGATCTGGTTTTCGCCGCCCGCGATGGTGATCGAGGCGGTGCCGCTGGCGCAGCCGCCGAGCCGCCGCGCGTGGCTGAGATCGATGCCTTCGATGGCCAGGCCTTGCCAGAGTTGCTGCCCGAACGCGTCGTCGCCCACGGCACCGACCAGCGCTACCGCGGCGCCGAGCCGGGCGGCAGCCACGGCCTGGTTCGCGCCCTTGCCACCCGGCACGCTGAGGAAACGCTCGCCGAGGATGGTCTCGCCGGGGCCGACGAAACGCGGCGCCTGGGTGACCAGATCCATGTTGATGCTGCCGACGACGACGATGCGTGTCATGAAGGGCTCCCGGGCGCCGCGGCCACGGTGTCACGGCCGTGGCGAGAGCTTAACCGGTGCGGCGATGAGCTGGACTAGAGGGGCAAATGCTTAGCGCCCGGGGACTTTTGCCGTTCGCCCTGAGCGTAGGCCGCAGGCCGCACGCGGGGAGCAACATGGATGGTTGCGGTTTTGAGGAGCGAGGAAGTCGAAGGGGCCTGCGCCAACGCTTCGACTTCGCGACCTGCGGTCGCTACGCTCAGCGCGAACGATGACGGCATGCGGTACTGCTCGGAGCAGCCAAGAGAATTTTCACCGCCTCTCAGCGCGAACGGCAACAGTATGTGGTGTGGCCTGGGCCAAGGTCGGCGATGGTTTCCAGCCGCTCAGTGTGCGCGGCCGATCCCGGAGTCGTCGTCCTGCTGCTCCAGCGCGGGCGCCGGGCCGGCCACCGCCAGCAGGGACTGCGCGTAACTGTCCTCGATGCTGACGGTGGAGACCTCGTCCCAGCTGAAGAACGACGCCTCGCGCATCCACTCCGCGTCGGGGCTGAGTTCCTGCATGTTGAAACCGTCTTCCTCGACGCTGACCAGCCGGCCGATGTAGCAGACTTCGGCTTCGTCCTCGCTGTCCACGTGCACGCCGATCACCGGTGCCTGCGCGCCGGCGGCCTGGATGACTTCGCGGATGTTGTCCAGCGGGAAGCCGCGCGGCGGACGCGGCAGGATGTGCTTCAGCGCCAGCGCCTTCTCGAAGAACGCATGGTGCTTGTCCGGCGCCTCCAGCTCGGAGATGTCGCGATGGCGCATCACATACATGCCGTCGTAGGTGATGCCGTCGCCGACCACCCAGAGCAGGAAGAACTCGCGCCCGACGCCGCCGACGTAACCGCAGAAGCTGCCGTGCTCAAGGTCTTCGCGCCACAGCCGCACCAAGGTCTGCTGTTGCTGCGCTTCGCGCAGCTGGGCGCGCTGGCCGGTGTTTTTCAGTTCGATAACGTTGTTCACGACGAGCATTTTACCAGATCGGGACGACCGCCTGGTTCACAGAATGTAGCGGCTGAGATCTTCGTTCTGCACCAGGCTGCCGAGGCTTTTGTCCACATGATCGGCGTCGATCTTGTAGTTTTCACCGGATTTGTCCGCGGCCTCGTACGAAATCTTCTCCAGCAGGCGCTCCATCACCGTATGCAGCCGCCGCGCGCCGATGTTCTCGGTGCGCTCGTTCACCTGAAACGCCACTTCGGCCAGCCGGTCGACCCCACTGTCGGTGAATTCCAGGCCGACGCCCTCGGTCGCCAGCAAGGCCGTGTATTGCTTGGTCAGCGCGTTGTGCGGCTCGCGCAGGATGCGCTTGAAGTCGTCCACGCTGAGCGCGGACAGCTCGACCCGGATCGGCAGGCGCCCCTGCAACTCCGGGATCAAGTCGGACGGCTTGGCCAGCGAGAACGCACCGGAGGCGATGAACAGCATGTGGTCGGTCTTGATCGGGCCGTACTTGGTCGACACGGTGGAACCTTCCACCAGCGGCAGCAGGTCGCGCTGTACACCTTCGCGGCTGACCCCGGCATGCCCGTGGTCGCCGCGCTGGGCGACCTTGTCGATCTCGTCGATGAACACGATGCCGTTCTGCTCGGCCGCTTCCATCGCCTGCGCACGGATATCGTCATCGTTGAGCAGTTTGCCGGCCTCCTCGTCGATCAGCAGCGGCCGTGCCAGCTTGATCGCCAGCTTGCGTTGCTGCGTCTTGGCGCCGCCGATGTTCTGGAACATCTGGCGCAGCTGCGCGCCCATCTCCTCCATGCCCGGCGGCGACATGATCTCCACCCCCACATTCATGGCGAAGTCGAGTTCGATCTCGCGTTCGTCCAGCGCACCCTCGCGCAGCTGTTTGCGCAGTTTCTGGCGGGTGTCGCTATCGATCGCCGGGGCCGGCACGTCGTGGCTCCAGTCGGTCGGCGGCTGCCGGCGCGGCAGCAGCGCATCCAGGATGCGCTCTTCGGCGCGGTCCTCGGCCTGCGTGCGCACGCGCTTGACCGCCTGCTCGCGGGTCAGCTTGTAGG
>JBEPVP010000041.1:0-20820 GCA_041690935.1 Rhodanobacter sp.
TCGGCCTGATCTCCGGCCTGTTCTTCGGGCTCGCCTTCGGCATGGGCGGCATCGGCGCCGCCGTACTCGGTGGGCTAGCCGACGTGCACGGTATCGAATACGTCTACCGGTTGTGCGCGTATCTGCCGCTGATGGGGTTGATCACGGTGTTTCTGCCGAGCCTCGAGCGACCGCGCCCGGCGCCGTAGGGCGGGCGTCACGGTTTTTGCAAGGCGGCTTATTTGCCGAAGGTTCGGTCGGACGGGATGGCAGGTTTGTTGTCGCCCCAATCGGCAGGATAGATGCCCTGGCGAACACAACGATGAAAGCTTGAATGGCGCCAGTCGATCACCCGCGCAACGTGTCCATGTTTGACCGGGTTGTAGTGCAGGTAATCCATGTGCGCCGCGAAGTCGGCTTCATCGCGGATCAGGTGTTCCCAGAATCGCGGCTGCCACAGCCCGGCATCGTGCCGTGACCTGGATGTATGCGCGAGGCCGCAACGGCGAGTGAAGCCAGCCTTGATCCGCCCCCAGCGTGAGGAAAAATCAACGTCGTCAGCGGGGAGCGGCCACAGGGCGTGCATGTGTTCGGGCAATACCACCCACGCGTCGATCGAGAATGGCTGCTGCCGATGCACCTCGACCACGCTCTGGCGCAATGCCGCGACCGCTTCGATCGTCGCCAGTAGCGGGCGCCGCTGCGCCGTCACCACCGTGAAGAAATAAGTCGCTCCGGCGTTCCTTGCGCGGCGATAGTTCGGCATGCATCGATGGTAGCAAGGTGGCGCCATATTTGGAGATGCATCGGAGCCACGTCCTGCTCCGCAGGGCGGGCGCTGCCCGCCGCTTCTGCTCTTCACTACCACCGTGGCAAGAGCCGGCGGGCAGTGCCCGCCCTACAGGGCTCGGCGCGCGCCGATCACCACGGGTTCCGGTTCCAGTTGCACGCCGAACTTTTCATGCACGCCGCTCGTCACCTGCTGCGCCAGCGCCCACAGTTGCGGGCCGGTGGCGTGGCCATGGTTGACCAGCACCAGTGCGTGACGATTGGAGATGCCGGCGTCGCCTTCGCGCAGACCCTTGAAACCGGCCGACTCGATCATCCACGCGGCAGACAGCTTGCTGCGGCCGTCGACCTGCGCCCACGCGGGTAACTCGGGGTGTTCGCGCTTCAGCGCGTCGGCCAGTGCGGCATCCACGATCGGATTCTTGAAGAAGCTGCCGGCGTTGCCGATCACCGCCGGGTCGGGTAGCTTGCTGGTGCGCAGGTGCACGACGGCTTCGGCGACGTGGAACGGCGCAGGCTTGTCCACGCCCATCCTTGCCAGTTGTTCGTTGATGCCGGCGTAGTCGGTGCGCAACGGGCGGCTGCGCGGCAGCACGAAGCGCACGGCGGTGACGATGTAGCGGCCGGGCTGGTGCTTGAACAGCGAGTCGCGATAGGCGAACGCGCAGGTGGCGTGATCCAGCGTCACCACGCGCCGCTCGCGCACGTCCCACGCCTCCACACTCTCGACGAACTCGGCCACTTCGCAGCCGTAGGCGCCGATGTTCTGGATCGGTGCGGCGCCGACGGTGCCGGGAATCAGAATCAGGTTTTCCAGGCCGGCGTAACCATGTCCCAGCGTCCAGCGCACGAAGTCGTCCCAGCGCTCGCCGGCGGCCACCGCGATGCGCGCGCTGTCACCGTCGCTTTCGACCTGCACGCCGCGGGTCGCCATGACCAGCACGGTGCCGTCGAAGTCGCCGGTGAACAGCACGTTGCTGCCCTCGCCCAGCACCAGCAGGCGGCCGTTGCGAATGGCGGGAAAGTCGAGCAGCTCGGGCAGTTTCGTGGCGTCGCGGATCTCGGCCAGCAGGCTAGCCCTCGCGTCCACGCGCAGCGTGTTGCGGGTCGCCAGCGAGGCGTTTTCGATGAGCGTGTAGCCACCCATATCTATCCGCTCCCCTGGCATGTCGATCCGCTCCGCTGGCATGTCCACCCGTTCAACCGGCATCGGCGTCCTCGCGTTGGCGGCGGATTTCGTTGACGCATTCCGCGACCAATTGCGGCCCACGATAGATCAGGCCCGAGTAGATCTGCACTAACGAAGCGCCGGCGTCGAGTTTCTCCCCCGCATCGCTGCCATCGAGAATGCCGCCCACGCCGATCAACGGGATGCGGCCCTGCAGCCGCTGGTGCATGCCAGCCAACACCGCGGTGGAACGCTCGAACAGCGGCTTGCCGGACAATCCGCCCGCCTCGCCGCCATGCGGATCGTCCGCCACCGACGCATGGTCGATCGTGGTGTTGCTGCAGATCACCCCATCGATACCGGTGCGCAGCAGCACGTCGGCGATCGCATCGAGTTCCGCTTCGGTCAGGTCCGGCGCGATCTTCAGCAGCATCGGCTTGCGCCGGCCGTGCTGCGAGCCGAGCCGCTCCTGAGCCTCGCGCAGTACCGAGATGAAACGGCGCAGCGTGGCTTCCTCTTGCAGGTCGCGCAGGCCCTGCGTGTTCGGCGAGGAAATGTTCACCGTGATGTAGCTGGCGTGCTCGTACACACGGGTCAGGCAAAGCAGGTAGTCGCTGACCGCCTTCTCGTTCGGCGTGTCCTTGTTCCTGCCGATGTTGATGCCGAGTACGCCGTGATAGCTGGATTTCTGCACGTTGCGCAGCAGCGCGTCGACACCGCCGTTGTTGAAGCCGAGCCGGTTGATGATCGCCTCATGCTGCGGCAGGCGGAACATGCGCGGCTTGTCGTTGCCCGGTTGCGGCTTCGGCGTGACCGTGCCCACTTCGATGAAGCCGAAACCGAGCGCGTCGAGCGCATCGAGATGTTCGGCATTCTTGTCCAGCCCGGCGGCCAGCCCCACCGGGTTGGGAAAGGTGATGCCGAACACCGTGGTCGGCAGATCCGCCGGCGGTTTGGCGATCAGATGGCCGAAGTTGCTGCGCTGGGCCACGCCGAGCGCGTAGAGGGTGACGCGATGCGCGGTTTCGGCATCGAGCTTGAACAGCAGCGGTCGGAGGATGTCGTACATGATCAAACCAGATGTCCGGCGAAGATGCGGGTGTCGTAATCGAAGCTTACCGTGCCGTGTTCGACGCAGCTGTCGAACAGTTCGCGCAGTGCGCGCAGCATCGGCTCATGCTGCGGATGATCTGGCTTCGGCGCATACGACGAGGACATCAGCCGTCCGCGCAGCGCCTCGAAATCCAGCCGCTGGGCATGCCCGAAACTGGCACTGCCGCGGAAACCGTTGCCGAACCACGCGCGCATGTGCGTATCGTCGGCGTAGCGCTCGGCCACACTGGTGTAGTCGGTGCCGAAGGTCTGCAGCAGCGCCTCGTAGCCTTCCAGAAAGTGCGTGCCGGTCAGTCGCCGCGAGTTCCACCAGATCGCCGCCAGTCCGCCGGGACGCAGGATGCGCGCGAACTCGCATCGCGTCGCGTCTTCATCGAACCAGTGGAACGCCTGCGCCACGGTGACCAGGTCCACGCTGGCATCGGCCAGTCCGGTGGCATCGGCGCTGCCATCGACGGCATCGAACGTTTCGTACGCACGCAGCCACTGTTCGGCGGCGGCGCGCATCGGTGCATTCGGCTCAACTGCGGTCACCCGGTAGCCGGCGTCGAGGAACATCTTCGCGGAAATGCCGGTACCGGCACCGATATCAGCAACTCGCCAGTTCGTATCGACGCCCAGCTCGCGCTGCAGCCACGTGAGCAACGCCTGCGGATAGTCCGGCCGATAGCGCACGTAGTCATCCACGCGATCGCTGAAGCGCGCGGTGGAATTCAGGGAATCGCTTTCGTCAGCCATTGAGCATCTGCCCACCGTCGACCACCAAGGTGTGGCCGGTGATCCAGCCGGCCCATGGCGAGGCCAGGAACAAGGCGGCGTGCGCGATTTCCTCCGGCTTGCCGAAGCGGCCGAACGGGATCTTCGCCAGGGTGGCGCGATAAAGCTCCGGCTGCTCCAGTTTGCGGCGCTCCCACAGGCCATCGGCAAATGCGATCGACCCGGGTGCGATCGCATTGACGCGGATGCGGTGTGCTGCCAGCGCCAATGCCTGCGAGGTGGTGTACTGGCTCAGCGCCGCCTTCACCGCCGCATATGCGGCGCCGTTGGGGCGCGGACGAAACGCGGCGATCGAACTGGTGTGCAGGATGCATCCGTGCGGCGATGCCTTGAGATGCGGCAGGGCCGCCCGCGACGCGCGCACGGCGGCCATCAGGTCGACATTGAAACCGGCGATCCATGCCTCGTCGCCTTCGTCGAAACCGTAACCGCTGGCGTTGTTGACCAGTACGTCGATACCGCCGAGCGCGGCAGCGGCATCCGCGACGTAGGCATCGATCGCCGTCGCGTCGCCCAGATCACGGCTTTGGGCGTGCGCCGGCACGCCGTGGGCGGCGATCGCCTGGCGGGCTTCTTCCAGCGCTGCCGCACCGCGTGCGCAGATCGACACGGCCGCACCGGCCTGGGCAAAACCCAGCGCGATGCTGCGCCCAATACCGCGGCTGCCGCCGGCGACGACGACGCGGTAACCGTTGAAATCGAAGGGAGCAGAAACTGCTGCGGTACTCATGCGGCGATCAATGCCAGCCCGACAACGCAAAGCCGAAGATCAACGCGGCGATAAGCAGGAACACGCCCAGCACGCACAGCACCAGTTGCGCGTAACCAAGAACCAGCCCGGCCACGGCCATGCCGTCGCCCTCGGTGCGGGTGTCGGGCGGGCTGCGGCGGATTTCACTGCGGGCGAGATGACCGCAGACGATCGCCACGAGCGCGCCGATGAACGGCAGCACGCACCACGCCAGAATGCCGAAAACCAGGCTCACCACCGCCAGCGAACTGGTGCCGGAGCCGTGTCGAGAAGAAGGTGGGTAGCTCATCGGGTCGCTCACTCATGTTAAAGAGGCAGGACAGCGCCGTCATGCATCGTCACCGGTCACGGCGAACCGCCCGTGACCGGTTCTCGCGATTACACCGTGAACTTGATGCCCTGCGCCAGCGGCAAGGCATCGGAGTAGTTGATCGTGTTGGTCTGCCGGCGCATGTAGACCTTCCATGCATCGGAACCGGACTCGCGCCCACCGCCGGTTTCCTTCTCGCCACCGAATGCGCCGCCGATCTCGGCACCCGAGGTACCGATGTTGACGTTGGCGATGCCGCAATCGGAACCGGCCGACGACAGGAACTGCTCGGCGCCGCGCAGGTTGTTGGTGAAGATCGACGAGGACAGGCCCTGCGGCACGTCGTTCTGCATGTCGATCGCCTCGTCCAGCGTCTTGAACGGCATCACGTACAGGATCGGCGCGAACGTCTCGGTCTGCACGACCTCGTGCGAGTTCGCGATGCCGGTGACGATCGTCGGCAACACGTAGTGCCCTTTCCGATCCGTGAGTGCCTTGCCGCCGGTGGCGATCGTGCCGCCGGCGGCCTTGGCCTTTCCGACCGCGGCGAGATAACCCTGCACCGCCTCGGAGCTGTTGAGCGGACCCATCAGCGTGGTCGACAGATTCGGATCGCCGATCTTGCCCTCGACCTGCTGGTACGCCTTGACCAGCGTGTCGAGCACATTGGCGTAGATCGACTCATGCACGAACAGCCGACGCGTGGTGGTGCAGCGCTGGCCGGCGGTGCCGACGGCGCCGAACACGATGCCCGGGATCGCCAGTTTCAGATCGGCGCTTTCGTCGAGGATGATCGCATTGTTGCCACCCAGCTCCAGCAGCGAGCGACCCATGCGCTGCGCCACGCGCTCGCCGACCATGCGGCCGACCTTGGTCGAGCCAGTGAAGCTGATCAGCGGGATGCGCTTGTCATCGACAAACGCCTGCGCCAGATCGCTGCCGGCGTCGTTGAACAGGAAGAACAGGTCCGGGAAGCCGCCGGCCTTCAGCGCCTCGTTGCAGATCCGGATCGTGGCGATGGCCGACAGCGGCGTCTTCGGTGACGGCTTCCAGATGCAGATATCGCCGGCGATGGTGGCGAGGAAGGTGTTCCACGCCCACACCGCGACCGGGAAGTTGAACGCGCTGATGATGCCGACCAGGCCCAGCGGATGGTACTGGTCGTACATGCGATGGCCCGGACGCTCCGAGTGCATGGTGGAGCCGTACATCATGCGGCTCTGACCCACCGCGAAATCGGCGATGTCGATCATCTCCTGCACTTCGCCGTCGCCCTCGGGCTTGATCTTGCCCATCTCCAGCGCGACCAGCGAACCGAGCGCGTCCTTGTTCCTGCGCAACGCTTCGCCACACAGGCGCACCGCCTCACCGCGCTGCGGCGCCGGCGTGGTGCGCCACACTTTGAATGCGGCCTGCGCGCGCTGGACGATCACTTCGTAATCGGCGGCGCTGGACGCGTGCACGGTGCCGAGCACGTCGCCGGTGGCCGGGTTCACCGGCTGCAGCGCGCCAGCGTCGGTGGTCTTCGACCACTCGCCCTGACCAAGATACGTGCCGGACTGCTCGCCATCGAGGCCAAGCGCGCTGAGGATTGCATGGGACATGGATGTCTCCTGGACGTGCGGCGCCCGCGGGCACCGTGGATGGAAAGCGGGAAATTGCCCATTCTAACAGGCCGCACAAGCGACTCCCTCCCCCAGCAGCGCGATCTTCTCCCTCCCCTGCAACGCAGGGGAGGGCTGGGGAGGGTTCGCTCTTGAGGGCCGTGCGTCAGATCGCGCCACCGCGCGATCCATGCGAAAATCCCGCCGCTGCCCTCGTAGCTCAGTTGGATAGAGCGGTCCCCTCCTAAGGGACAGGTCGGACGTTCGAATCGTCTCGAGGGCACCATTCAGCGCATTCGCCAGCCCCGCAACGCGGGCACGCGTCGGCAGGCAGGAACGTCATTTGCCCCAGGTGGCAAACATCACGATCGCCGCGGCCGCCATCACCAGGGTCGCCAACCAGCCGACCAGCTTCAGTCGCAGCGAGATGGAAAACCTGCCCATCACCTTGCGCCGGCTCGCCAGAAACATGATGACGAGCATCAGCGGCACCGCAATGACGCCGTTGATGACCGCGCTCCAGAACAGCATCTTGATCGGGTCCATCGGCGAAAAGCTCAATCCCATGCCGATCAACGTGGCCAGCGCGATGGTGGCGTAGAACAGCTTGGCCTTCAGCGGCTTGGCCTCCAGCCCGGTTTTCCAGCGGAAGGTCTCGCCCAGTGCGTAGGCACTGGAACCCGCCAGCACCGGCAAGGCGAGCAACCCGGTGCCAACGATGCCAGCAGCAAACAGCCAGAATGCAAACTTGCCGGCGATCGGCAGCAGCGCCGCGGCCGCGTCGGATGAGGTCTGGATATCGGTCTTGCCGTGGGCATGCAGCACGACGGCGGCGGTCAGGATGATGAAAAACGCCACGACTTCGGAGAACAGCATGCCGGTGATGGTGTCCACGTTGATTCGCTTCAGCGCTTCGGGGCCTTGTTGCGAAGCGCGCCTGAGGGGTTTGCTGCCAAGCGTGACCCGGATTTCGTTGGCCTCCTGGGAGGCCTGCCAGAAAAACAGATAGGGGCTGATGGTGGTGCCAAATACGGCCACGACGGCCACCGCATATTTGGCGTCCGGCTGGATTGACGGAAACAAGGTCCCCTTGGCAACGGCGAGCCACGGCACATGGATCACCAGAACCGTGCCCACATAGGCAAACAGAGTGAACGTCAGCGCCTTGAGCAGCGGCGAATACGAGGCGAACGGGATGAACACCTGCAGCAGCACGGACACGATGGCGAAACCAGCCGCATAGGCGAACGCCGGGCCGCCAATCAGCAGCTTCAAGGCCGCGCCCATCGCGCCGATGTCCGCCGACAGGTTGATGATATTGGCCACAAACAGAAGCGTGACGAAACCGATCGCCAGAGCAAACGGACATTGCGAACGGATGTTCGCGGCCAGGCCCTGACCGGTAACCCGGCCGATGCGCGCGCATATCGTCTGAATGCCGATCATCAGCGGCAACGCCAGCAGTACCGTCCACAGCATCCCGTAGCCGTACGCTGCGCCTACCTGGGAATACGTGGCAATGCCGCTGGGGTCATCATCGGCGGCGCCTGTGATCAGGCCCGCGCCCAGCCGACCCGGCAAGGATTTCTTCTCCGGGTCTTCCGTTTTTCCCATCGCACATTCCGAGGTTTGCCGTGAGCTACGGCCGGATTTGCTATCCGGCTTGCCGCAGAAGCTTACGTGCGCCCCGGGCCGAGACGTACGCTAGCAGATCCCTCGCACCGCGCCGGTTTTTTTCACCTCGTACCCGAATGGCACTTACTTAGGCGCCGTCATCCCCCGCGGCTCTCAACAGCCGCATGGCTGGTCAAGCGGGGATGACGAAATTGGGGGACCAGACCTCAAGTAAGTGCCATTCATCTCGGACCCATGACGCGGAAACGGTTAGCCTCTCGCACACCGCGTCGGTGTGCGATCGCCGATTTGATTGCCGATGCCGCTTGAAGGAGTCATCGTGGCCTCTGTCCCTGGCAACGACCTTGTGCTCGTCCTCAACTGCGGTTCGTCCAGCATCAAGTTCGCGCTGTTCGACGCCCACCACGCTCCGTAGTCCTACCAGCCGGTGTGGCACGGCAAGGTCGATGGCATCAGCGGCGCCACGCCGGTCTTCAGCGAAAGCGGCGGCGGCCCCGAGTCGGTGACGCTCGACGCCGGACAGCCTTACCACGCCGCGCTGGGTTATCTGCGCGAACGGATTGCCCATCGGGTCGTGCATGGCGGCAGCAAGTACTTCGAACCGGTGCGGGTTGCAGTGCGCAGTGCGCCGCGCGCTCGTACTCAGACGCTGCGGCAGCGTGGCTCGATCGCCCGCTCACGAACTGCACGACAGCATCGAGCAGCCGGCCTTGTGCCGCGCCCAGTCCGGCCGCTTCTGCGCATAGCTCTCACGGCCGGACTGGTCGTCATACGGGCGGCGCATCACGTCGAGCAATTCGGCGATGCCGCTGGCGTCGCCCTGCTCGGCCCGATCGATCGCCTGCTGCGCCAGATAGTTGCGCAGCACATAGCGTGGGTTCGCCGCGCGCATGCGTTCGTGCCGCTGCGCGGCTGACTGCGGATCATCGGCGAGGCGCGCGGCGTAACGGGCCAGCCAGTCGTTGAGCGCCGGCGCCGCCTCGCGTCGTTTCGCTTCGTCGTAGAACGCGTCGTGCATCGGTGCCAGCGTCGGTGCCTGCACATCGACCTCGGCCAGCGCGCGAAACCACAGCGTCATGTCGATCTCGGCCTGCTGCATCAAGGCCTGCAACGACTGCATCAGCGCCACGTCGTCATCGCGGCATGCAGCCAGGCCGAGCTTGGCGGCGATATTCGCGCGGTCCGCCAGGGCATAGCTAGCCGCATAGCGATCCAGCCCGGCCTGCAGCGGCGCAACATCGGCAAACAGTGGCGCCAGCGCGCCGGCCAGACGGCTCAGATTCCACCACGCCACATCCGGCTGCTGGCCGAAGCGGTAGCGCCGGCGCTGTGCGTCGGTGGTGTTCGGAGTCCATGCGGGATCGTAGTTGTCGACCCAGCCGTACGGGCCGTAGTCGATGGTAAGGCCGAGGATCGACATGTTGTCGGTGTTCATCACGCCATGCACGAAGCCGACACGCATCCAGTGCGCGATCATCGTGGCGGTGCGCTCGCACACCCGTGCAAACCATTCGGCGTACAGCGCCTCGCCCTGCCCGTCCAGCTCCGGAAAATCGCGGCGGATGGTGAAATCGACCAGCTGCTGCAGCGTTGCCGTGTCTCCGCGCGAGGCAGGCAATTCGAAATTGCCGAAGCGGATGAATGAGGGCGCCACGCGGCAGACGATCGCGCCCGGCTCCGGCGCGGCATGGCCGTCGTAGAACATGTCGCGCACGACTGGTTCGCCGGTATCGACCAGACTCAGCGCGCGCGTGCTCGGCACGCCCAGGTGATGCATTGCCTCGCTGCACAGGAACTCGCGCACCGATGAGCGCAGCACCGCGCGACCATCCGCACCGCGCGAATACGGGGTCAGGCCGGCGCCTTTCAGCTGCAGTTCCCAGCGCTCGCCGGCAGTGTTGATGACTTCGCCCAGCGAGATCGCTCGCCCATCGCCGAGCTGCCCCGCCCAATGGCCGAACTGATGCCCGCCGTAGTTCGCCGCATACGGCTGCATGCCGTCGAGCAGCGTATTTCCGCCGAACAGCTGGGCAAACTCGGGCGTGGCGACATCCGCCTCGCTGAAGCCCAGCACCGTCGCCATCTCGGCCGAATGCACCAGCAGGCGCGGCGCGGCCACCGGGGTGGGCTCGACGCGCGAATACAGCGCGCCTTCGACCTGGCGCAAGCGCGCGCCCTGCTCCGGATCAGCGGGCAACTCGCGTACGAATGCGTTGTCGAAGTGGAGATCGAACATGGCCGGCAGCTTGATGGGGCGATTGAGCTTATATCCGGGCATGAGTCGCCGCATGCAAGAGCCGCTTCGGTAGGGCGGGCACCGCCCGCCGACTTTCGTTGCGATGCATGGCGGCGGGCAGTGCCCGCCCTGTGAAGCTGCGGGACCCACTGGCCCTTGGCGCTATAGTCGGCGCCGCCAGCCATTCCCGGAACCCGCATGAACGACACGTCTTCCCCCTCCAACCTCAACGCCGACGCCTTACCCGAGGACGCAGCCTACCTCGCCGCCACTACGCGCTGGCTGGAGCGCGCAGTAATCGGACTCAACCTGTGTCCGTTCGCCCGTGCGCCGCAGGTGCAGGGCAAGCTGCGCCTGCGCGTGAGCCAGGCGCACGACACCGACGCGCTGCTCGACGACCTCTGCGGCGAGCTGCAGTCGCTCAATGCGCTGACCCCGGACGAATGCGAAACCGGCCTGCTGATCCATCCGTTCGTGCTCACCGATTTTCTCGACTACAACGACTTCCTCGATGTCGCCGACGCGGCGGTGCAGACGCTGGGACTGGAAGGCGAGTGGCAGGTCGCCAGCTTCCATCCCGACTACCAGTTTGCCGACAGCGCGTCCGACGCCATCGAGAACTTCAGCAACCGCTCGCCGTATCCGACCCTGCATCTGCTGCGCGAATCGAGCATCGAGCGCGCGATGGAAGTGATGAGCGATACCGACAGCATCTACCGGCGCAATATCGAGACGCTGCAACGGCTCGGCACCGATGGCTGGCAGGCGCTGTGGCGCGACAAGTCAGGCTGACCCGTCACGACAACAAAGCGTTCATGCCGGCGCTGTCATGCTGACGAGTGAACAATCTCCCCGATCCCTACGCCGAAAGCGTCGACCCCAGCGTGCAGTGCTCGACCTGCGAAGCAGTCTGCTGCCGCCTTACCGTGGTGCTGATGCCGGAAGATCACGTGCCGGAATGGCTGATCGATCGTGACGCCCACGGCATGGAAACCCTGGCCAAGGGCGAAGACGGCTGGTGCGCCGCGGTCGATCCGAATACGTTCGGCTGCACCATCTACGAGGATCGCCCCACGATCTGCCGCAAGTACGCGATGGGCAGCCCGAGCTGTCGCGACGAACGGCACAAGTGGTTCGGCGCGACGATTCCCACTGCGGTGCACATGCTGTAGGTTCGCACGCCTGGTCGGGCAGGCACTGCCCGCCGCTCCAGGCCACAACGAAAAGCCGGCGGGCCCGTGCCCGCCCTACGGCGTGAAGATCAACGCGACTTCGGCGGCATCCAGCGCGCGCCATTCGCCCAGCGGCAGCTCGCCCAGTGTGAGGCTGCCGACCGAAATCCGCTGCAGCGTCTCGACGTGGTTGCCGGCGGCGGCGAACATCCGGCGTACCTGGTGATAGCGGCCTTCGGTGACGGTGAGCCGCGCGTGGCGCGGGCCCAATAGCTCAAGCGTCGCCGGGGCCAGCGGCTCCTTCTCGGTTTCCAGCATCATGGTTCCGCTGGAGAACAGCGCGCCTTCGTCGCCGCACAGGTCCTGCGCCAGCGTGGCCTCATAGACCTTGGCCACCTGCGCCTTCGGCGCAATGATCCGGTGCAGCAGCGCGCCGTCGTCGGTGAACAGCAGCAGGCCGCTAGTGTCTCGATCGAGCCGGCCCACGCTGGACAGCACCGGCGAGCGCACGTTGTAGCGCGGCGGCAACAGGTCATACACGACCCGGCCCGGATCCTTGCGCGAACAGGTGATGCCGAGCGGCTTGTTCATCATCAGCACCAGGCCCGGCGGCGGATCGAGTGGTTCGTCGTCGACGCGGATGGTCTCGTACGCCACCACGTCATCGGCGTACAACACCTCGCCAGCCGCGTCGGTGATGCGGCCGGAGCGGAACAACTGCGTCACATCCTTGCGGCTGCCGTAGCCCAGGTTCGCGATTAGCTTGACTAGTTTCATGGCTTGATTAGTTTCATGGATTGACCAGTTTCATGGTTTGACCCCAACCGCCTCGATCACCTTGAATCCTTCTTGTGTCATCAGCGTGTGCACGTCGCGAAAACGCGCGGCCAGGATCGCTTCATACGGCAGATGCCGGTTTGCCACGAGGAATAGCCGTCCATCCGGCGCCAGCGCATCGGCCGCGCTGGTGATGAACGCGCGGCCCAGTTCGGGCAGGTCGGCACGGCCCTGGTGGAACGGTGGATTGCTGACGATGGCGTCGTAGCGCCGCGTCAGGCCGCGAGTGACGTCGTGCCAGTGAATCGCCACAGCCACCTCACGTCCACATGCGTGCTGCGCCCGCGCCAAATTGATCCGCGCCGGCTCCAGCGCGCGCGCCTCGGCCTCGTACAGGTCGACCTCGCCGACCTGCGGGCAACGCGCGATGACCTGGCTGGCGAGGTAGCCGTAACCGGCGCCGAGATCGGCCACGCGACCCTGCAGATCATGCGGCAGCTGCGCGGCCAGCAGCGCCGACGCGCGGTCGATGCGATCCCAGGCGAACAGACCGGGACGGCTGACATAGCCGTCGACGATCGCGCGCGGCGTGTCCAGTGCCAGCCATTCGAGCAGCACGCCCTGATCGATGTCAGCCGCGCCCGGCGTGCTCCAGAACACCCGACACTTGTGCTTGGAGAGATGCTGCACGGCACCGGCAAGTTTCACCAGGTCCGCCTCGCCCGACTTGGCGCCTTCGGCATTCGGCATGCTGGCGAGCAGGGTGCCGCCCTGCGCGGTATGTTGCAGCGCGCGCGCAAACAGCGCACGCGCCTCGTCGCGCTGGCGCGGCGGCAGGACCAGCACCAGCGGAAAGCGTTCATCCACGCCCGGCTCGCCCACGCGCAAGCCGTTGCGATCCAGCTCATCGGCAAACGGCATGAAGCCCTGTTCGCACAACCAACCCGGCTGCGCCATCTCGCGCAGGCGCATGCCCGCGCGGGCGCGCAGGAACAGCGCGCGGCCATCCGCCGGCAGCGACAACTGCGCCGATTCGAAGGGCACAAACAGGGCCGCCAGCGCCATATCGGGCGCGGTGGCGAAGAATCCGGCAGCAGTCACGTCATGTCTTCAACAATGAAACGATGGCGGCATTGTACGTGGCTGCCGGTGAACTCAACTGCTGCTGTGTTGCTCGACCGCGTCCATCGCACGGGCGGAATACACCAGCGCAGCGCCGGCATTCATCGCCACGGCCACGCCAAGCGCCTCGGCGATTTCCTCGCGCGTCGCGCCGTGCTTCAGCGCCTCGCCGACGTGCACCGTGATGCAGCCGTCGCAGCGCGTGGTGACCGCCACGGCCAGCGAGATCAGCTGGCGGGTCTTCGCGTCCAGGTGGCCGGTCTTCTCGTTTGCACCAGACAGGGTCTGGTAGCCCTTCAGCGTATCCGGGCTGAGTTTGCCGACCTCGCCGATCCTGCCCAGCAGCTCCTTGCGGTATTGCAGCCAATCCAACATGAGAGTCACCTCGCTGTGGTGGCGACCGGGCGAGTTGCCCGGCCGGGGGGGCCGCCAGTATCGCGCCACCACATGGAAAGTGCGCGACAACGATTCAGTGCGCGTTGCCGCCCCTTCATCAGCCCGCCGTCGACGTCCGTCCCAGCCCGGCCACCCACCGATACAGCGCCACGTTGACGGCGACGAACGCGATGCCGCCAATCCAGATCGCCGCCATGCCGAAACCTGGGCCGACCAGCGCCAGCGGTGCGCTCTTGCCGGAAAACACCACGATGGCCGCGATGACCACGCCGATAATGCTCTCACCCACGATCATGCCCGAGGCCAGCAACACGCCGAGTTGCCTGGTCGCTTCGGGCCGGGAGCTACGCTCGGCGCGTTGGTCGAAATACCAGCCGACCACGGCGCCGACCACGATCATCAGCGTGGTGGAGGTCGGCAGGTAGATGCCCAGGCCCACCGCCAGCGGCGGCAACGCGGCGGACTTGCTGAAGCGGCCGAGCAGCGCATCGATCACGATGAGGACCACGCCGATCACGCCACCGAGGATGATCAGGCTCCAGTCGATATTGCCCTGGATCACGCCCTGCGCCAGCGCGGAAATCAGGCCCGCCTGCGGCGCGGCCAGCGCCACCGCCGGATCGACGCCGGGCATGCCTGCGAAACCATACGCCTTGTTCAGCAGATCCAGTACCGGCGGGATCACCGCCGCGCCCACCAGCACGCCGATCACCAGCGCCACCTGCTGCTTCCACGGCGTGGCGTCGACCAGCTGGCCGGTTTTCAGATCCTGCAGGTTGTTGTTGGCGATGGTCGCCACCGAAAACACCACCGAGGTGATGAACAGCGCAAACGCGACCAGCCCCTTGCCCGCGCTGACCGGTAGTTGCGACTGCACCGTCGCCACCAGCAGCAACGCGGCAATGATCACCACCAGAATGCCGACGCCGGACAGTGGACTGTTGGACGAGCCGATCAGGCCGGCCATGTAGCCGCACACCGCGGAGACGAGGAAGCCCATCACCACCACGAAGATCAGCCCACCGATCACCAGCAGCCACAGATGCTCACCCAGCCCGGTGGCGATACCGAAGTTGCCCAGCAGCCACGCGATCGGCAGCAGGCAGATCAGGCTGATCAGCCCGACGATGCCGATCGGCATGTCCTGCTCGGTGCGCGGCAGCAGGGCGCCCTGCCCGGATTTGCGCACGTGCGAAGCCGCCATCGCCGAACGCAGTCCGCTGATCACCGGCTTGACCAGCTTGGCCAGCGTCCAGATCGCGGCCACGCCGATCGTGCCGGCACCTAGAAAGCGTACCTTGGTGCTCCACGCCGCCTGCGCCACATCCGCGGCGGCACCGGTCGCCGCGGCCAGCATCGTGTAATGCGGCACCGCCCAGCCCCATGCGATCAGCGCGCCCAGCAGCATGGCGAGACCGACCCACAGGCCGACCAGATGACCCACCGCCAGCAACGCGAAGGACAGGCTGAAGTCGTAGCCAGTCGCTGCGCCGCGGTCGCCGATGTGGAAATATTGCGCCACGTCGCTGGCGAAAATCTTCGTGGCCACCACGATCGCGAACACCGCCGAGACGATCGTGCCAGCGGCCACCGCCAGCAATCCCGACTTGCTGCTCTCCTCGGCCGACGACTCCGAATCGTCGCCGCCGCCTACCTTCAGCACCTCGGCGCAGGCCACGCCTTCGGGATACGGCAGGTCGGAGTCGGTGACCAGCGCGCGGCGCAGCGGGATCGTATACATCACACCCAGAATGCCGCCTGTGGCGCAGATGCCGAACGTCACCCAGAACGGAAAGCCGTTCCACCAGCCGATCATCACCAGGCCCGGCAACACGAAGATGATCGCCGACAGCGTGCCCGCCGACGAGGCAATCGTCTGCACGATGTTGTTTTCCTGGATCGTCGAATTCTTGAACCCGCGCAATATCGCCATCGAGATCACCGCCGCCGGGATCGAGGTGGCGAAGGTCAGGCCGGCCTTGAGGCCAAAGAACACGTTGGCGGCGGTAAACACCAGGGTGATCACGATGCCGATGATCAGCCCGCGTACGGTCAACTCGGTGCGCGGTGTGGCGCTGGACATGGGTTGTGCATTCACGAATGGTTCTCCCCCGGGATGGATGCTGCGGTGGAAGATAGCGTGGAATGGCGGCGGGTGGTTATTCCGAGGGCACGGACCAAGCCACGAGCGGATCAGTGTCGAATGGCGCTTACGTGTCGTCATGCCCGCGAAAGCGGGGATCCAGTGGCTTGTGCTCCAATCCCAACTCTTCAAAATCACTGGATTCCCGCTTTCGCGGGAATGACGAGCCCTTGCGGGATCGGCCTTAAGCAGTGCCATTCGGCTCAGTGTCGACACTCAGTCAGCCAAAAAAATCTCCGTTCACTCCCGGACCGGGTCCGAGGCGAACGGATGAGTAGCCTGACTTCGAGGCATGAGCCGCAATCAAATATCCCTATCCGTTGCCAACCTCCACCGGCTCTCGAATCGCCGCGGCGCGCCGGACAGCGGGTCGACAAACGCCAGGCTGTGCGCCAGCAGTTGCAATGGCCGCGCGTAGTCGTCGGCCGCCGCTTCGGCCAGCGCCGGATACAGCGTGTCGTTGGCGATCGGTGCACCCAGCGCGGCCATGTGTACACGCAGCTGATGCTTGCGCCCGGTGACCGGAAACAGCGCGTAGCGCCAATATCTTTCGCCGCGCTCGATCACTTCGATCCGCGTCTCGCTGTTGGACTCGCCGTCCACTTCCTGCATGCGGAAGAACGGTTCGCCCGCCACGATGCGCGAGCAGCGCCGCAGCGGGAACGTCTGCCCCGGCAACGGCGGCGCCAGCGCCTCGTAACGCTTGTCGATTTGGCGCTCGCGAAACAGCGCCTGATACGCCGCCCGGCTGGCCGGGTTCGCCGAAAACAGCACCAGCCCCGCCGTCGCCCGATCGATCCGGTGCAGCGGCACCAGCGCGGGATTGTCCAGCCGACGGATCAGCCGCCGCAGCAGGCTCTGCTCGACAAAGCCGCCCGCCGGCGTCACCGGCAGAAAGTGCGGCTTGTCCGCCACCACCAGATCCGCATCGATATGCAGCACGGTTTCGACGAACGGTATCGGCAGCTCGTCGATGACCTCGCGGTAGTAGTGAATGCGCACGCCTTCCCGATACGGCGTCTGCGGCGTGATCGCCATGCCGCGCGCATCCAGCACCCGTCCGCGCGCGATGCGATCCAGCCACTGCTCGCGGCTGATCGTGGCGAAGTGCGCGCACAGCGCATCCAGCACCGTCACCCATGTGCCGGGCGGCAGATGCACGGTGCTGGCGCGGGCGTCGCGGGTGAACGATGGGGTGGACGCGGTCATGGCAGCGGCCAGTGTAATGCGCGATGCCATACCGCCTTCGTTGCATGGAAACGGCAGAGGTCCTTCTCACTTCGCCTGGTCCGGGAGGGACTTTCGTCTTCCAGCGGAACATGTGGGTGTCTGAGAAACCAGTAGGCTCAGCTTTACCTTGCTTTCATCACAAGAAGCTGAAGATGTGTTGTTCATGAGCCTGCAACGGCCATCACGACAATCCACTTTGTTCGTGGCCGCTTCGATCACGTTCAACACGCTGGAAGCGGTCGGACTCGTGATGGGTTACCCAAGTCAGCACAGTGCTGAAGCGCTTCAGTCTGCTCGAAGCGAAAATGCAACGGGCGATTGAGTCACCGTTTTGTTGCTGCAGCTTCGCTATGGCAACGCAGGAAACTCTGATCGTCTTGTTCTCCGACCATTTCCAAGGGTCGCTGGAATGATTCGTCAGACTCCATCAACGGCCACGTCGCCGGAATCGATCTGTCAAAGTCGCCACAACATTTGCAGGGGTACGTCATGAAAGCATTGGTTTATCGCGGGTCGGGAGCGAAAGTGTTGGAAGACCGCCCGAAGCCCACGCTTCAGGCGCCCGGCGACGCGATCGTGAAAATGGTCAAGACGACCATCTGCGGCACCGACCTGCATATTCTCAAGGGCGACGTGGCGACTTGCGCACCGGGCCGCATCCTCGGCCACGAGGGCGTCGGCATTATTGACGCGGTCGGTGCGGGCGTGACGGCGTTTCACGTCGGTGACCGCGTGCTGATCTCGTGCGTCTCGGCCTGCGGCAAGTGCGACTACTGCCGGCGCGGCATGTACTCGCATTGCACTACCGGTGGCTGGATCCTGGGCAACGAGATCGACGGCACCCAGGCCGAGTTCGTGCGCACACCACATGCCGACACCAGTCTCTACCCGATTCCGGAAGGCGCGGACGAAGAGGCGCTTGTTATGCTGAGCGACATCCTGCCGACCGGCTTCGAATGCGGCGTACTCAACGGCAAGGTCGCGCCGGGCTCGACGGTGGCGATCGTGGGTTCCGGCCCGATCGGCCTGGCCGCACTGCTCACGGCGCAGCTGTACTCGCCGGCCGCGATCATCATGATCGACCTCGACAACAATCGTCTCGACATCGCCCGAAAGTTCGGCGCCACGCAGATGATCAACAGCGCGGACGGCAAGGCCACCGAAAAGGTCATGGCGCTGACCGGCGGCCGCGGCGTCGATACGGCAATCGAGGCCGTCGGCGTGCCGGCCACCTTCGAGCTTTGCCAGGATCTGATCGCTCCGGGCGGCGTCATCGCCAATGTCGGCGTGCATGGCAAGAAGGTCGACCTTCATCTCGAACGGCTGTGGTCGCATAACATCACCATCACCACGCGACTGGTCGATACGGTGACTACGCCGATGCTGCTGAAGACCGTGCAATCGAAGAAGATCGACCCGACCCGGCTGATCACGCATCACTTCACGCTGGACCAGATCCTCGACGCCTACGACACCTTCGGCCGCGCGGCCGAGACCAAGGCACTGAAAGTGATCATCACCATGTAGCTTTTCGGTGCATCGTCCACGCCTATCTACACGCAAGCGCGCAGGACTTGTTCCTGCGACAAGGAGAGCCCGCCCACGCGACTGCCGTCGCCTCAGCCTGATTACGTTCCCCCTGGCCACGCAGCAACCCGCCCTCCACGGGCGGGCGAAACTCTTTGGGGTATTCACCCATCGGGATAAAGGCCAGGGTAAGAACGCCCCAGGCTCTCGGGCAGGAAATCGAAAGCCTTCGCGATAGAACGCCATCCGCGGAAACGGCCGAGATGCCAAGTCAACAGGTACAATGACTGGTTGCTATCTCGAGACACCCTCATGGCACTCAACTCCACCATCTACAAGGTCGAACTCCAGGTCAGCGACATGGATCGGCATTATTACGCCACCCATACGCTGACCCTGGCGCGGCATCCGTCGGAAACCGAGGAGCGATTGATGGTGCGGCTGCTCGCGTTCGCGCTGTATGCGGACGAGCGGCTGGAGTTCGGCAAGGGCATCAGCGACGAGGACGAGCCGGCGCTGTGGCGCAAGGCGTACACCGACGAGATCGAACTGTGGATCGAGGTCGGCCAGCCGGACGAGACCCGCATCCGCAAGGCCTGCGGCCGTTCGCGCCAGGTGGTGGTGATCAGCTACGGCGGCAACACCGCCGAGATCTGGTGGAACAAGATCGGCGCGTCGCTCAGCCGCAACCGGAACCTCAGCGTGCTCGACATTCCCGCCAGCACCGTCGCCGAACTCGTCGCGCTCCTGCAGCGTGGCATGCGCCTGCAATGCCTGATCCAGGACGGCCAGCTGCAGCTGATGAACGATGTCGATGCGGTAGCCGTCGACCCGGTCAAGCGCATGGTCGCCGCTGAAACCGTGAACTGAGCGGCTATGCCCGCGCCCGCGGCTGCACCGGATACCGCATTGCGCCGGGTCGTGCTGGCCGTGGCGCTGCTCAACCTGGGCTACTTCGGCATCGAGTTTGCCGTGGCGCTGGCGATCGGATCGGTGTCGCTGTTTGCCGACAGCGTGGATTTCCTGGAGGACGCGTCGGTCAATCTGCTGATCCTGCTCGCGCTGGGCTGGAGTCTCAAAGCGCGAGCACGCGTGGGCATGGCGCTGGCGGTGATCCTGCTGGTGCCGGCGCTCGCCACGCTGTGGGCGCTGTGGAGCAAGTTCCATCTGCCGGTACCGCCGGCGCCGATTCCGCTGACCCTGACCGGTCTCGGCGCGCTGGTGGTCAACTTCGGCTGCGCCATGATGCTGATGCGCTTTCGTCACCACAGCGGCAGCCTGACCCGCGCCGCGTTTCTGTCGGCACGCAACGACGTCTTCGCCAACATCGCGATCGTGCTCGCCGGCGGCGTCATCGCCTTCACTCATTCGGTATGGCCGGATGTGGTCGTCGGCGTGGGCATCATGCTGATGAACGCCGACGCGGCGCGCGAAGTCTGGCAGGCAGCGCGCAATGAGCATCGGCAGGCGTTGGATCCGCAGCCCTGACGGCCGACATTTCGCCCGTCGCGCCGGCGCCCCGCCGCCGCTTCGTATTCACCATGCTGTTTGCCGGATAATCGCCGCTTCACTTCACATCCCACGGAGTCATCCCATGCGCTGGTTGCTGCCCCTGCTCGCCGTATTCACCCTCGCCGCCTGCACCGCCGCGCCACCGGCACAGGCCACCGGACAGGTGGACAAGCTCACCACCATCGAGCAGACCGTCGGCACCGGCGCCGAGGCGAAAGACGGCATGGTCGTGCAGGTGCACTACACCGGCTGGCTGTACGACGACAGCGCCAAGGACAAGCACGGCAAGAAGTTCGACAGCTCGCGCGATCACGGCGAACCGTTTTCCTTCATGCTCGGCCAGGGCAGCGTGATCGCCGGCTGGGACCAGGGCGTGGCCGGCATGCGGGTGGGCGGCAAGCGCATCCTGCTGATTCCCGCGTCGCTCGGTTACGGCGCCCGCGGCGCCGGCGACGACATTCCGCCGAATGCCTCGCTGGTGTTTG
This sequence comes from Rhodanobacter sp., assembly GCA_041690935.1. Taxonomy (GTDB): domain Bacteria; phylum Pseudomonadota; class Gammaproteobacteria; order Xanthomonadales; family Rhodanobacteraceae; genus Rhodanobacter. The sequence goes on from JBEPVP010000041.1 coordinate 20,727, forward strand.
AAGTGGAGTTGCTGGGCGTCAGCGCACCCTGAGTCTTTCCTGTAGGAGCGGCGGTAGTGGGGGGGGGGGTGGGTGGTTTTGGGAGGTGCTAGGG